>NZ_CAUJAM010000008.1:0-325131 GCF_963082475.1 Methanobrevibacter sp. V14
AGTGTGCATCATGCTATCTTTTTCACTGAGTTATGCAATATTTTAAATATGGACTTAATTCATTTACCTCCATATTCTCCAAAATATAATCCAATAGAACGAGTTTGGAGGACAATAAAAGCAAAAATATCAAGAAAATTCATAACAAGCATTGAACAATTAAAATTTATCTTTAAAAACAAATTTGAACAAGTAGTAGATAATGAAAGTTTCTGGGAAAATTGGCTCTGGAAGTTTCTATAAAATATTATAATTTTTAGTGTCGCAAACTATAGCAGTAATCTTATTTTCACCACTTAAACCGTTGATGTATACATGACCGTACATATCGGTTTCATCATCCACACTGTCACCTGAGTTTAGGGTGTATGTGATTTTTTCACCAATAATCAGCTCACCTGCAATGTCATTTAAAACAAGTATCACAGGACCGCCCTTAACATAACTGATAGTAATGTATGTATCAGTTTTAGCTTTCGGAATCAAGATGCTGTTGTCACCTGTTTCGATTGCAGCAAACTCCAGATGGAAATCGGTTTCAGATATGGGTTCGTCAATCCTTTTGATTCGTTTCGATTGCAGCAAACTCCAGATGGAAAACCTCAATGCCCTCTGCAATATTGTTGTTTTTAACAATGATGTCATCGGTAGGGTTCAACTCAAGACTTTTAAGCACCTTCAACCAGTAAAAAGTAACACTTGCCGGATTGACACTACTGTTTAGAGTTTCAACAGTGTTTCCTGTCATGTTTATTGAACCGATTGCTGAAGGAAACCCATGATCCTCGTTTTCAGCTTCAGAATAAATCAAAAGATTATTTTCCCGTAGAACAAAAGTATTGTTTATGATATCAAGGTTATCTGATGATTTTTTAAGGCTTATTACTGGCAGATTGTCATAGGTATTGTTTTCCCATTGTTTTAAATTATTGTAATAGGAAGTTTCAAGATAACCGCAGGTAATGAATTTGTTGTTTTTGATAACTGATCCCTTGGTTGATGCACCTCCGTAGAAAACTGCATAGGCATTGTTTATGAAAGTGTTGTTTTCAACCAATACATCACCTGAAGTGGATACAATGCTCACACCGTCAAGTACCGGTCCGTCAAAGGTATTGTTGATTACCTGGATGTTATGGGCACCCATAAGATTAACCACCTTGTACCGATCTCACTTGTAATCACGTGAGTGGTTGTGTCTGTGAAATATGAATTCCTGATAGTTGAATCAGATGTTGATGATAAATACACACCGCTTTCAAAGTTAATGAACCTGCAGTTGTCAATAACAATATTTCTAGAACCGCTAACCTGAATCGCCTGACCTTCTATAATTCCCATATAACTCGGCAACGGTTTGGCATTAATGAATGTGATTCCATTAATTTTGATTCCGTCACCTCTTATTTGAATTCTACAATTGCTAGACCCAGAAGTAATATTAACATTTTCACCTTTTAAAGTGATGCTTTTAGTTATTATAATCGTATCAGTGTTAATATTGTAACTCTTGGATTCACCTAAATTTACCGTATCTCCATCACTTGCCTTGTTGATTGCACTTTGAATATCATCAGTTGTGGTACCGTTGACTCTGTATTCCGTGCTTAACGTAGTTTCATCTGCAACAGATTGTCTGATTATCGTTTTCAGCTGAAACCGCACTAATTGATAGTATAATTACTAATGCAAGCAGTAATATGATACAAATGCTTTTTCTTGTTCATAATTTACTCTCATTAATTCGAATTAAAAAGAGCTAATAAAATATTGATTAAAAAATAAGATTAGAATTTGGCTAATCTTTAATTAATATATTAATATTATCATTGATATAAAACTCGTTAATTAACCTTTAATTATTTATGTGAAATCTTTGTGTTTTGTTTTATTTGATTTTATTTTTAATAATTTTTCTTTTTTTGTAATTTTAGTTAGTATTATTTGGTAGGTTTTGCCCCCCTCGAAGAGTCATGTTTTAATAATATGGAGCAATTAGAGTGAAAATCAAAAAAAACAAGCATAATCCTTAAATATATATAATTAATATAAATATATTCGATGTGTGAATTTTTACACATCAAAAACTTTTAAAGAGTTTAAAATATTGATTAAAAAAAATAGAGGTTAAAATATAAAAAAATTAATTTGAATAAAAAAATGATTAAATCATTTTTCTCCCCCTTTATTAATAAAGAATCGTTGTGAAATGAATGATAATTCATAATTAATAAGATAGGAACATCTCAAATTAACAAAATATTATATAATAACCTCTAATTTTTAATTTATGTTTGAACTCTGTAATTAAATTTATGGAGGAAAAAATTTATGAGATTAAACTATAAAATCGTAATTGCAATGTTGGTTCTTGCAATTTTTGCAGTTGGATCCGTTTCAGCAGCAGAAGTTGTAGCTGATGATGTAATTGATGACTCAGTAGATGATGTTGTCATTGATGATGTGCCTTTATCTGATTCTGTTCAAGATGAAGATGATACAATTTATGATGAAATTCAAACTACTCGTGGTTATGATGTAAATGACTCAATGGATTCAAATACTATAAATCAACGTATTATTAATGCATCAACTGGTAGTGGAGTAGTTAATTTCACTCCAGGAACATATAAAAGTATGGCATTAGTCTTAAAAGACAATGTGGCATTATATGGTAACGGAGCAACAATTTATGGTAATGGCACAGACAATGTGTTTACTATTACTGGAAAATCTAATTTCACAATTACTGGATTTAACATAATTGTTAATTCTACACAAAAAGCTGCAATCTATGGATCAAATGTGTTTAATGTAGCAATTACTGATAATACAATTACTGGTGGAAAAGATGGAATAAACATATTCAAAACTTATGAAAATGTAACAATTACTGGAAATACAATTTCAGGTGTTACTAGAGATGCAATTTCCTTAGTAAATCATAAAACCTTTTCAGATTCTGAATGGAGTAATTGGCCAAGTTCAGTAGTTTCAAATAACAATATTACTGGTGGACAATATGCAATGTTCTTTGGAGGCAACTTTAAAGGAACAATAAGTGGCAACACCATCACTAATTCTACTTATGGTATGCAATTTGCAGGTAAAAAAAATGAAACTAATGGTAAATTGCATGCAAATATATATGGAAATACAATGACAGGTGTTCAAACCGGAATTGATATGAATCACCCATCTGTTGTTTACTTAAATATGTATTTCAATAATATTGTAACTGCAAATCCTACAGTTAATTATGCAATATCCTGTAATTCCTATTTTATAAATGCAACTCATGGACCAATTTATGTATTTTTAAATAATCTAAATGGATTAATTAAACAATCATTTATTAGTAAATGTACACTGTTTTATCCAAATACTAATTATATTATAGTACCGTAGATATTTATGAAAAAATATAGCATTATTTTTTAATATTCATTTTTTTAATAATGATTTCATCAGTGAGTGCAGCAGATATTGGATTGAATGAATCAGCAGAGTTAAATTTAGAAAATGAAGTATCTTCGGAGACTATTCCTATTTATGAAGCTCAAGATGCTAATTTAAATAATGAATTAGAACTTCAAGAAAATTATTCTAATGAAGTCACAGATGTGGCTGATCCTGTTGAAGATAATTATTCTAATCAAAGTTCTATGGATGAAGAGAATTCTATTAAAGAATCTCCACAAAATGAATCTAATGAAACTGGTGTTGTTGGTTTTGAGGATTTGTATGGTTGGACTACTCATGGTAATGTTACTGTTAATGATGATGGTTATGATGGATCATGTGTTGTTTTAAATAATGGTGCTGGTATTAGTCAAATGGTAGATTGGTCTAATATTGATAAAATAGGATTCTTCTATAAAACTTCAGCTATGACTAGTTTCTTTGCATTTATTGAAAATGAATCAAATATTAATATTATTAGTAATATTTTCATGACAGATACAGACTGGACTTATATTGAATATGATACTAGTTCTATAAACGAACCTTTAGAGTTAAAATTCATTACTACAATGGGAACTGCATATCTTGATTCTTTAAATTTTACCTTTAAAACTACTTCTGAAGACAATAATACTTTAGAAAATGAAACAAATGGTACTAATTCCAGCAATATTACTAATGGAACTGGTGTTGTTGGTTTTGAGGATTTGTCTGGTTGGACTACTCATGGAGGTACTGTTACTATTAATGATGATGGTTATGATGGATCATGTGTTGTTTTAAATAATGGTGCTGGTATTAGTCAAATGGTAGATTGGTCTAATATTGATAAAATAGGATTCTTCTATAAAACTTCAGCTATGACTTTTCTCATTGCACATATTGGAAATGAATCAAATACTATTATTAGTAATATTTTCATGACAGATACAGACTGGACTTATATTGAATATGATACTAGTTCTATAAACGAACCTTTAAAGTTAGAAATCTTTGCTAGAAGTGGAACTGCATATCTTGATTCTTTAAATTGTACCTTTAAAACTACTTCTGAAGACAATAATACTTTAGAAAATGAAACAAATGGTACTAATTCCAGCAATATTACTAATGGAACTGTTAATGTGCCCATGAATACCTCTGTTTCTATTTTTTCTAATGAGTTTGGTGTTGTTATTATTTCTTTAACTGTGAAAGACAATAGTTCCAATGTTGTTTCTGGTGTTGAGGTTAGTTATGTTATTGGTGATGGTAATTCTGTTTCTGATGTTACTGATTCAGAAGGTAAGATTACTATTCCTAATTTAACTGGTGAAGTTACTATTAAAGCATCTTTTGCTGGTAATGCTAATTATTCAGCATCAAATGCTACTGCTAGTTTTAATTTCACACAATCCAATGAAACTAACACAACCGGAAATATAACTAATGAAACAACATCTGGAAACACTACAAGTGGAAACAACACTAATGCAACTGGTGGAAACACTACAGAAGACAATACTACTGTCGTGCCTACTACTGTTGGTACTAAACTTACTGCTTCTAATGTAAACATGGTTTATAATGGTGGTAAATATTTAGTTGTTACTTTAAAAGATAAAAATGGTAATGTTTTAGCAGGTCAAAGAATTAGCATTAAGTTAAATGGAAAAACTTATACTAGAACTACAAATAATAAAGGTCAAGCTTCACTAGCTTTAAGTTTAGTTCCAAAAACTTACACCGCTACTATTAACTTTGCAGGAAAAGATAAATATACTAAATCATCAACTACTGCAAAAATTGTAGTTACTAAAGCAACTCCAAAACTTACAGCTACTAAAAAGACTTTCAAAATTAAAACAAAAACCAAAAAATACACTGTAACATTAAAAACCAACAAAGGAAAAGTCATGAAAAACACAAAAGTTACTTTAAAAGTTAAAGGTAAAACATATAATGCAAAAACCAACAGTAAAGGTAAAGCAATGTTTAAAATTACCAAATTAACTAAAAAAGGAACTTTCAAAGCAGTAGTAAAATATGGTGGGAACAAATATTACAAAGCATTAAGCAAAACTGTGAAAATCGTTGTTAAAAAATAAAATTTATCAAAATTTTGATTTATTCGTCAAGAAAAGAAAAAAAAAAAAAAAAAATTAAAAGAAGAGACTATTAAAATACTTGCACCGCCAATATGTTTAAAGCCTTTGGAAAATATTAGACCGAGATTGTCTACATCCATTTTCAATACTCCAAGTTTATTCGCCCCTTTTGCAATTTCAGCAAGATGGTTGAAATAAAGAATAAATGCCTGTTTTTTATTGCTTGTTTTTGTTTTAATTTTTTCTTATACTCTTTAGTGTATCGTTCAGCACTTGTTGGTTTATCATATTTATTTAATAAGAACTTAATATCATTCATTTTATCGCATGCAGTATTTTATTTGCCAGGACATCACCAATACCTGGAACTTTAATTAGGTCATCATATGTTAACTGGCATATATCATTAATTGTTTTTAATCCGAGGAAGTTCACTATGTTTTTTGCTCTTTCACCGCTAATATCATCAACACAATATGCAAGAACATTAAAAGCGGGGTTTACACTTTTGGTTCCGAATTGACGAACTAATGTTTTATCGTCTAGGCATTTTTCTGCTGTTACTCTCATTAATTCGAATGTTTCATTTAATGTTCGTGTTCCATGAATGATTTTAGTGTAGGTGTTGAGTCTTGCTATTGCACCAGTTATCATTTTATGATCTAAACCATTATGTTGGAATGCTTCGAGGTAGTCACGGTTGGTTCCATGAATTACCACAAAATGCATCTGGTAGTTTTCCATTTGTTTTTGTGTTTCATTCCAGAGTCTGCCGTCTGTTATGCTGCTCATGAAATCTGACCATGTTTTGAATTCCATGACAACTTTATTATTGAACAGGTAGTCTCCGGTTGGGAGTTCAGCGGTTTTTACTTGACATCTTTGTTTTTTATAGTAAGCTGTTGCTAATGGTATTCTGCTTTTTTCACGAGTGTCTATTGTGATTTGCATTTTATCAGTTCCTGTTCAAGGTGGTTGATTTCATCTAATAATGTGTTTACTGTTGTTTTTAATTGAATTATTTCAGAGTATATTTTATCGTATTTTTCTTCAGTCAGAGTATTCATTTTTTGCATGTTGTTTAGGATGTTTAGTTGTTTTTCTAGTTTTTCTGCATCGTGTTTGTTGTCGAGTCTGTATCCGTGTGCATTGTAATATTTTTTTATTTTAATCCCCCAGGGAATTGTTTTAATGCATTTTGTCCCATTCGTGTTTTTTCCAGTAGGATTGCATTGTTGAGCATTTGGTGTTCTGATTGCAGTTGTTGTTTTAATGCTTTGTTTTCTTCTTTTAATTGCATTATTTGTGTTTCACAATCGCAGATATTATCGGATTGTTTCAATGCAATATTTTCCTCGTGGAGAGTATTCAACATATCTTCAACTTCTTGACAAGACATTTCCTCACCATAATCTCTCATTTTAGGACAACATTTAGTAAATCTTTTCTCTGATTCTATCCCTCTACTACTGAAATGAATCCCTAAAACATTCATTTTACCATTTAAACAATTATTGATAGCAGATTCCAATATTTCTAATGGTATATTATCAAATTCACATAACACTTGAAATTTAACAGTTACTAATGTTGGAACATTCTGTTTAATATCAGTCATTCTAAATCAACTCATCATTTTAAACAAATAATGTTATTTTTATTCTCTCCTCATACTTTCCTGATAGTTGTTCAACTTTGCAACATTCAACTCGAATATCATCTAAATCAAAATCTTTTTTCAATCGTTCTAATTTACTTAAGTTAAATGTTTTCACAATAATAGTCCAATTTGTGTGTTCATCACATTCAATTTTAGCAAAAGGGTCTAAATATGTTCTCATTCTCCCTTTTATTTGTTTTATTGCTTCTTCTTTATCTCTTCTGATTTCTGCCAATTCGACATTCAAATCATTTTCTTTTAGTCTTAAATCTTGTACTCCCTTAAAAGAATACTCTTTTTCCTCTTCTTCAAATCCCTCATTTCGAGTACAATAAGGTACACCAAAGGGGTCAGTATCATCATTCATATAACTCATTCTAATTCAACTCCTAATTCCTCTGCAATATCATCTATTACTTCTGATGCATAACACAATGGTGATATATCTCTATGTTCTTTGTTAAGATATTCATCAAAATATTTCTGTAAGATTTCCTTGACTTTAAATTGATAATCATCATATTCAGCACTTATATTGTCTTTTTCTTCACTTTTAGAAAGGTACAATGCTTTATATGAATCATATCCATCAAGTAACCCATAATTCTCTTTGTTAAGTTCTTGGATTGTTTCTTCTTGTTTATTCAACTCATCACAAGCATCACTCATAAAATGCAAACATTTATTTTCTTTTTTTATCTTCAATAAGAACTCCATAATCTTTTGTTTCATGTAATAAATATCGCTCATCAGTCATTCCACATTCACCGCAATTAACGATTCTCATATTATTAGAATCGTAATACTTTACTTACTCCACCGCAACGGTCAATTCTACATCTTCCGTTCATATGGATTAAGTAGATATTGTTCGCTTCCCCGCAATGCCGATAATTCAAAACGATACGGGTCATGTTCCTGAACCATGATTTTCTGATACGAACCTTGATGTAGTTTCATACTTCCACCGTTACTAATTCACAAATTGCATCACTTACACTTTTATTTATATTAAATTTCATCTGCCACCAGTAGATATAATCCCATTGCAGATAAAAATCGTTCTTCGGATAAATCAAATCAACTTTAATGCCAATATTCAATTACTCCACTTCCTTATAAGTCATTTCAAATACATCAAGTTTACAAGGATAATATGCCTCCTTCATATCTCCATAACCAAGACCTTCCACTTTTAATGCCTTGTAAATAATTATCCCTTTCAGATTCTTGTTTTAATAACCTTAACAATTTATCCTGACGAATACAATCAGGTATTTCATCATGAATACACCGAGTACTAACATACCATGGATAAACTGTAATTAAATACGCTTTAACATCTTCAATAATTTGATCCATTATATCATCTTCCGGTAACGTTCCTGACGTTTATTAAATTCACGTAAATTTCTTCAATAATCATAACAATACATAACAATAACCCCCAAGATAACACCCGTGTAAAATGAAATTATTATCATCTCTAATCATCCATCATATCATATTTTTTTCATGATTTCTTCTTTTTCAGATTCCAATACTTGGATTGCCTCTTCACATGCTTGTTTTTTCCTTTTGTAATATGCTATAGTTACATTGATTTCTCTTAATGTAGTGTTTACTTCATTCATATTTCCACCTCTACGGTTATTATGGGTAAGAATTCTCCATCATTATAGATGAATTTTGATTTATGTTTTGGTTTTGGTAATGATTCATTTTCCATTAGTTTTGCTACCGATATTATGAATCTTTCATTAATATTTGTCATTTTAATGCCACCAATTCCAAATTATATCTCCTATGAATATTCCAATAATTAACAGGAGGTAAACATAGGTAGATGAAATCATAGATATTCAAAGTGTTCTACCTTTTTTTTGTAATTGTTCTCGTCTGCGTTCCAATTGCTGTGTTGCTTGCTGTAAACAAACAATCACATAACTGTAATCACAATCAACACCATCTTCTAATGGTTCTAATTCAGATAATACAGTGTTTAATCTACTTTTATACTTATTGCAATCTTTTATTTCTTTAATCATTGATTCTCCCCTCTTATTAATATTAATAATAAAAATAAGAGTATAATACATGTGATTATACTCCAGAAACTAATCATTCTTTATTCAACTCCAAGCGGATAGCATATTTTTCAAGCTTAATGTGGTCATTGATTAAGTCTAATTGTTGACGAATCAAACTAGTATTGGCTTTTGCTGTTCTCCAGGCATCATAATCATTTCTTAAAAATGTTTCCACGAAAGCAGTTATTTGTTTTTCAGTAGGTAATTTACTTAAACCTTCTTTTTCTTTAATCTTATCTGGAGATAATCTCCATTCATTAGCCTTATGCAAATAAGTTAATTCCAAGTCCAATTCTTTATCAATTGCTTTTTCCAATTCCATTAACTTATCTTGCTTATTATTAATCATAATAGTTAATGTTGTGACTGGTGAAACATCACCATTATTGTTAACTAATTTATCTGGTAAACCTTTATTCTGAATTAATGGTTTCCTTTCTTTTGCTTCATTTGCGATGTCTTTTTCATTTAAATTACTCATTTTTATTTTCCTCCTTTTGCTTTAACAGGTCGAGATAATGGTCTAGGTTTCACATAACCCTGAATTGCTTCAAGGAAATACTCATTAAATAAGTAATTATAATCACGTACCAGACGGTCAAAATCCTTGTCCAATACATAAGTTGTACAATAATCAGACATGTCACGTATTCCACGACCATATGCTTGCATTAATGGCATGATTGTTTGATAAGCATACCATACTTTATCATAATGTTTACGAATATTAATCTGGGTTGATGCTAAGCTTGGGAACGGCATTTTAAATAGTATTTGATAACGGCATTTATCTCCTTTGAAATCCACCCCGTCTTTAATTCCAGCACCTATTAATATTACTGGACGGTTTGTTTTTTCAAAACGGTTAATAGTTTCTTCACGTGATGCTCCCTGTGCAACCCAAATATTTCGATTATTGAGGCTTTTTTTAATCCACCATGCTTGTTGATTACTTGATGTATGTATAACACCTTTTTCAAACATGTGTTTACTAATGATTTCTTTAATCTTATCCAAGACTTTATTATCCTTCCACTTCGGTACCCTATTCGGATTAAAACCACTCATACTTTTAATATACTCTTTCAGTATAGGCCTATGCTCTACAGGAAATGGGCTTTTCTGATAAATATAATAAGTTTCAGTTGGATCTATTCCAATCCAATTACAAAATTTATTTTTATCTCCAAGTGTTCCTGTCAGGAATAAACGAGTTGATCCGAATTGAAGTAATGTTTCAGTATAATCTTTTATCATAATAGGTTTGAATTCAACTTTCAAACCAGTATTATAATCAGAGTCGGCTAATATTTCTTTTTTAGTGGGTAAGTCAATAACCCATTTGTCATTGGTTAACTGATTAATTAATAAACCATATCTTTTAACTAATCTTTCGTTTTGTTTGGCTTCTTTTTCATTACGTGGAAAACGAGATTTAACCGCACTTATTAGTTTTTCAAGTATATTAACCCAGTAACCATAACTATTAATGCTTTTAAGTGTAGCTCCTTTTCGTATTGGTTCAAATATATCAAAACCATATTTTTTAATAATGGTTTTTCGGTTTAATGTGGTGCTTACCAGATTCATTATTTTTTTCTCAAAATTATGCGTTTCATCTAATATTAATAAATCTCTGGTTTGGAATAGTCCGGCATATGCTCCTGCATAGAATAGGTAGTCATAATTTGTTATGATGTTAGTTGATTCTAATGCATGTCGTAAGGCCCATATGTATTCACAGTCACTGCATTTGGATTCGTTTTCTATTTCCATTTGACAATTATCACAATAGCCTCCATAATTACAAGTGTAATTGCTTCTGCCTTTGATTTCTGTTAGCATGTTTGCGAAATCATCGAGGTATTGTGATTGTAGTTGATTGGTCATTGTGCAGATGTAGCTGTCATTAACCATATTGGCTATTGTTGTTGCTATAGCGGATTTCCCGATTCCTGTTCCGGCCTCAAGGATAATATTTTTGAATCCCATTTCCATGGCTTCCCGTATTTCATCAATAATTTTGATTTGTTCAGGTCGTGGAGAGTATTTGTTTTTAAAACTCCAGTAATGGTAATTTTCCCATTTATTGTTTTCCATAACCTTTTACCTCCTCGTTTTTTATTTTTTTCTCGAATTCTCTTAGATTGTTTAAATCTTCATTTAATAATTTAATTGCTTCTTTTGTTTGCCTATAATTAGCATTTGTATAATTTCTTCCGTGTTTTAGAGCATTGAATGCTTGTATATGTGAATGTAATTCGTTTGATAAATTATTGATTTGATTTTCCAATTCTATCCTATTGGGATTGAATATGCAGTAGTGTTGGTGTGTGCAGCAGGAGTGTTTATCTGTTCCTGGGCTGTAGTAGCATGTGTTGTAATCAATAATTTTTTTCAGCATTTTATTTTTCTCCATATTTTTTTGTTACTTTGTTACTTTGTTACTTGGACTTTCACAAACTTTTGAGTTTTTTTTGTTACTTTGTTACTTTGTTACTTGGACTTTCACAAACTTTTTCATAAATAGTAGGGGGTCCCTACCATGACCAGGTAACAAAAATCAAAGTCAAAGGAAAATCCTTAAAACATATGATTAAAGCACGAAAAAAGCTCTAATTTGTTACCTGAGCTAAAAGTAACAAACAGGTAACAAAAGTAACATTACTCTCCATCCTCCATTAAACTAATATTAGGATATAAGAACTCCATAAACTCATCAAAGTTAATCTTAATCACTTTCATAGTTTTAGATTTACCAAATCTAGTATTCTTCACATTCCATCCCAATAATTCACCAATACTTTTTAAATCGGCACAAAAATCTAAATGATCACCCAATGTTTTACGCAAACCCTGAGTCAAACAAATATACTTAGTACCATTCCGACTAGTAAACGGAATAGCCCATGTCAACAAACGATTATTAACAATACTCCAATTAATATTAGTGAAATCATCACTGGTAGTAGCAGCATTAACATCTAAAGTCTGAGTGGATCTATCACCATACGAATCATAAACATTGATTTTTTTACGTGCATTGTTAAATTCAGAAACAAAAAAATTTCGTATATCTTCACGTTGAGTATCATCCAAATCACCAATGGTTTCAGATTCCTCCCATGTGGTTAACCATTCAGGTACTTCACTACCCATCTCAAAGAAAAATTGGCCAATTATTTTATCTGCCGTACTTTTCCAATCATCCAATAATAAACCAGGACTGGTAACTATATACTGAATAGCATATTCCCCCAGGAAACCTAAACTTTTCAAATGAGATAAATGAGGAGATTTCACATGAAATTTATTCTCAAATTCTTTTTTCTCAAAATCAGTTTTACGCTGATTATAACTGAATGTAATTACATGCATACGGTTAATAATCGCATCATCCTCAGGGAGATACATGTTTGCAGTGAATAATATAGGTGCAAATGCCGGTATTCCTTTGTAATGACCCCCACTATATCTGGCTCTTGCAGTTGTTGATTGAACACATAATTTAATCATTTCCTTAATAGATTTACGATTAAAAACACTTGCAGGTTCATTAACAATAACCGGGTCACAGGATTTACTAACAACTGCTCCAAGACGAGCAACAGTATCTATACTTGAACCCCCAATATCATTAACCTCAGTATTAGGTTCATCATGAATAAACAATCCAATACGAGCTAAAGTGGTTTTACCTGATTGACTTGTGCCCTTTAAGTATAACCATTCCATATCATTTCCTGCTTGTTTCATTGCATAACTGAACTCTGCCATTAAACACCATTTCAAGACAGTAGCCAAAGTAGATTCATGGCCTTTATAATATAATGATAATTCATGTAATGATTTAGCAGTACGAGCCATCTCTTCACGTGAAGGCACACGTACATTTTTTTTAACCACAGTAACCTTATCATCTTCAACATTATAATACACTCCAGGATTATCAATATCCTGTTTAATTTCAGCAAGACCTGCTTCAATCATACTGTTAATCATGCATGAAACTGCACCCGGAACCAGTCCTGGATTATGTGAATATCCTGCATCCATTAAGTAATTGCTGATTTCATTAATGGTTGCACCACTACCATCACCAGTGGTGGTGAACATTTTATCAGATAAATGAGTGGCCCATTTAATCTTGAAACTCCGTGGTTGATCTAATAATAATGGGTCATAGATAATTAATTCATGAGGTACTGCTTCAATTACCGGTGTGAATTTACTGTCGGTTTCACCATTACGTTTGAAACTGATTTTTTCCTGCAATACTTGTTTGAATTTAAAATTAGTGATAATGTTAGTACTGTCATCAATTTTACCTTCAACAATATCAGTATATTTACGAGGTTCAATAATGGTTTTTAACTCTTTAAATTCATGTGGAGTTAAGTATTTCTGTAAATGTGATTTAACCGGCAATGGTGCAGTTACTCCATCATAGATATTGGTTATTTTTTCTTCAATAGGTGTTATGTTAATTATTTCGCTAATTATAGAGCAAGTAGACTCTATATTAACATAGTTATTATAGAGCCATTGAGCAATATAAGGTAAGATATCTTCTGTTTTTTGCTCTTCTGAATAAGGAATATCAGATAAAAAGGTAACTATTTCATTAATCCTGTTATCTGGTAAACTCCTATAGGTTTCAGTACTTGCTGCTTTACTCATTTTTTACTCCAGTAATTCTTTTGCTTCATTATATTCTGATTCAGTGATTTTTCCCATGTCGAGTAAATCAAGTAATTTGTTTTTAATACTTGCATGATTAACAATAACTTCATTAGCTTGTAATTCTTTAACTGCCATGTTTAAGAATTTGTTATTGTCACACATGTCTTTGAAACTCATACTTGGTTTATCACCGGATAAGTCTTCTGTCACTATTTCAGTTGCATTTACTTCGATAGCTTCATCATCAATTGATGGTGCTTTAGGTTTATTACCTAAATTACTAGTTTTCCCTGCAGTTTTAGGTTTTGGAGCAGGTGACTTGGAAGGTGCTTCAGGCTTATTTGGTTTTTGGGCAGATGTATCCTCCATCATTTCTTCAGCCGGAGTTCCGCTTAAACTTTTATGCAAAGCAACAATACCTCTTAAAGCATTACTTAATGTTTTACTTCCTGCACGTGTTTGCGCCATACTGGCCATCTGGAAGTAGTCACGGTTTAACCAGTTTTGTTCATTGTCTAAGCAGTATGCTTCCGCACCACCTATAATGGTTCCATCACTTATACGGATTAATTTTGCTTTGGCTTTAAATCCTTTTGCTTCAAATACTTCAACTGGTTCTGCATCTCCAGTCATAACATCCAAACCAAATGCATTGCCAAGTGCTATCCAGTCTTCATACTCTAAGTGTCTTTTACCATTAACCATTACTGGATTTGGTTTATTATTCAACACTTCATTAACAACAGCCAATGCCTGAGTATTCTCAGCTTTAATCATTGACTCATTTTTAATTAAATCAATAGATTGAGGTGTTGTGGAATTATCCACAACAGTTAATTCACCATCACTCATTAGAATCACCTTTCATCAATTGGTGTTGGAAACTCCATCTTATCCTCATCATCCTGCAATACTTTATAAATAAATTTAGGATTACCAGTTTTAGATTTAGGAGGAATAATCTCAACAACTTCAACACGTGTAAATACATCCATTTCCAAATTAACATAAGTTCTTTTGAGATCTGCATGTGCAGGTAAAGTCTGAAGAATATATTCACCTTCGTCTTCATCATACCCTTTGTAAAGAGTGATCTGTTTTCCGTAATCTCCTTTATCAAATCTGTATAAATATCCTTCGGCGTAGTTACCTACTTCTGCCGGTTTCCAGTATCTGTCTTCAGATGGTCCTTTTTCAACTTCTTTTAATGCCATACACTTATGCCTCCATAGTTATTTCTTTTAAAATTTTCTGTGATTTTTCAATATCTTTCAATGTTTGTTTTTCAAATCTTACCAGACTGAACATTAGTCTGTTTTTGTAGTCTACGTAGCTCGGATGTTCCGGTAAACGACCTTTCAATGATACGAGTAGTAATACATCGTCATAGCTAATATTCAAGTTAATACGGTCATGTGGAATAGTTACTCCACAAAACTTTGTTAGACAATCCGCCATTTGCTTATGACCTATGGCGGATTTCCATTTAGTGTTTAATACTTTTTCAATGAATTCCTGCTTGGATAATGGTTCATCTATCCTTTTGATACGGGGGTCGATGAACATTCCGTTACTGAATCCATTTACAATGTAGATCATTTTTGGTTTTCCTCCAATCGTTTTTTCTTTTCAGTTAACCTTTCAATACAATTCTCCAATTTCTGTATTTCAAGATTAATGTAATACTCTTCGTCCAACATATGGTTAGGATTTAATGGTACACCCAGTTTTTCTGCAATGGCTTCTGCTATCCAGTCCTGTTGACTGATACCAGTTAATCCGCAGACATGGGTTTTCATTAAATCAACCAGATTCTTATCAATGCGAGGGTTAATACGTGTACGGTTACCGTAATCTTCACTCATATTATCGCCTCCATATGATTATAGAATGTTCCTGATTCCACACTGGAAACTCCAACAATCCAAAAGCAGAATAATATGAAAACTAACAGGAGAATGATAATAGCTGCTACGCAAATAACATAAAAGTTCCTATGGCAGAATTGATTCAATTGAATCATTGTTTGATGATGTTTTTGCTCATTACTATATCTTGGATTTAATATTGTGCTTTTATCATCCTGTGTTTCTCTGATTAGTGGAATCAGGAGTAGAGATAGTATGGAGATGATATTGTTAATCATTTTGCATCATCTCCACTATGGTAGGAATTAATTGATTGAAACCGGTTGGTTCCAGTTTTGTTATCAATTTTTGATAACTGTGAATTTATCTCATCTAATACTCTGATTATTTCCAGTTCTGTCATGTAATCAAAAGTATTAGAATCACAGATAAGTGCTTTAAGAATTCGGATAGTGTTAATATCTAATGAATCTTTAACACTATCCACCTTTTGATTAAAGGTTACACCATGTATTTCGTAGTCATTCCTGATACGTGCATATTCTCCAGTAGTGTAAAAATCACCGTCTAATCTGCAGATGAAACCTTCTTCTTGGCCACAAATTGGGCATTCAATACAGTTACCTATACTGCTGCTCATGCTGTCACCTCTTCAAGATAATCAGGATTTTTTTCAATCATGCGGATTAACTCATGAGTTGTTAAACCATGTTTCATTAGAAAATCGAATTGGTCATTATGATGCATACTATTCAAGAATCTGTATGCTTTTTCAGTAGCATGATCATCTGGATTTTCCATATTATGGATTTTCCAGTAAAGGTTCTTCTTGAGTATGTACACTTCTTTGAGTTTAAGGAAGTCTTCAGGAGTTAATACTTCAAAGTCTTCTGCTCCGATTGCATCTAAGTATTGGTATTTTAACTCATCGTATTCTTTTTCAAGGTTACGGTATTGTCTTTTGAGTTGATTAATTTCGCTTTGAGTGGGTGCTTTGTTTACTTCAGTGAAAGCCATACGGTATCCCCTCCTAGTTATTGGGATTGTTTTGCCATTAACTCTTTGAGGTGTTTACGGTAGAGTACACTATCGATTACATGCTCTTTGAGTTCGGCTGCGGTGAATTTTTTACCGTCAATGTCAACTATCATGTCTGGTTTTAAAAAAATAGGGTTATGGGATGACATTAAATATCATCTCCATAACTTGCCATTGCGTTGCAGATTTCATTTTCGTATTGTTCTGCTGCGAGTTCCGCTTTTAAAAAGGAGTTATTGTTTAACTCCATAATGTAGCCTTCAAACTCATCATTGTAACCTAACACTTCATATACAGTGAAGTCACCTAATTCCGCTAAACTGATTACTAGATCTTCAAGGTTTATTATGCTTGATTCATCTACTTGGTGGATGTATTTTTTTGGTAGGTTGTTTAGTAGGTCTTCGAGTTCTGCGGTTTGTTCTTTAAAATAAGTTAACTCATTGCCGAGTATTTTGTTGTTGGCTTCGAGTTTTGTGTTTTGTTCTCGGAGATAGTGTAGTTCTTCGAGTATTTCTTTGATTTTTATTTTTTCAGTATTTTCAATATTTTCAGTCATTTTCAATTCACCTTGTCGGTTTTATATGAAGTTACAATAACGGCCAGGTTATGTATCTTCAAGTTATGTAATATTAGTGGAAGTAGTATATAAATGTTGTTGTAAATAAAGGTTAATTTATGTACAATAATAATATATACAAGTTCCAACAAATAATAATGCATATCACAAAAACAAGTGAGGTTAGATATCATGGTTGAAACTACAATGACATTTAGTATCGACAAGGATTTAAAACAAGAATTAAAGATTATTGCATTAAAGCAAGATAAATCAGTAAAAGATATACTTGCAGAACTAATTCAAGATTTTGTAAATGAAAATAAGTAGTATTTTTTTTAAATTTTTTTATTAATGTGTTTAAGTTGTATTTATTTCTTAGCATAGCTAAGGCAGTTAAACTGCTCACAACTCTCCATTTCGACTGGAACTAAATAAGAAAAACTTATAAAGCATTTAACACATATATTATAATCGTTACTACAATTCATTTTATCCTTGTCGGTTAACTTGTTTTTGGTAACATGTAGTTTAAGATAGTGAGTTCGGCCAGGAACGTTTGAACTATCTTTTACTACGAATATTACATTCAATATTTCTGTTTTTCAACATATATAAAACATAACCCCTCCACACCATAAAGAATCCCCACCACTTATGACAAGGACATCATCCCCAAAATATTCTACATATGTCAAGTTAATATTAGATTGTTTAACTATTTAAATATTATTATACACCTAAAATGAACAACAATATAATAATATAATACAATTATCTATAATTGTTTAGCACCAAAAAATAAAACACCGTATTTTAAATTTCACTGTTTAACAAAAAACAACAAAAATTGATAACTCATACAATTCACAAAAAAACAGTACAAACTACTAAAAAAAACATTAATGTAAAAAAAATATTACAATAACCAAGATAAAAAAAAACAGTGAAAATTAACCATTCAAAATAGGCCTTACAGGATGAATATTAAATTCATTCAAAATATCCAAAATCAACTCAGCATTATTCTTAGAATTCCTAACATCATTAGGACGCAAACTTAATTCATAATCAGCACGATTCCTCAAATTCCTTAACTTACGAAGATACTCACCCAATTCCCGCTCCTCATCATACCCAGAATCTTCTAAAGCATTAATTAATATAGAATGAGCATTGCTAGACGGCAAGGTTTTTAAAAAAGCTTTTTCATAATAATCCCTAGATTCACCAAAACATGCATAATATAAACGTCCAATACCAGAACGCTGATACTCCTCTTCATCAGAATGATCCAATAAAAAAAGTCCCACATCATAAAACTTTTTCCACTTAAAAACCATATTTACCACAAATCCACAGAAACTAATTTTTTCAAAGAACTTGGAAATTTATCAAAAGACCTAATTTTTTTATTAACTTTTCTTAATAACTCCCAATCACTATCAAAAGAAGAATCATTACTATTAATATAAATAACTAATTGATTTAACAATGAATCCTCAGGATCTATAGAGAATTCAATACAAAAATCATTGTTTTTAAAAGATAATTGAAGTAAATTTTTAAGTTCATTTAAATAATCAAATAAATCATCATGTAATAAAATAAATTCATGAATTTCTTTTGGATTAATTAAATTAAAATTATTAGATAATTCATTAAATTTAAATTCAAATGATTCAAAATATTTTAAATAAGAAATGGGATTTGATTCAAAATAATTATCATTTAAACTAGCAGGTGAGGTAACATACATCTCAGTTGATTCATCATAATTAATTTCTGGAGGACTCATAACCATTCATTCTCCTTTAATAATTTTTTCAAACTTAGAAGTAATAGAATAATCAAACTTATCAAAAATCAAATGATTCATGTCAATTAAATTATCTTTAATCTCATCAATATAATTAATATTATGAAGAACACAATCAAAATCTAATATAAATATTTTATCTGCATTCTCATTAGGAAAACTTGGATTAAATAACCCATATTGCATAGTCATTAAATAATCATCTTTTTTAAAATTTACTTTAGTGAATATTTGAACCAAATTTTCCTCATTTTTCTCAAGATTATTAATAATTGCCATATTTGTTAAATCAGGACTAAAAAATTCAGAAACATTATTATTAACATTTTTATCTGTAACTTGATTAATATACCTTAATCCTAAAAAGTTTAATTTCCGATAATCAAACTGATTAAAAGCATCCATAAGTAATAAGATTTCATCTAAAAAATCTGAAAACCCTGAATATGCTTTTTCTCTATATTCTAAAACTAAATCATTAGCAGTTAATGTAACACTTTTTTTATGGTCTTGAGTTTTAAATATCCAAACTAGCTCTCCTTCACGAGTAATTCTGCGAGGTTGACCAGAATTAATATCAATATCCAAATTAATTTTATTATGAGGGATGACTTCTAAAACTGGAAAAACATTTGAAATTTTATTAGCGAAATCTTTAACTATAAATTTATCAGTACCCACCAATTCTTTAATAGTTTGGAATTCAATTCTAAAAATGACTTGACTAATAAAATTTTCATCCAAACGAATACCCTTTTCCATATAAATCACCCTATATCCAAAAAATTGAATTATAATTATTTTATAATTATAATTCATGACACATATAAATTTTACTAAAAAAATTCTCAAAAATTATAATTAAAAAAAAATAATTAATTTTAATCATAATCAATGAACTTTTGAATTAACTTCTCATCACTAATAGTAACTCCAAATTCTTCAACCATGTCAAAAGTTTCTTGAACCCTATCCCAAACATTAATTTCACTAATATTAACATCAATAGACTCTTTTAAATTAAAATATTCTTTAACAAATAAAAATCCCACATATAAAATATTCCCAAAATCAAAGATAATCTTATCAACATCATTTGGGATATCTTCAAATAAATCAATCGCATCTTGTTTACCCATACAAGTATTATTCCATGGGTCACCTATCATAATTCTTTTTTCATTCATTACATCACCTTTCCTTTAGTTCATCCCATGCATTTTGACGTGCACGAATATTATTAATCTCATCCCACAAAGCATTAACTTCCATATCCTTTTCCTGTTTCAATGCCTCATTTTCCTTTTCAAGACTATCAATTTTAGCCTCCATTTCCCTCCTTACTTCAGAAGTGTAAACTTTTGTCTCAATATTCTCAAGACTTAAATCCGGCAATGCAGATAAGTACGCCTCTTTTACTTCATCAACACCTATCTGAATATATGAAGGATCTGTTTTCACCGGTGCAACATGACCCTCCATAATAGTACATATTCTTAAATTACCACATGTTCTTGCAATAGTTGTCTGGAAGAATTTTCTTAAAGCATGAGCATGAAATTTCGGTATTTTATCTATCTTTTTTTGCCTATCTTCAATTGATAACTCTCCATTAGATATTGCTTCATCAATTTTACTGATACGATATTTTCGTAGTTTCTTATTTTTCCTAGCAAATATATCTGCTACTGATTGAACTTTCATAGGTCCTTTGAAATATTTTCTTTTATTTCCAAACAGAGCATCTGATTTAGACATTGTTAAATTTAATCCTTTTTTCTTATTAACATAAGGCAAGTATTCATTTTTGAGTTTGCGTAGGTTCTGCAGAATCAAGTTGCATGTTTCAGGCCCTATTCCTGTAATGCATGATACATTGAATCTTTTAGTTTTATGTGGTGTTAGTTCCAGGACACATATCATGTCTTCAGGTGCATTATCTATGAATTCATTTACATCAACAAAGTCATGATATTCTTTTGTTCCTGTCATGAAGTCATCGATGGTTAATTGTAATGCATCTGTTAATCTTAATCCGCTGTCTTTTAATGTGCTGATTAATATTTTATGTGCGAGGGAGGAATCATCAATGACGAATTTAATATCTTCTTTTGTGAGTAAATACCATTTTGGTGGTGTTCTTTTCATATTTGTTTTTGGGTATTCAACTGAATAGTATTTGAGGAAAGTTTTGATAAGGTCCAAATCTGCAACAATTGTATTTGTACTGTTTCCTCTTTTTTCACAGAATTCAATATACCCATCGAAGTATTGTTTTATTTTTGAGTTAGGACTGTTAATATCAAAGTGGGTTATTCTTTTTTCTATTATCTGGTTGCCGTCGTCATCTGTACCATGACTTATGATTTTTTCTGTTACTATGGATTGTTGGTTTTTGCAGGTGATTATTATTTCTTCTAGTGTAGTGTTTAATGCTTTTGTGAATTTGGTTAGTGTTTTGTAGTAATTTGCTTTGCTTGATCCACTTAAGTTTTTGGAGTTTAGGAAGTTAGTATAGTAAATGTCTTCGGTTATGTTTTTCATGATGGTTTTCACCTCTATAGTTTATACTATAGGTGGTGGAAATATTTAAATTTTTACTAACTTCGACTTTAGAAATCTAACTAAATAAATAAACTTCTACTTCTTCTCCTTCATCAACAAGTTCAACCAGTTTTAGAATTTTCACATACCCATCAGCTGTGGACAATGAAAATATTGCTCCCGAATCTTTAAATATTGGTTGTATATTATCTCCATCGACTTTAACTAATTGGTATTGCATCCTTCCAACTTGTGAGTGGATTCTTTTAGTGATTTTACCTTTAACAACATTTAATTCAAAGTCCTTATCAATTCCAGCCAATTTTGTTAAAGGTTCAGCTACAAATGCATTAAAGATCATCAATGCTGAAACTGGATTGCCCGGTAGCCCCATAACAATTTTGCCGTCAATAACCCCTACAATAGTCGGTTTTCCCGGTTGAACAGATATTCCATGAACGTAAACTTCGCCTAATTCATCAAGCACATGTTTTAAAACATCTCCTAAACCAGCAGAAGTTCCTCCAGAACAGAACAAAATATCAACTTCTTTTAGAGACTCCTCTATCTTTTCTTTTACTTCATCATAGTTGTCCCTCATAACTCCTAAAAAATGTGCATCGGAACCGCAGGAAATTGCATCGTTTTTAATCATTCCTCCATTTACATCATAAATTTTACCATATTCCAGTCTCTCTCCTTGAAGAGTAATTTCGTTTCCAGATGAAAGTATGCCCACACTAGGTTTTTTATAAACTTCAATTGTTTCAAATCCTTGTGAAAGTAAAACTCCGATTTTGCCAGGATTTAAGAAATCTCCTTTCTCAAGGATTAATTTAGATTCCCCAATATCAGATCCTTTTTTAGCAACCTCTTGGCTAGGAGTCGCAGTGGTCAATAAATTAACTTTACCATCCATTTTTTCCGCATATTCTACCATAACAACTGCATCGGCACCTTCAGGCATTGCAGCACCAGTGCTGATTTCAATACATTTGCCTTTTTCGACTTTCTTATCAGTTGTCGCCCCAGCTTCTAAAAAGTCAATAACTTCCAAAGTATTTGGTGATTCTTCAGATGCGCCAAAACTGTCACTGGAAATGATTGCAAAACCATCCTTCAATGCTTTGTCAAATGGAGGGAAATCCATTTTAGAATAAACGTCTTCAAATAATATCCTGCCATAAGCTTCATCAACAGAGACTTCCTCACTTTCTGCTTTTAAATTCTCATCAAATAATTTTTGAATAATGTCAATAGCTTCATCACATTCTTTAATTTTTAAAAATTCAGTTCCCATAATAACCACTAAAATAGTAAAATCCAATAAATTAATATATAGTATATTAATATAAATATAAATAACTTAATCTTATCGATAGAAGTACATTATTATAATATTGGAGGAGAGTATTTGTCAAAACCGAATAATAACCAACAACAAGAATATAGAAGAGTAAGAACCCCTAAAAAAGGTGAAATACCTGGAATAGTTGAACAAATTATGGGACACGGAAAATTAAAAGTCCGTTGTTCTGATGGAAACATTAGAATGACCAGAATTCCTGGAAAAATGAAGAAACGTATTTGGATTCGTGAAGGAGATGTTATTCTAGTTAAACCGTGGGATTTCCAATCTGATGAAAAAGCAGATGTTATCTGGAGATACACAAAAACCGAGTCCAACTGGCTTGAAAGAAAAGGCTACTTAAAAATGTAGTCTCTTCACCTATTTTTTTGATTTTAATGGATTCAAAAATAGCTAAAGCAGATGCAAAACATGAAAAAATTCATTCCGAAAAAAGAAGAAAGGATAATTCTGAGAGAAAAACCGGAAATGAAATTTTTGATAAAATTACATTAGAAACACTATACAAATTAGCTAATCAAGGCCATATTGATATTTTAAATGGTGCTATAAGTACGGGTAAAGAAGCTAATGTGCTTACGGGCATAACTGATGATGAAAAATTTGTTGCAGTTAAAATTTATAGAATTGCAACCTCTGATTTTAAAAAAATGGATTATTATCTTAAATGCGATCCGAGATTTAATGTCAAAACTAAAAATAAAAGAAAAATCATCTATTCTTGGGTTACAAAAGAGTTTAAAAACTTAACAAGATTATATAATGCAGGAGTTAATGTTCCAAAACCAATAACCTGTGCAAATAATGTTTTATTAATTGAATTTATTGGAGATAAAAAAGGCAATCCCGCCCAACCTGTTAAAAACCAACCCCCACAAAATCCAGACGAATTTTGGAATATTTTACTTGTTGAATTAAAACGATTTGTAAATGATGCAAAACTAGTGCATGGTGATTTATCAAATTATAATATCTTAAATTTAGATGAAAAACCTGTAATCATTGATGTTTCACAATCAGTAGTGTTAGATAACCCAATTTCAAAAGAATTACTTGAAAGAGACATTAAAACACTTGTAAGAGAATATAAGAAGATTGGTGTTGAAACTAGTTTTGAGGAAGTTTGGGAATATGTTAACCCTTACTGAAAGATGTTTTACTTAGAATGAAAAATACTTTTCAACTGCTCTCTCGGGAGACTTTCCAATTTGGACAATTTTTGTCCATTAATTTTTTAAAATTTTGGCCATGATTGAATTCTATCAGGTGGCATAATTCATGTATCATTACATATTCTAAACATTCAGGGTCTTTTTTTGCAAGATTTAAACTTAATGTAATTCCACCATCTTGTTTACAGTTTCCCCAGTTTTTCATTTTGCGAACACCAACATCTTTAGGTTTTCTTCCAACAATTTTTGTGCATTTAGTTAACACATTCGGAATAGCTGATTTCAGCTCTTTTCGATAAAATTCATCTAAGATATTTTTCCTTTTCTCAATAGTGCTTTTTTTTGAAATTGGAAGGTAAAGAATTGATTTTTCTCTGTCAATTAATACTTGTTTAACAGCAGAGTTTGAAATTAACTGCAAGTTAAATTCCTCGCCCCAAACATAATGTTTTTCACCATTATCGTATTTTAAGGGAGGTTCAATATCATTTTCAAGAATGTACTTTTGCTTTTTCAAAATCCATTCCTTTTTCGAATTAATAAACTTAACTATTTCTTCATCTGGGATAGATAATGGTGCAGATACTTTAACTTCTCCATTTGGAGGTAAAATACGTATGTACATGTGTTTTATATTTTTTTTAACAGTGATGGGAATATTTTCGATTTTCATTTAATTAAAAAATAAGATCAATAATATATTTAAACCTTGTTGTGATGTAGAATCAAATTTGAAGTCTGCTGGATAAAATGCAGTTGACTAAAAATCAACCATAAAGTATTTATATTAGGATAATTAACAATATAACATTTAATATTTTATAAACATTAAGTATTACTTTTTTATTAATTAATTGTATATATTGTAATACTTTTTACATTAAATTATATGGAGTAATTTAGTATGGATAAAAAGAAATTGGCAATTATTGCAGTTGTTATAATAATTGCAGTTATTGGTGTAGCAACGTTATTTAACGGACCATCCACTACAAGAAATCCTGATGAATTAGTTGTTGCTGCTACTGGACATGGTGGAGAACTTGAAAGCGGGTTTGATCCTATGTATGGTTGGGCTTATAATGGTGAGCCTTTAATTCAAAGTTCTTTATTTAAATTTGATAACAATAGAAGTATAGTAGATGATTTGGGAACTGGATACACAACAGAAGATAGTAAAACATGGGTAGCTACAATAAGGGATGATGCTAAGTTTAGTGATGGTAAAAAAGTTACTGCTGAAGATGTAGCATTCAGTTTTAACACAGCCGCTAAATCAGAAGGATATTTATTTTATGATGAATTTGAAAAAGCTGAAGCTATGAATGATACTGCGGTTAAAGTAACATTAAAACAACCAAAAGCAGAGTTTTTATTTACTCTTGCAAGGCAACCTATTGTTCCTCATTATTACTATGATAATACTACATACGGTACAAAACCAATTGGTTCTGGTCCGTATAAATTAGTTCAATGGGATAAAGGTCAACAAGCTATTTTTGAACTAAATGAACATTATTATGGTAAAAAACCAGCATTTAAGAAATTAACAATATTATACTATGAAAATGATGCTGCATTTGCAGCTGCAAAAAGAGGGGAAGTGGATATAGCTGCAGTACCTACAATTTATGGTAATCAATCTGTTGATGGGATGGAACTAAAAGGTTTACCTTCATATGATTCTAGATATATAACCCTGCCATTTAATAATGATAGTGGTGAAAAAACAGATGAAGGATTTGCAAAGGGAAATAATGTCACGTCTGATATTGCCATTAGAAAAGCAATGTATACAGGTTTAAATAGACAAAAATTAGTTGATGAAGTGTTTTCAGGTTATGGGGATCCTGATTTTACAGGTGTAGATAAATTACCTTGGTTTAATGAAGAAGCTAAATTACCTGATTCTAATCCTGAAAAAGCAAAAGAAATATTAAAAGATGGTGGGTGGATAGATACTGATAATGATGGAATTGTTGAGAAAAATGGGACAAAAGCTTCTTTTACTTTATTATATGGTGCTTCTAATCCTGATTCACAACAATTAGCTATTGGATTCGCTGATCAGATGAAAGAAATAGGAATTGAAGTAATTCCTGAAGGTAAAAGTGGTGATGCAATGATGCCATTAAAATTCTCTAATGCAGCAATTAATGGATACGGAACTAATGATATAGATCCAGTACATAAAGCATATCTTAGTAGTGTAGCAGGACAATCATATGCTAATCCTAACTTTTATAAAAATCCAACTGTTGATAAATATTTAAACCAATCAAATTGTGCAACATCCCTTGATGAAACATATAACTTTATTAAATTAGCAGCATGGGATGGAACTACTGGCTTTGGTCCTAAAGGTGATTGTGTAAATATATATATTTATGATCAAGAATATCTTCTTTTTGTAGATAAAAGTTTGGACATTGGAACTCCTTTAATCCAACCTCATGGATGTGGAGATATATATGGAAATATATACGATTGGAAACGGGTTTAATTAATTAAATAAAAATTTAATTAAATCTTTTTTTTCTTTTTTTAAAATATTTGTATTATTTTCATGAATTTCAGAGCTTTCTTATGTTTTCTATTATGGTGGATGTATGAATCATCAAAAATTATTCAAATTTTTATCTTATAAACTAATAAGATTAATAATATTATTAATTGCTGTTGCGTTAATAAGCTTTATTTTAGTAGATATGTCTCCTATAGATCCAGTTAAATCATATATTGGAGAAATAAGTGCTAGTCCCGAACATATTGTTAAGCTTGAGGCTTATTGGGGGGTGAATGAACCCATAACTACAAAAATGTTTAATTGGTTAGGAAATTTAGCAAAAGGGGATTTTGGAACTTCATTGATATTTAGAATGCCAGTATTAAATGTTATTTCTGAAAAGTTCACTGCATCACTAGCTTTAATGATTACTTCCTGGTCTATTTCTGGAATTTTAGGTTTTGGATTAGGTGTTGTTGCTGCAATGTATAGAGGTAAATTGGTTGATAAGATTATTAAAACATATTGTTATGTTCTAATATCTGCTCCAACATTTTGGATTGCCCTACTTTTACTAATGATTTTTGCAGTTCAATTAGGGTGGTTTCCTACTGGTTTAGGTGTGCCTGTTGGTGAATTATCAGAAAATGTTTCATTCTTTGATTGGGTTTATCGGTTAATTTTACCTGCAATTACATTAAGTGTTATAGGAATTGCTCAAATAGCCATGTTTACGAGGGATAAATTAATAAATGTCATGTCATCTGATTTTATTTTATTCGCAAAAGCTAGAGGGGAATCCGGTTGGAATTTAATAAGAAGGCACGGTATTAAAAATATTTTACTGCCTGCAATAACCCTACAGTTTTTATCTTTCAATGAACTCTTTGGTGGAACTGTATTAGTAGAACAAGTATTTTCTTATCCTGGTATTGGTAGAGCTACAGTAGCTGCAGGTTTAAGATCGGATGTTCCATTATTATTAGGTATTGTTTTATTTAGTACAATTTTTGTCTTTTTTGGCAACATGATTGCAGACATAATATACAATTTTGTAGATCCTAGGATAAAAGAAGGGGAATTTAATGAAAAATGAAAAGCTAAATTTATCTTTTAAATTAAACTTAAGAACAAAAACTATTTTAATCATTCTTTTAACAGTTTTAGCTTTAGTTATTATAATTATTAATAGTCTTTTCATTGATGCAAGTTCAATTTCGACTAAATTTACTTTAAGAAATTTACCTCCTTCTTTTGAACACCTTTTTGGTACTGATTGGATGGGTAGGGACATGTTAACAAGAACTTTAAAAGGTTTGGGTCTTAGTATTCAAGTTGGTGCTTTTTCTTCAATAATCAGTACTTTGTTGGGGGTCATAATTGGATTTTTATCTAGTTTCAATAAATATTTAGATAGCTTTGTTAATTGGTTAATTGATTTATTTTCATCTATCCCACATATACTTCTCATTATTCTAATTTCAATTTCATTAGGAGGTGGGGCTTTTGGAGTAATTGTTGGAGTTGGTGTTACTCATTGGACAGCACTTGCAAGAGTTTTAAGAGCAGAATTAAAACAAATTAAAACATCTGAATATATAAATATTTCTAAACATTTTGGAAAGTCCAATTTTTGGATTGCTAAAAATCATTTCTTACCTTTAGTGCTTACTCAAATTGTTTTAGGTACAATATTGATATTTCCACATGCAATAATGCATGAAGCCGGCGTGACCTTTTTAGGTTTTGGAATATCTCCTCATGAACCTGCTATAGGCATTATATTGTCTGAATCAATGAAATATTTGGCTATTGGAGCTTGGTGGTTAGCATTTTTCCCAGGAATATCATTATTAATCATTGTTTTAACATTTGATATAATCGGTGAAAATATACAAAAAATGATTGATCCAACACATGCAAATGAATAAAGGTTAAACCATGTCAGAAAGTTTATTAAATGTAAGTAATATTTCTATTTCTTTTACTCAATATGTCCAAGGTCTTAATCAACGAAATTTAAAGGTTATTTCTGATTTATCTATTGATATTTCTAAAGGCGAAATTGTTGCTGTTTTAGGTTCAAGCGGTTCAGGTAAAAGTTTACTAGCACATGGGGTTCTTGGTATTTTACCTAGAAATGCAAATCTTGAAGGAAAAATGAAATACAAAGGCAAAATTCTAAATAAAGAATTAAAAGAAAAGTTAAGGGGGGATGAAATTACTTTAATTCCTCAGTCAGTTAACTTTTTAGACCCATTAATGAAAGTTGCAGATCAGTCAATAGGTCAATATAAAGATAATGAAGATAAGAAAATTAAAAAACAAAAGCAAAGAAAAGTTTTTGAAAAATATGGATTAGGTGAAGAAGTGGACAATATGTATCCTTTCCAATTATCTGGGGGAATGGCAAGAAGGGTTCTCGTATCAACGGCTTTACTTTCAAACCCAGAATTAGTCATAGCAGATGAACCTACTCCAGGTTTAGATGAAAAAGCAGTACAAGAAACATTAGACTATTTAAAAGAAATGGCTGATGATGGAGTAGGAATATTATTAATAACTCATGATATTAGTGCTGCTTTAAAAATTGCTGATAAAATAGCTGTTTTTTATGCAGGGTATGTAATTGAAATAGCTAATGTTTCAGACTTTACAGGTAGAGGTGAAAAACTAAATCATCCATATACTCGTGCTTTATACAGAGCTTTACCCGAAAATGAATTTAAATTAACTGAAGGTCATCAACCTTTACAAGGTGATGAAATTGAATGTTGTCCTTATGTTAAACGCTGTGAATATTCAATTGAAAAATGCCATAAATCAATTCCAGAATTAAAAGACTTTAATGATAGGAAAGTTAGATGCTTTAAATGTGAGGAACTTGATGGAGATTAATGAGGTTATTTCATGGAGATTAAAGGAGAAAATATTAGTTTTAGATACAATATCGATTCAGATTGGATTTTAAAGGATGTTAATATTTTTCTTAAAACTAACCAAATTATAGGTTTAATGGGCAGTAGTGGAAGTGGAAAATCTACATTGTGTAAAATTTTAACTGGCTATATTAACAACTATGAAGGAGATGTTTATTTGGATGGAGAAAAAGTTAATAATAACGGGTTTAATCCCATCCAATTAGTTTTTCAACATCCTGAAAAAACTATAAATCCTAAATGGAAGATGAATAAAGCTTTAAATGAATCTTGGAATCCTCCAAAAGAATTATTAGACAAATTTGGTATTCAACAAAGCTGGTTGAATCGTTGGCCTAATGAGCTTTCTGGTGGGGAACTTCAAAGATTTGCAGTTATTCGTGCCCTCAGTCCTAAAACAAAATTTTTAATTGCTGATGAAATGACTACTATGTTGGATGCAGTTACTCAAGTTCAAATTTGGCAAAATGTGATTAATATTGCTAAAGAAAGAAAAATAGGCGTTTTAGTAGTTAGTCATGATAAAAAATTATTAAATCGTCTTTGTGATGAAACAATTCATTTAAATATTCCATTTAAAATATTCTTCATCTAATATTTATCGGCCAATAATATAATTTTATTTATCTTTCCCGTTCATTGACTTCAAAAACTTGTTTGATTTAAATATTTGCAAGTTTTTTATTAAAAACTTTTTCTTAATATTTGGAGTTATTTTTATAATTTAAAGCTAATTAATCAGTTATTTTGAAAAATTTAAATGAATAGATTAATCGAAAAAATTAGTTATCACACAAGTTTTTGAAAGAGTCCGTTCATTATACATCACAATATATAATTACTTATTTTTCTAAAAATATTAGTATGGGACTTATGGATGTAATGCTTAAAAGAAGGAGTACAAGGAAATTTGGTGACGAGCAGATAACAAAAGAAGAATTGGATAAAATCTTGCAAGCGGCACTTCTTGCTCCAACAAGTATGAATAGAAAACCATGTAACTTTATGGTAGTTGAAAGGGCTGAAACCTTGGAAAAATTATCAAAATCTAAGAATCATGGTGCAGATTTAATCAAAGGGGCTAATAAGGCCATAGTTGTTATTGCAGATACGATGATTGCAGATACCTGGTGTGAGGACTCATCAATTGCTCTGACTTATATGCATTTAATGGCAACAGAACTGGAGGTAGGAAGTTGCTGGGTACAAATACACTTAAGAAGTAAAGATGGCATTGATTCAGAAGAAATTGTAAGGGATATTTTAAAAATTGATAATCATTACAGGATTGTGGGGATTCTTGCATTGGGTCACTCAGAAGATATCCCTAAACCCCACAAGGAAGCTGACATTGATAAGAGTAGGATACACTTTTTAGTTTAAATACTTTTTACCCTTAAATAGTTACAAAATATTTATATATGTTTTAAATTAACTCTTATACATAGGTAATTAGAAGGTATTAAAATGCATGTTAAAGATTTATTGGATTATCTAGATGTTAAAATTAAATTACCACAACATTGGTATTCAACAGATATTAGTAATGATTTTGAAGGTGCAGAACTTATTCAAAATGATGAAGTTATTAAAATAGAAACAGTTGGTGAAAAAAACACAAAATTGATTGTTATTGATGTTAATGACGGAATGAGTGTGGTTACAAAATTCCCAGACGGTAAAGTAATTGGTGTTAAATATTTAGATAATAAAGATGATTTTGAATATATTGGAAAACCTTCTGAATTATATTATTAATAGTTAAGGATTATTGAGACATATTTAATGTTCATGAATTTTAAATTCAATTAAAATAAATGGAGGAATCTATCATGGCTGATAAAAAAGCACCTGCAGATGGTTGGCCGGTTATTAGTGGTGACTATATTGTAGGTGACCCAGAAAGTCCTGTTGCGGTAACTACTCTTGCTTCCCATATCGAAGCTGATTTGACAGGAGCAGCTATTGCAGGACCATGTAAAACAGAAAACTTAGGTATTGAGAAAGTAGTTGCAAATATTATATCCAATCCGAACATTAGATTTTTAATTTTGGCTGGTGCCGAAGTACAAGGTCATATCACTGGTCAAAGTTTTAAAGCGTTATACGAAAACGGTGCGGATGCAGATAAAAAGAAAATCATTGGCGCTACTGGGGCAATTCCATTTGTTGAAAATGTTCCTCTTGAAGGTGTTGAAAGATTCCAGCAACAATTAGAAATTGTTGATTTAATTGACACTGAAGATATTGGGGCAATTCAATCAAAAATCAATGAATGTGTTGAAAAAGATCCTGGAGCACTAGAAGCAGAACCTATTGTAATGGAAGTTGACGAAGAAGAAGAAAAATTAGTAATTGTCAACAAAAAAGATTCTAAGAAAAAAACTGAGGCATAACTTGTCTCAGTTTACTGTTTTTTTTTTAAAAAATTAAAAAATAGGATTGAATTAGCTAGTTCAATCCTTAAAATAAACCTGTATCATTTAAACGCTCTTCAAAGTAGTGGGCTGCATCATCTGCTTTTTCTTTAATAATGACTGCAACAATGACTGTTACAACAGCAATTCCAATTGAAATAGCTAATGCTGGAAGATAATTGGACCAAACCACTCCTAATTGGGCTTCTCTAATCAAATCAATAGCATATGTCATTGGCAGGTATGGATAAAGTGTTTGGAAAACATTATCCATAATTTCAATTGGATAGATTCCTCCAGTTCCAGAAATTTGAAGTACTAAAAGAACCACTCCAATTCCTTTTCCAACTTGTCCCAGGGCAGATATTAAAGAATACATTAACACCATAAAGGTCACCGATATCAGTGCTGCTGAAAATGTAAACAGTAATGGATTCTCAATTTCAACTCCTAATAAAAATAATCCTGAAATTGTAACAGCTGCTTGAAGCAAACTCATTATTATAAATAATAATAGTTTTCCAAAGTACATTTCAATAGGTGAATATTTGGTTTCAGTACTACTTTCTATTCTAAGCATTACGCAGGTAATTACCGCTCCAACCCACATTGATAAAACAATGTAAAATGGTGCAACATTAGATCCATAATTTTCAACGGGATATACTTCGTTACGTTCTAATTTAATCGGGGAATAAATATAATCTCCGATTTGTGATTCGTTAACTCCGGTTATTCCTGAAAGTGAATTTGATGCACCATATAATGCACTAGCTGCTGAAAATAATGCTTGTGTCGCTGAATTTGATAATAATTGGGAACCTGCTGCAAGACTTAGCGCGCCGTTTGCTAATTCAGTAGAACCATCTGCTAACTTGTTTGCACCGTCAGCTACATTGCTGGCTCCTCCTGCAACATCACTTGCACCATTTGCAAGTTTTGAAGAACTGCTGGCTAATTGAACAGAACCCTCTGCCAGGTCACTGGATCCTCCCGCTAGTTTCGAACTCGAATTTGCAAGATTAACTGAACTCTCAACTACTCCTTTTACAGGTCCAGGTAATGTTGATGGATCAACTGATGATTCTAAATCACTTGCACCTTTTTGAACTTGCTTGGAACCAGATTTAATTTTATCTGCTGATGAGGATACTTTGCTTGCTCCGTTTTCAACAGATTTTGACCCTGACTTTATTTTGTTGGCACCATGATTCACATCTGAAGCACCTGATTTTACTTTACTGGCACCGGAACTCACGGAATTTGCTCCAGATGATACGTGGTCTGCTCCAGAGGCGATTTTATTCGCTCCATTTGAAAGTTGAGTAGCCCCGCTTGAAAGTTGTCCTGCTCCTGAAGATAAACCGTCTTGTAATTCACCTAATTTTCCATATGCGGCTATGTCAATAAATTCAACGATTTTAGCATTTATACGGGTATAAACGGCATTTGCTGCAGCATCAGTGAGTTTATTTGCAACAGGGTTGGCTTTAATATTAACAAGGTAATTTATTTTTGCGGATTTTGGATTGTCGGTTGTTATTGAAATGACATCTTTACTTAAATCCTTGGGAATTATCATCCCAGCATAATAGTCACCATTATTAACTCCTTCTCGCAGTTCATCTTCTGTGACAAAAACCCATTTATAGTTGCTGTCATTTTTCAGGTCTTTTACAATTTCATTTCCAACATTCAACTTTTGATTTTCGTATGTAGCTCCTTTATCAAGATTTGCTATTGCAAATTCGATGGAATCGGTATTTTCATAAGGATTCCAACATGCTTGGATATTTAAAAGAGCGTATAGTGAAGGTAAGATTATTATAGCAACTAATACAATTATTACAATTGGATTAGAAAATGATGCTTTTAAATCTCTTTTCATAATTTCAACAATATTGTTGATCTCTCTTCCACTCATTTTATTCACGTGTCCCGTTTAAGACGATATCTAGGAAGTCTTAAATATATATCTCGCTTTGGAGTTTTTATAAACTCTCCAAAGAATCATTGGTTTAAAAAAGAATACTGATTATGCTAAAATATAATGCCTAACTTTGTGCATTTTTCGTTGTTTGATTTTAAAGTAAAAAATTCACTTAATTTTACATTATAATTTCATTAATTTTTAAAAATACATTATTTCGACAGAAAAGTTGCTATTCCTATTTTAATGACATCTAATTCATCATCGGTTAAGAAAACCACCTTGTAAAAGCAATCCATTAAATATTCTTCAAGACTTATAGAAGCCAAATTCAGATATTCCTTTGAGTTTATTGATTAAAATACACCAATGCTCTTTAGGTATTTATTGGATTTTCCATTCTAAAAAGATTAACTTCAGATTAATTACTGTAGTAGCTTCAGATATTCCATTTTTTCAAAACATGAAATGGGGTATTGATGATTTCAATACTTCCATTTACAACTTCCATATGTAAGTAAGTATTTAATTACATTTAATTATTATGTTTTTGTGGGCTTCTGTCTCACACTTTTTTGCATTTTTTTAAAAAATACAAAAACTTTATATATTTCACGAAATACATAGTATATTACAGTTTTAAAAGTGCATTTTTTGAAAGATATGATATTAATAGTTAAATTTATATATTATGAAAATTAATGTATTATTACAAAAATGCATAACTTTTTAAAAAATGCATTAATTTTAAAAACCACACCATTGTATTTAAAGGTGACAAAAAAATAACCGAGGTAATAATATGAATGCTAAAATTAACTGGAGTGAAAAAGTAAAAAATTTGGATGAAACTATAAGAAAAGAAATTGGTATTGAAGAAGAGAACCATACTAAACATATATTAATCAATGTACAGACAAATGCCTCCGAAGATATTGGACCGGCATTTATCGTTGGGGAAGATGAAATATTCCTTGATTTATTTGTACTGTCATCACAAGGACTTGGAATAACATCAACTGCTGTTTTGAAAGATAACATTCAAAGTATAGGGGTTATTGGAGGCGTTTCTGCAGAAAAAGTTAACTTATCAGAAGTTACTGACGAAACACCGCTGCTTGATGATGTTACTGATTTATATCAATAGATTAGTTTTGCCTCACCACCAAAACTAATGCTCATTCAACCACCATTATTTTTTTCCAACTTTCTTCAAGGGATTGAAATGCAAGAAATAAAATTAACTGATATAGCTGAAATAAATTCTGGCCTTTCATATAGGCGTTATTTAGATGAAAATGGGGATAAATTCAAAATAATTGTACAGAGATCCATAAAAAAAGATGGAGTATTGTCTGATTTTGAAGAAGTAACTTTAAATCACCACATTAAAGGCAGGTATTTTACACAAAGAAATGATGTGCTAATTAAAATGACATATCCCTATGATATAGTCTGCGTTAAACAAGAAAATTTGGTTATAAGTGATAAAATTGCAATAATACGACTTAAAAAAGGTTATGATCCAGAATTTATTGCACATTTACTTGCTAATGCCCATATTAAAAAACAACTTCATGAACTTGGAGGCAGTGGTAAAATGCCTCACACATCACTAAAAGAAATAAAGCAACTTCAACTTCATGTTCCTGATTTAGAAACACAAATCAAATATGGAAAATTATTGGATACAATAAATGATAAAATATTTGAGGATTTGCGCCAAGTTGAATATGACAGGAACCTCAAAGAAGCAATATTGAATGATTTATGGGATGGGGGTAATGAACTTAAAATCTAATAACTACAATATTTTAAAACAATTAATGTCAAATTCAAGAAGATTCAAGCTGCCTCCTCAAATTGACTACATTGTCCTTTACACATTTTTGTATAAATATTGCTCTGATATTGTAAAAGATTATTTGTTGATGGAGCTAAAAAATGCTGAAGTCACTCTTGACGAAGCTTATGTGAATAAAGTTTTCCAATCACAGCTTCGTCTTGATTCATTAAAATTAAATGGGTTTTTTATTAAAAGGCCTGAAGCTTTTATTGAAGAAGTAGTCAATGATAATTACTTAAAACCGGACTTTTTACAATATTTTTTAAATGCATTTCCAAAATATGCAGTATTCAGTTCGGAATATCATAATATGGAATATTTCAACCATTTATTCAAAACAATTGATGAAATTGATATATATGAATTTAGCAATGAGGGAAGTGAAAATATCTGTGAGGTGATATATTTAATTTCAAAATTAAACGTTTTTGAGCAAGATTTTGAATTTAAGGAGGTATTTAATGTAATCTCTTCCTCAAGATTGATACATGTGGAATCAAATCCTGATTATATCACCCAAGTTCTGTCTGAACTTGTTTTAAGTGATAAAAAAAGGATGGGCAGTGTGTATGATCCTTTTATTAAAAATGGAGATTCTATCATGTCCTTAAATGAGAGTAACATCCAGTATTGTTATGGTAAAGATGAAAATAAATCAAATTTCTTATATGTATTTGCTAAATTTTTTATAAATAATTTTCCATCAAATAATGTCTTTTTAAAGCATGAAAATGCAATTAATTCTATAGATATAAATGGAGCTTCATTTGATGTTATTTTATCAAGAATTCTTATAGCTATTAAAAATTATCATTCCTCAAATTTTCAACAGAATATGGAAATTGTTAAAAGGAGTAAACGTTGTGAAATTGAAACATTGTTAGTTGATAAATTAAATATTGATGAGAATTCTTTTAAACAAGATTATGAGTTAAATAAAGCTCTTGAAAATCTTGTTGATAAAATTGACTTAAACGATTCAAATGTTGATTTTTCCGGAGAGTATAAATCATTAGCGGATAGTGAATTTTTATTTTTAATTAATCTTGCTGATTCACTAAAAGATGATGGAATCATGGTCATTAGTATTTCTGAAAATTTCTTATTTAAAGATTCACTTGAAATTCTTAGGAAGTATTTGACTCTTGAGAAGAATTACATAGACACAATTATTCGCATTCCTAGTGAAATTGATAAATCAGGGCCTGAAGTTGTTATTGTATTTAGAAAAGATAAGGTTTATCGGAATATCTTATTTATTGACATGTCTTCAGATTATGAAACACAAAGAGCTAAACGAGTTTTCCCAGGTTTATTTAGGAAAAATCTCATTTTAGATAATAAAACAATAGATAAAATGAAAAAAGTATTTTCAGACAAATTAACAGTATCTAAATTTTCAAATTTCATTTCAATAAATGAAATTAAAAATAATAAGTTTAATTTGTCTGTTTCTCGCTATGTAGATACTTTTGAAGGGGAATTCATTTCACTAGATGAGTTAATTTCACAAAAAGAAGATATTGATTCTAACATTAACAGGTTAAATCTAAAAATTGAAAAAATGATGGATGAATTAAATATCCGTTTTTAAGCGGATATCCTCATAAACATCATCATTTATAATCTCTTCTGCTTTATTAAAGTAAGATAAGTGTATAATTTGATTTTCATAAAGGTATAGTTTTCCAAGCCCTTCGGGATTTTCAAAATCATATGGTTTTTCTAACCCCATGTTTTCTCTTTTTTCAAATGTAGAATCAAATACATTGTTTATTATTTCTCTTACAGTATCAATATTCACTGTAAATATTTTATCTTCAATTTTCGCGTCAATTAAATAACTTTTTAATATTTTTTCATGAAATGCATTGTAAATTGTTGGGTTTAAAAATAATTCAAATCCTTTAATTTCACCATTAATCATGATTAAAACACCATTTTGACCATCAACAATTTCAAATTCTTTAATAATTTTATCGTGATTGCTTTTCAATTGTTCATAGCTTTCTTCCATTGCACTGGTTGGTGAAGCATATGAATTTTCATCTTCTAAATCATTAATAGATGACCAAATGACGTCTTGGTATTGGGATCTACTTCTTGAGGCGATTTCTTTTGACCTTCTTGTGTTATAATTTGCAATATAGTCCGAATTTTTAAATTCACTTTTGTATCCCCATCTACCTCTTTCAGTACAGCTCACTGGAATTTTCATAGTACTTTTTGGCTCCATAACTATTGTATTGTTAACTAATCGGTTTTGATCTCCTCCGATTACTTCTTCTCCATCAATTAGGATTAAGGGGGTTATTGCATTGTTTTCAACAATTAATGTGTTTACTGTTGAGACTTCACATTCTTTAACTTGAACTAATCCTAGTTCGAATCCATTTTTAAGTGTTAAAATGTCTAACTTATTGTTAATTTGGGTTTTTAGGGGTATTATTGTAATATTTTTATGGCTTTGTGGAGTTAGGATATCAATATCTCTATTTACTTCATCTAATTTAATTGTCATGTTATCACTCTTTTAGCTCAACTTTTGATAAATCTTCACAGAGGAAATGAACATCACTTTCAAGATTTTTAATTTCTTCACTGAGTTCATCAATTGACAGTACTTTAGCTATTGCATCATTGTGGTGTATAAATTGTATTTTTGCAAAGTATTCATCAGTAATTTTGTCATATAATCTTCCAGCACTCATTGTACCTTTAATTACTGTGTTGGTGCTGTTGGATACATAACCTATTTTTCCAAAATATCTCATTTCACAAGCTATTGCTTCTGTATCTTGTCTATTTTCTGGTTCTTTTGTCAGCTTCACAATTCCATTTAGAACTAATGGTTTTGCCCCGTGCATATTCTCAAATGCCATTAGCGTAATATACATTTTTTACCTCCTTGTGTGTATCTTGTGTGTTACTATTATTTAAGGGTATCGTTAAATTGTAAAAAAATATTAAAAAAGAGTTAATAAAAAGGAAAAAATAGATTTTATAATCTGCTGACTTTAATTAAAGATTCAACAGGCACACCTTCAATTTCTGAAAGCCCTGCTTTATCAATTAACACTGTAACACAAGTAGGTTCTCCACCTAAATCTTTAACAGTGTGGATAACTTCTTTTGCAGTTTTGCCACTGGTAATTACATCATCAACAATAACAACTTTTTTGCCTTCAACAGTTCCGAAGTTAGTGCTGATTGTACCTTCATCATCAATTTCATCAGCATCTTTTCTGTGTTTTTGAGGGTGGAATATTGCAAGAGAAGTGTTTATGCCAGTCATGTCCTCAATTAAATCAGCCATTACGGTTGCAAATGGAATTCCACTAACTGCAATGCCTACAATGGTATCCACTTCCCCATGTGATAATGCCATGTCACTTAGGGCACCTGAAACATAACTTAAACGTGTTGAATTTCCACCTATGCTTTTCCAGTTAATAGCAAAGTCAACTGGTGCTTCTGCTTTCATTTCAGCTGTTTTTTGAAGGGTTAACCATCTTGCGGTGTCCATACTCACATTGAGTTCATCAGCTATTTCTCCAGTGGTAAATCCATGTTGTCTGAGTTCCTTAGCTTTTTGAATTAATTTTTGTTTCACGCTATCACCTTATTTTAGTTCTTCAAAACTAATCGGTTTATGTTCATTAGAGGATTTGTTAGCAGCAATAACCATTTTAAGGGCTTTAAGTCCATCTTCACCAGTGATTTCTGGTTCAATTCCATTCATCACTGCATTTACGAAGGATTTTAATTCGCCTTTAAGGGGTTCTTCATGTTTAATTTGAATATCTTGAGCAAATTTACCGTATACTTCAATACTCTGTTTGATGTAATCGACTGAGATTATTCCAGCAGTACCGGTAACTTCTAATTCTCTACGTTTATATGGAGTTAACCAATTTACTTCAACTATTCCAGTAGATTCATTATCAAAATTCACCATAATTTCTGCATGGTCTTCGAATTCACTGTCATCGAAACTACAGTTCATTGAACCATAAACTTGAACAACTTCTTCTTCAAATAAGTAATTCATTATGTCTAAATCATGAATAGCTAAATCTATTGACACACCGACATCTTTAATTCTTGGTGGAAGGGGCCCTACTCTTTTTGCAAAAGCAGATACCACGTCTCCAATAACTCCGTCATCAATAAGTTCTTTAGCTTTTTGAACAGCGGGATTAAATCTTTCAACATGTCCTGTTGCAAGCATGACTCCTGCTTCTTTAGCCGCGGAAATCATTTCTTCAGCTTCTTGCACGGTAAATGCAATTGGTTTTTCTACTAAAACATGTTTTCCATGATCAATAGCTTCCATTACAACTGCATGGTGGAATGTGGTTGGTACACATACACTTACTGCTTCAATTTCAGGATTTTCTAATAGTTCGCTATATTCAGTAAAACCTTTAGCACCATACTTTTTCTCAATTTTTTTAAGTGCTCTTTCACTTACATCACTTACAGCGACTAAATTTGCTTCTTCCATTTTGTGGTAAACACGAACATGGTTTTCACCCATTGCGCCTACACCGACAACTCCTACATTAATAGTTTTCAATCTAATTCCTCCGTTTAAACGTAATCCTTGAAAAGTTTCCCAATACGGCCACCAAGTTCAACCGCACTGCGAACAGATCCCTTTTCTGTTTGTCCTTTAAGGATTTCTCCTTCTTTAGTTAATAAAATTGAATAAATACTGAACTCATTATTTTTCACACGTGCTATAGCACCAATTGGCCATTGGCATCCAACGCCAAGTTCCTCTAGCACTTTTTTCTCAGCAAGTACTTCCTGCATTGAAACATAATCATTTAATTTAGAAATTAACTCGTTTTTATCAGAGTCACGTCTTGTAATAATAGCCAGTGCCCCTTGACCTGCCGGTGGCGTAATATACTCTAGTGGAAATACATTTTTAATATATTTTGTTAGATTTAATCTTTTAAGGCCAGCTTCAGCCATAATTGTTGCATCTAAATCGCTATTTAAGGCTTTTTGAATTCTAGTTTCAATATTTCCTCTGATGGGTTTAAGTTCAAATTCCTTTTCGTAATGATTACAAAAAGCTTCTCTTCTAAGACTACTAGTTCCAAGGCGTGAACCCGGACCTAGATTATTCCAGTCTTTTTTAGAGATTAATACTTCATTTGGAGATTCACGTTTTGGAACAGCTATAACTTTTAAATCTTCATCCAATTCAGTAGGCAAATCTTTAAAACTATGAACTGTAAAGTCAACTTCTTCTTCTAAAAGAGCAATATCCAATTCCTTAGTAAAAAGTCCTTTCGAATCCATATTGTACAATTGGGAGGTAGTAATTTTATCTCCTTTTGTCTTAATAATTTCAATATCAATAGTTTCGCCAGTTATTTTACTTAAATCTGAGCAAACTTGTTTTGTTTGAGCTAAAGCCAATTGGCTTCCACGGGTTCCAACAATCATTAGTTATCTCCAAAATTTAAAATTTATTTATAAGCTTATAACTTATAATATTTGCTACATTATTAATTTTTACATTAATATTTATTAAATGTTTCAATTTTTAAAAAATTTTATCTTTGTGAAAGTTTCCGGTAATCTGAACGATAAATAAAAAGGAGGTTTTTATTATTTTTTATAGCTAAATCGTAAATATCTTCATAATTTTCGAAATATAAGTAGTTTTGAGTTGTTTTTTTAGAAATTGACAATCCTAATTCTCCGGTCAAAATCAGATCTATGTTAACATTATTTAAATATTGTGTTAATTTTTCTTCATCAATCTCTTCGCAGGTAATCCCATAATCTCCTCCGATGGAAACATAATAATCATCTAGATCCTTAATCATGTTTATTGATTCTTTTATAGCTTGAGTATTCAGTCCGGGATTTATTTCTTCGATGATAATTGAGTTTTGCATTGTTTTTTTATTGGTTCTGCCGGGGATGCCTTTATAATTTTCAACTCCATTTATTATTTTGTCCAAATCAATTTCTAAACTCAGACAAGTTAAAATTACTCCTAATGTATTGCTGACATGATGAGGTCCGGGTGCAAAGCAATTCAGGCGAAGTTCGCCTGAAACAATATTGCTATTAACAGTTTTAATGTCATGATATATTATTTCAAGTTGTGTCCGGTCTAAATCATATTCCACATTTTTGATAAATAAATTTGAAGATGGGTCATTCAGTGAAAAGCTATTGATTTTGCCATGTTTTATATTAGAATAATATTTATCCAATGCTTCTTTTTGGATACATACGCATTTACATCTGAATACTTGTTTTTTAGCTTCACTTGCAGAACTTTTACCTTTTGCTATTGGATAGTCTTCGGTGATGTTTAATAGAAGTCCAACATCTCCAATTCCACTTGCTCCTAGGGAGGATTCAAAAATAGCGCAATCATATTTTCGTATGTTTTTGCTTTCAACGATGCCTTCAGCTATCTCACAAATGGGATTTGCAGTTTTATATGCTAAATCAATCGTTTCCTTGATATTGGCAGGCGCAATTGAAATATTTTTTTTTAGAATAATCTCTTTTCTGTTTTCATATAGCAATGCTCCTAAACTTGATAATATCAGTGGATTTTTATCAATTAATATTTCTTTAAGCATAAAAACGGAGGTGGTCTTTCCTTTAACTCCTGTAACTTCTATTTTGACTATATCTTCTCCCCAATCAATTAAAAGTTCTTTCATGATTTCATGATGGCTTTTGAAAGTATAGTTTAAGTTGGAATTATATGATTCAACCTCTTCAAAACTCAATGGCATATGGATTGGATATATTATAGTTATATCTCCTTTCAGATCTGCCAAATCACTTAATCGGATTAATTTAACATTATAAACGTCAAGCAGTTTACTGTCGGTACTGTTTAATGTATTGTATAGGTCATATACAAAGACATTTTTACCTTCTTTAGCTAAACTAATGGCTATTTTAACTCCTCCATGAGTTAAATCAATAACAAGATTATTCATTATTGCACCGATTATGTGTTTCAATTCCACCTTCTTTTAATTTGTCTTTTACTTTTTCATAGAAGTATTTACTTGAAGTTCTAATGAAGTATGCATCTTTCCTAGATTTTTTGAATTTAATTTCTTCTTCATATTTTGCTTCCTCATTAATCTGACCATCCATTACAAATACTGCATTTTTACCTTTTTTAAGCAATTTAACAGTGATTTCACTATTATCCGATACTACAAATGGCCTTACTCCAAGTTTATATGGACAAATTGGAATTATGACAAATCCCGCAACTTTCGGATCTACAATAGGTCCTCCTGCAGACATGGAATATGCTGTTGAACCGCTGGGGGTCGATATGATTAATCCGTCTGCTCTAACTTCTTCAATTATCTCCCCATCAACTAAAATCTCGAAATTAAGCATTTTCGCAGGTTTGTCAGTCATAACAACTACTTCGTTCATTGCTGTGAAATTATGATTTTCATGTGATACAACAAGTCGGGTTCTTTTTTCTTTATAATAATCTCCTTTTAAGATATCTTTAAATGCATCAAATGTATTTTCAACTTCAATTTCTGTTAAAAATCCTACTGTACCCATATTTATTCCAAAAATCGGAATTTCTGGTTTCAGCCTGGACTGCGCTCTTAATAGTGTGCCGTCCCCGCCGAGAATTGTTGCCATGTCACACTCAAAATTATATAACTCTTCAGCTAATTTTTCATAATCTATATTAAAATCAATGTCATCAAGCATGTTAGCAATTTTAGGGTAAGTTTCTTGGGTTTCTTTAATAATCTTTTCTAAATTAGGGTTTTGTTTAATTTCAGTTAATTTTTGAGCTAATTCTTTTTCAATGACTACTTCACAGCCATTTGTTAAAATATGGTCAATAATTTTTGCTGAAAATAAAATGGGTTTATCTTGATCAATTCTTGAAATAATTCCAATTTTACCAATAACATCTGCTTGATTATTATTTAAGATATCAATAATTTGTTTGTGCATTTCTCTGTTATTTGCAGCCACAACAATTGTTTTTTCATAAATGCTTAAGATATTGTTGAGTTTTTGACCGTATTTGTCTGTAATTATGCATCCTGCTTCTTCAAGAATTAATTTTCCTGCTGCAATATCAATTATTCTGCTTCCTCTTAAATCAAGAAACGCATCATATTTTCCGCTTGCAACATATGAAAGTTCCAAAACAACACTTCCAAGTACTCTCATACGTCTAGCACGGTCAACAAGGGTTGATGCTTCTGAAGTTCCTGTTTTTGTAAATCCTCCAAGAGTCATTTTGTTTATTTTAACATTATCCCGTGGTTTAACTTTTTCATTATTCAACAAGCATCCTTTACCTTTTTCAGCTTCAAAATAATTGCCGCTTGCTATATTATATACGAAACCAAGCTCCACATCATTTATTGTTGCAAGATTGCCTTGGTTAACTTCTGCCACAGCGATTGAAATAGCATATGCAGGAATTTCATTAATGGCATTATTTGTACCGTCAATCGGATCAATTAAAAATATGAATTTCGGAGTTTCATCTTCGCTCAAATCAGTTCTTCTCAATTCCTGGGTTAGGATAATACTTCTTTTTGTACCTTTTCCAAGTTTCAATTCCCCTACTTCTTCACTAACTAAATATGATAATACTTCTGCATTCTTTAGAATATTTATGAGTTTTTCTTCAGCTATTTGGTCGATATATGATGTTGGGGTTCCATCAGCTCCGATTTTTATTTCTGTTCCCCCTAATTCGGTTCCAACATATTCTCTAACAGCTGGACCAACTGCTTTGATTATTTTATTTACCAATTTTTTGGCGATTTTTTTGGTTTCGCTGTCCATATTATCACTCTATAATTTCGTCATTTAGATAAACTACTGAGGATACAACTGATGCAATGTTTTCAACAGTTGTGGTGGAATATTCAACTTTCAAATCTTTAATTTCACAGTGGCGTTTATTCATCATGTATTTAACCATTTTTTCGGATTCATCGATTAAATCACCAGTGTTTTTATTAATCCCTGTTGTTTCAACTACACAACCCAGTTTCTCACCAATAGCTACTGCGACAACTGCAGTTATAACATCACCTGGATTGTCTGAAGTCACTTCTGATAAAACACAGTTTACCATAGCACCGGCTTTAAGTTTTGGAAGTTTGCATATCTCAGCATTGCCTGCAAGCATGCTAGATACTTTAATCAGGTTAACATCTCCAATTCCAGCTTTGCTTAGTGCATTATCGAAAGCATTTAATTTTGCAGGTCCTTCGTCTTTTCCAGTAACAATTGCTATTTTCATGTTTATCACTTATTTTTTAATATGTATTTTAATGTATTTAATCATTATAATAAACGAATACTTTAAATAAAATGGAGAAGATAATTTATATTAATCTAATAATATTCCTTATTATAAGATTAAAAACCGGTTTTTAAATAAAATGGAGGAAAATTAATGTCAACAAAAGTTGTAGAAATTAAAACATTAAAAGTTGGAAAATATATTGTTTTAGGCGGAGAAGCTTGTAAAATTATTAGTTATACTACTTCATCTCCTGGTAAACACGGAGCTGCAAAAGCAAGAATCGAAGCAGTTGGTGTTTTCGATAATCAAAAAAGAAGTCTTGTTAAACCTGTAGATAACAAAGTTGATATTCCTATTATTGATAAAAGATTAGGACAAGTTATTTCTATTCAAGGGGCTAATGTTCAAATTATGGACTTAGAAAATTACGATACTATTGACTTACCAATGCCTGAAGATTTAAAAGATGAAATTACTGAAGGCAGAGAGGTTGAATATATTGTCGCTATGGGAAATATGAAAATAATGAGAACTAGAGGATCATAAGTTCTCTTAATCATTTTCCTTTTTAGATTTATTATGCTTTTAAATACTTATGAACCATGGAAATTTGCATTTTCTCAGGAAATTGAGAATTTAAAAGAAAATTCATATGGAATAATTGGAGTTCCATTTGACAGTACTACTTCTTATCATTCCGGTGCACGTTTAGGACCGATTGTTGTTCGCGAAGCTTCATTTAGTTTTGAAAAATACAATACTGTTTTTAATAAGGATTTAACAACTACTTTCCATGATTTTGGAGATGTTAATGTTATTCCTGGAAATTGTGAAGCAACTTGCAAGATTATTGAGCAAACTGTTGGCGAACTTTTAGATTTAAATATTAAGCCAATAATCATTGGCGGCGAACATTCCGCTTCTATTGGAGCTATTAAAATTCTAAGTGAAAAATATGATAAATTGACTGTTATTCACCTAGATGCTCACAGAGACCTTGCTTTTGAATTCATTGGTGAAAAGTATTCTCATGCAACTGTCATGAGAAGAGCTCATGAAAACGGTGTTGATTTGGTTCAAATCGGAATTAGGTCCTCTTCTTTAGAAGAAGATGAATTTGTAAAATCAACTTATAATATTCAAACATTTAAAAATAAGGATGTTCACAAACATATGGATGCTGTTGAATATTATTTGACTAATATTGAAGGGCCTATTTATATTTCAGTTGATATGGATGTTGTTGATCCAGCTATCGCTCCTAATGTAGGTAATCCTACTCCTGGGGGATTGTTTGTTTCTGAAATTGAGACTATTATTAAAACGTTAGCTCATAAAAATGTTGTAGGTTTGGATGTTGTTGAAACGGCTAGTGATAAGCTTGGAGACAACACTGCTGTTGTTGCAGCCAAAATTATTTACGATTTTTTAACATTAATCGGATAATTATTAACAATTCTTATTTTAAATAATACTTTAAACTTAGGTTTTGTTAATCATTGTTTCAATATTTTCAATTTATTTTATATCAAACGAACAAGTCTTATTTCTTAAAAAGAATTTATATTATTGAAAATATGTTAAATTCCTTGTTATGTCCTTTAATTTAGGTTTAACTAAATATTTTGTCTTCTTTTAGGTTAATATGGTTATAAAATCATTATATTTACACATGGCTTATTTGAAATTATTATTTACAAGCAGAATCATGACTGGGAATAAGAAGGTTTGGCTTTAAATCTGATTGAAATAGTTGTGTATAATGTTTAAAACAGGCTTTTATTGATGTATTCATGGTTAAAGGCCTATTGAATATGGATAATGTTGGTGATAAGAATAATTAGTTCTTTACCATTTGTATTTCATCGCCATTTTTTCCATAATGGAAATAATCTTTCTGAGCTTTTATTATTTCTCAATATGCCACAAGAATAATTTAGATAAATTTAATACTGATTTTTTCAATATATTATAGTGTCTCAGAGGAACAATTGATTTTTCTGAAGAGGTGTTATATGTTAGATAACTATTTTAATTTTAAGGGAAATGATACAGATTTTAAAACTGAAATATTGGCAGGAATAACTACATTTCTTGCTATGGCTTATATTTTGGGTGTAAACCCAACAATGCTTGCGGATGGTGGAATGTCTGCAACTGGAGTATTTTTTGCAACTGCAATTGCATCAGGTGTTGCATGTATAATTATGGGGCTTGTCTCAAAATATCCTGTTGGGCTTGCTCCTGGAATGGGACTTAACGCACTGTTTACATATACGATTATATTGGGAATGGGTAATACATGGGAAACTGCACTTGCAGCAGTATTTGTTTCAAGTATAGTGTTCTTATTAATTACTATTTCCGGTTTAAGGGAAGCTATTTTAAATATTATTCCTGTTGACTTAAAATTGGGAATTGGTGCAGGTATCGGATTCTTCTTGGCATTCCTTGGACTTAAAGGTTCAGGAATTATTGTAGCTGATCCGTCAACTTATGTTGCAATGGGCAATTTACTTGCTCCTTCAGCACTTTTAGCTTTAATTGGTATTTTTATAACATTAATTTTCCATATTCGTAAAGTGCCGGCTGCTGTGTTCATTGGTATGATAATTACAGCTGTAATTGGTCTTATAATGTCAGTTATAGGATTTGGAGCTGGAAACCCATTAATGCCAACATTACCTGCTCAGGTAATTACTACCAATTTTGATTTGTCATTATTTGGAGGATTTGCAAGAGGATTTGGACAACTTTTCTCAAATATTCCAAACTTACTCATGATTGTATTCTCATTGGTATTTGTTACATTCTTTGATACAACTGGAACTTTAATATCCTTAGGCAGGCAATGCGGATTTATCGATGAAGACGGTCAAGCTGTCGGAATTGAAAAAGCGTTTTTCAGTGATGCAATAAGTGGAATTGTTGGTTCTATTTGCGGTACAAGTACAGTAACTGCATATGTTGAAAGTGCAACTGGTATTGGAATGGGTGCTAAAACAGGTTTAGCAGCTATTGTAACAGGTATATTATTTATTCTTTCAATTTTCTTCTCACCAATCGTATTATCTTTATTTACATCTTCAGTAACTACTGCTGCTTTAGTAATTGTTGGTATCTTAATGATGGCTCAATTAAAAGAGGTAGAATGGGATAATGTTGTTGTTGCGGCTTCAGTCTTTATGACAATCATTATGATGCTTTTATCATACTCAATATCCCTTGGTATTGCATGGGGTTTTGTAACTTACGCAGTTGCAACAATTGCCACTGGCAAATTTAAAGAAATGAATGCAGGAATATATGTTCTTGCAATTGTATTCTTGATATACTTATTCTTTGGACTTTAAACTCACTTCGGTGGGTTTAAACCATTTTTTTAAAAAATTAATATATATTACTGTAAAATCTTGCTTATTTTATCATGTAATTGCTATTATTAGTTCTTTTTCTGCAATTTTCAGATCTTCCTCTCAATAGGAATATGAACTTGTAAAATCGACTTATAATATTAAAACATTTAAAGATGTTATAAACATATGAGGAAATTGAATATTTCTTGAATAATTAATTATTCTATTTATATTTCAATAGATATGGATATAATTGAGTTATATATTGCATTTATTGTTATTTACTCATGAATGTTTATTTATCTATGAAATTGAAATATTGCTTTTTTCTTATAAATGTTGTATGTTTTTGTTATTGAAACTGCATGTGTTGGTTTAGGAGATAATGTTGCAATGGTTCTAGCTAATTAATTCATGATTTTTTAACATTAAAATAAGATATTCTACTTTTGGTCTTTATACTCGTGTTCTATTTTATCAAGGTAATATTTACCTTTATCTGTAATGGCATAAAATCTATATCGTTTATCTTCTTCATTAAGACATTTTACTAATTTCGCTTCTTTCAATGTCTTTAAATATTTGGATACATGATTACTGTTATCATCAATATCTTTGCTAATTTTTGAGGGTATTTTATTTTCTTTTTCTAGAGATTTTAGAACTTTAAACCTTTTTTTAGAGCGTGTTAGTAAAGAAATAATGCTCATATCCTCTTTTCTATCCATATTTTGAATTTTAATTTTAGCTATTTAATAGATATCTATATGATATTAGCATGCTAATAGCAATGTTTATATTCTGTGTTTAATATAATCTAATAATATAAAATATTAAGGTTATAATTTTTCAATAAAATCTATTTAAATCTCATGAGGATATAAATGGAATGTCGAATAATTCTGACCTTAAAAAGTAAATGATTTAATAAATTTAGAGTTAAATAGGTGATAAAATGTTAGTGCGTAATTTAGATTTTCTATCTATTCCAAAAGAATTTTTCAAAGTAGAAATTGATATTCATGACAATAAATCAATTGTTTTAGTTTATATTGAACACAAAGGATACTCGTTAGTTTTAAAAGATGATGGCGATATTAATTCTGTATTTTTACTTAAGACAGATATTCTCCCAAATAATGTTAATGACCACTCTGACAGAGAAGATTTCATTAATGTCATTAAAATGTTGTTAAACAAAATTTACAGTGTTGCAGATATAAAAGAATATGAAAAACAACATCAAGAACATGTATTTTTAAGATTAATGGACATGTTGAATGAGGGAAAGGAGGTAGAGAAGATTAATGAAGAAAATTCTCAAACATATAAAGACATTGAAAAAGGATTCATGAAATTAGAATTAGATATTATGGATAATAAAATCAATGCGTTAAATAGCTCTATTTCTAATGTTTCAAGTAATTTGGATTCCACGGTTAAAGATATGGAAGAAAAAGCTTGGGGAAATAAAATTAAGAAAACTCTTGAACAAAATAATTGGGGTTAAATTATGGTTAATTGTCAAAACTGTGGAGCAGAAATTGTTGGATCAGATTTCTGTTTTAATTGTGGTGAGAAAGTAGAAAAATTTGAGGGTACTTCAGATGTTTGTCCAAAATGTGGAACTACGAATGATAAAAACACAACATTTTGTCGTGAATGTGGTTATAAATTAGAAAATGGAGCTTCTATTTCTTTCAAACAACAAGATTGGAATGTTAGACGTGATGAGATTCTTGCAAGGTATGATAAACTTGCTGAAGAATTCGGAATTAAAGATGAAGATTATTTCTTAACTAGTGTAAAACGTTTTAACATGTTAGAAAAATCTACTAGCAAACATAAAACTATTAATAAGTATATTGGAGGTTTTAATCCAGATAATTATATTGGTAATGAAACTATGATTGATGGTTTTTTCTTAATTAAAGAAAATAAATTCGTTTTTATGGAAATTGATAATAGAAACTGGGAAAAGGTCAATGCTGGAATAAATAATTTTTACTTTGATAAAATTGTATCAATAAGAGTTACTAAACGATTAGGTGATGAAAGTAGATATGAAGATATCACTAAAAGAGCTTGGACATCTCCTCATGATATCAGAAAAGACATTGAAAATAAAATACAATCTCTTAAAGCGACAAGATTTAAAGACATGATTGCAAATAACGACAGTGCAGATATGTTTGATAGATTATTAATAAAATTAGTTGACAATACTTCTTATGAAATTAGACTACCTAGTTTTGAATTTGGTCAAAGTTTAGTGGATTTATATGAATCTTTAAAAGACAAACCACAAACTGTTGTTGTTCAAAATCAAATTTCAAAACCTTCTAAAGCTCAACAATTAAAAGAATTCCAAGAATTATTAAATTCTGGTGCAATTACTCAAGAAGAATTTGATAAATTTAAACAAGATTTATTGTTTGGATGAGGATTTTAAATGGTTAAATGCAATAATTGTGGAATTACTGTTTCAAAGGATTCGGAAAATTGTCCAAATTGTGGAAATGATCTTATTAACTCTGATGAAAATCAAAGTTCATCAGATAATAATATTAACATAAACTCTGATAAATGTGGTGCCGAACTATCTTTTAATAATGACTTTTATCATTCTTGTGGTAATAAATTTGAAAATGAAGATAAAAATCTAAAATGTAGGAATTGTGGATCAGAATTATATGAAAATGTTTTGTTTTGTCCAACATGTGGCTCTAAGGTAATTTTTTCAAAAAAAATAATTCAAATAAAAACATGTCCAAATTGTAGAAAGGAAGTAGAAAATGATGTTGAGTTTTGCCCAGAATGTGGAACTAATATAGGTTCTGATGGGAAAACAAATCATGAATCTGTTCCTACTTCTTTTGAGAATAAAATTAATTTGGAAAAGATTATAAAACCATCTATAATAGCTTTAGTTGTATCTATAATTCTATCTTTATTAGGATTATTCATTGGATTTTCATGGTTCTCATTTATACTAGCGGTTATTTTGACTGTAGGTTTTTTTGCAGGAATTATTGATAATGAAGTTAATGCTATAATATTTGGTTTATTTGTTGGATTGATATTAGGTATTTTAGAAATTCAATTAGTTGAATTAATTTATGGTGCATTTGTTGCAAGATTTTATGAAGGTTTTTTTGGTGAGCATTTAATTATTTTGATGATTTCTGGAGTTATTGTAGCTTATATATCAAATATGTTTTTAAAAGAAACTATTGGGGACATCATCAGTAAATTCAAAGGCATGCTTTAATCTCTTTCTTTTTGTGCGACAAGCAATTATCTTAAATTTTGTCATATGCTCATTTCTTTTTTTTGAGAGTTTTATGTCAGTATAACTATTAACCTATTAACCTTGTTATACAGGATATTATCACTTGAAACTGTGGCACTGGCAACAGTGGTGGGATTACATGATAGTTTAAAGCATAATCTAATCATTATATCTGTATTGTCTTTATTTGGATGATATTTGATGGAGTGGTCTTGAGGAAGTCTGATGTTCTTTTATGGATAAATGATTATGAGAAAGTAAAATACCACTTTAGTCTAAAAACAGTAGAAAAATGACAAATAACTATAATGGATATATTGAGTTAAAAATGAGTATAATATGAATAATAGAAAGTAAAGTATATTTAAATGTGATTGTGGATGGTTTAGGTAATGAAAACTGGAAAACAAAATATTTTGGTGTTCAATATGTTGAACTATTCAAACTCGAAAACGAGATGTATTTAAAATACAACAATGAATATTTCGTGCTGAAGTAAATTGTGGATATTATATGTTTTAAATAACTGATATGCTTGAGATTACTTGTTTGAAAACGGGCACGGGTGGGTCTGATAAGAGGAGAAGTGAGTTATCATTCTGATTTATTTGATTTTTAAAATCATAACAATACCATTAAATATCACCAAAACTAAAACTTTAATATTAACTAAAAAATGGAGCATATTGTTATGAATAAAAGAACTATTGAGCTTTCAGGCCATATTATTGACTCATTGACTTTAACTAAGACAATGGGTATAATTATGGATAAAGGTGGGGAATTTGACATATTGGAAATTGATGTTGGACGTAAAAAATCAGATGAAAGTCATGCAAAGATTGAAGTTTCAGCAGATTCTCCCGAATTATTGGAATCTATTTTAGATGAATTATCTGTACTTGGTGCATCAATTGATGAAATTAAAGAAGTTAATCTTGTTGCATCTGTTAAAGATAAAGTTGCTCCTGAAGGTTTTTATTCATCATCTAATCACACAACTCATATTTTCTATGATGGGGATTGGATTCCTGTTGAAGAAATCGAAATGGACTGTTTGGTTGTTGTTGATGTTGATGCTAAACGTGCTTTTGTAAAACCTATTGCAGAGGTCAAATCCGGAGATAAAATTGTGGTGGGCCTTGATGGTGTTAAAGTTACTCCGCCCCATAGGTCTCGTGAAGAACAACAAGTATTTGAATTCATGAACAGTGAGGTGTCCTCTGAAAAACCTTTAATGAATCTTATACATGGTATTGCTAGAGAGATGAAAGAAATCAAAGCTAAAGGTGGAAAAATAGGTATTGTTGGAGGACCAGCAATTGTACACACTGGGTCTGGTAAATTTTTAGCATCACTTGTAAAAGAAGGATACATTGATGTTATCATGGCGGGCAATGCACTTGCAACTCATGATATTGAATCTGATTTATTCGGCACATCTTTAGGTATTGAAGTAAAAACTGGTAAAATTGTAGCTCATGGCCACACTCACCATATGAGAGCTATTAACAGAATAAATAATTCCGGTTCTATTAAAAATGCAGTTGAAGATGGTACTTTAACTGGTGGAATTATGTACGAATGTATTAAAAACGATGTTCCATTTGTCCTTGCAGGTTCTATTCGCGATGATGGTCCCTTGCCGGATGTTATAACAGATACTGCCGAAGCTCAGAAGTTAATGAGACATTATGCTCAGGAAGTTGATATGGTAATTATGATTGCAACAATGCTTCATTCTATCGCAACTGGTAACTTGCTTCCTTCAAGAGTTAAAAGTATCTGTGTAGATATTAATCCATCCACCGTTACTAAATTGTCTGATAGGGGTAGTGCACAAGTAGTGGGTATTGTAACTGATATTGGAACATTCTTGCCTCTCCTTTACAATGCTTTGAAGGAGGATTAAATGATATTTACTGCATATATCCTTGATGTTTTGACCGATTCAGTTTATCCGGCTAGAATAACGCTGGGAGATGGTGTTTTTAAAGAAATTGTTCCTATTAATGTCACTGAAGAAACTAAAATTGATGTCAAGGGTTTGCTGCTTCCGGGGTTCATCGATTCCCATATTCATATAGAAAGCAGCATGCTAACACCAGCACAATTTGCTAAAATTGCAGTTCGCCACGGTACTACTTCTGTTGTTTGTGATCCTCATGAAATAGCTAATGTTGCTGGAATTGAAGGGATAGAATTCATGATTGATAATGCTTCCATAGTTCCATTTAATTTTTATTTTTCCGCACCTTCTTGTGTGCCGGCTACTTCATTTGAAACAGCAGGTTGTGTTTTAGATTCATCGGATATTGAATATTTGCTTAAAAAAGAGGAAATTGTTGCACTTGGGGAAATGATGAATTTTCCGGGAGTGTTAAGTGGGGATGAAGAGGTAATTAAAAAGTTGGAATTGGCTAGAAAGTATAAAAAACCTATTGATGGGCATGCTCCATTACTTTCAGGTAAGAATTTGGATAAATATCTGGAACAGTATATAGTTACAGACCATGAATGCAGTAATTTTGCTGAAGCTATTGAGAAAAAGCAAAAAGGTATGAAAATTATGGTTCGTGATGGTTCATCTGCTAAAAATATGGAAGCTCTTTTTGATTTTTCACAACGCTTGGCTCATTTGAAAAATCAAGATAGTTTTGGTATAATTCCAACAGAAGTTTTGGAAAGAAGAATCCACTCTCCGATTTTTGATTTTATTGTAAGTGATGACAAACATCCAAATGATTTAATTCATGGCCATTTGGATAAATCCGTTAAAAAAGCAGCTAATTTGGGTGTTGATATAATAAAAGTTATTGGAATGGTCACAATTAATCCTGCAACACATTATGGATTGGATGCAGGGGTTATTGTAACTGGTGCTAAAGCGGATTTCATCATCATTGATAATTTAACCGATTTCAATATATTGAAAACATATATTGGTGGCGAATGTGTATTTGATGGAGAAAATGTTCTGTTTGAGGTTCCTGAAGTCGAATCTAAAAATACTATAAACACTTCAAAAAAATCTTCCGAAGACTTTGAGATATATTATGATGGTGAGGAATGCGAGGTTAATGTAATAAAATGCTTCAATGGGGTGTTGCTTACAGAAAGAGCTACTACTAAACTATATTGTAGAGAAGGCAAAGTGCAGTCGGATATCTATGAAGATGTTTTAAGGATATCTGTTGTTGAGAGATATGGTTTAGAGAATATTGCAAATGCATTTATTAAAGGGTTCGGTCTTAAAAAAGGAGCATTGGCGTCATCAATTGCTCATGATTCCCATAATATCATTGTCATTGGATATGATACTGAAATGATGGCTCGTGCAGTCAACAAAATCATAGATAATAAAGGGGGAATAGCTGTAGTAAGCGAGGACTTTGAAGATTCATTATCTTTACCGATTGCCGGTTTAATGACTAATGAAGATGCATATGAAGTTGCTTCTAAGTTAAATATTTTACATAAAATGTGCTCAGCTCTTGGCTGTAAATTAGACTCTCCATTTATGACTATGGCATTCATGGCATTATTGGTCATTCCGTCTTTGAAAATATCTGATTTGGGCCTATTTGATGTTGATAACTTTGAATTTATTGATGTTATTAAAAATTAAGGTTTTAAACCTTTTTTCATTAACTCTTTTTTTATAGCTTTCATAGCAAGGATATCCTCTTTATGCCCCACTTTAACAACAACACGATTTGCCTCACGAAAACGATTTAAATATTCTTCTTTTTGATTGTCATCAAACATATCAAAGCGTGTAAGGTTAGATAAAGATTCAATCACATAATTAAATCCTCTATTCAAAGCTTTGGTATTTTTATTTATTACTAATTCTTTAACTTCAGCTTTAATAACAATAGCTTCGTCTTTCTTTTTAATTGGATCGCTTTGTTTTATCGCTTCGCTAAAATTAATAACTTCACATTTAAAATAAGCATCAGCATTTTTAATTGAACAATTCTGGTTAAAATAGTTCTCAGGCAAATTTCCAAGTGTAGATAATGTAAATAATTCTGGATCATGAGTAATATTTACAATAAACTCTTTTTGAGATAATATATTATCTAAAGTTTTGCTTCCTTTAAAAATACGGCAAAGTACTTTAGATTTACCAGAGCAAATTATTCCTATAGGGGCTGCATTTTTTATACTCTTTGAGTTTATAGTACTTACAATTGTTTCGTATTGCCTTCCTTTCACCATTCCTATTTTTAATAAATCAATATCCATTTTAACCCTTTTATAAAAAACATTTTTATATCTTGTTTAACAATATATTAATTATAATATTTAATTTTAAGGAGTTTAATCCATGAAATATAAAATGTATGATGAGATGATGGAACAACCTGACTCACTTAGAAAAACTTTTGAATGTGAAAAATCAACAATGGATGAAGTTTCTAAACTGATTCCTGAAAAAGATAAGGTATATTTAATCGGTTGTGGAAGTTCTATTTCAACTTGTTATAGTGTTAGAGATGCAATAAGAATGTCAAGCACAAATATTGACATTGAAGTTTATACTGGTTATGAATTTTACTACAATAAAAAATTAACCATTAATGAAAACTCTATTGCTATTTTTACCTCACAATCTGGTGAAACTGCTGATACTCTTGCTTCACTTAGAAAAACTAATGAATTTAATATTCACAGTGTATCTATTTCTAATGAACCTGAAAGCTCAATGATTAAAGAAGCTAAAACTCCAATTATTACAAGATGTGAAAAAGAAACAGCAATTTTAGGTACTAAAACTTACATTACTCAACTTGCTTGTCTGTATCAAATTTTATTCGCGGCCAGTAATTATGATGGAAAGGATACTTTATTAAAGCAATTAATTGTAATTCCCGACATTCTTGAAGATTTATTAAAAACTACTGAATATGATAATAGATTATTAGCTGAAAATTTTAAAAATGAGGATATTTTCTATTGTTTAGGTAGTGGACCCAACTTTGGGCTTGCTTATAAGTTAGCAATGACCATGCTCATGGAAGGGGCTATTAAACATGCATGCCCGGAATATTCTGCTGAATTTAGGCATGGTTTAATTGAAAGAGTCGAAAAGGATGTTCCGATTATATTTTTAAAATCAGATTTTGAATCTGATGAAATTACACAAAAAGCTATTGAATTTTCAGAAAATTTAAAATTAAAATCAATTATTTATGAATTAAAAGATTATGCGGATATTGATAAATTATTATCTCCATTTGTATTTGTAATCCCTCTTGAATGGTTTGTTTATTATTTAGCACATTATAATGGTGAAGATCCGGGTGCTACAAGACATATTGGAAAAGTAAGATATTAATCTTTAAAAAAAGAATAATGTAGAGTTTACTCTACATTGACTTTATGTTTTGGAATTACTAATTTCGGAATGGTTACAATAATGATTCCGTTAGAGAATTTAGCAGAAATATTTTCTAAATCAATGCTGTTTTCAAATCTTATAGTTTTAACACATCTGCCAGTCTTAATTGAAGACACGATTACTTCTGCATCTTCTTCTTCAAATTCTTCAATGAATGATTTGAAAGTAGTTTCAATGGTTAAATCATTGTCTCCTGCTTCAATTAAAACATCTTCTTTATCAACACCAGGAACTGCTGCTTTAATATGGTATTTGTTTTCGGTTTCAACAAGATCAATGTCTAAGGTTTGAACAGTAGATTTTTTGTAATCAGCATATTTTTGGTCTGCAGTTTTTTGAACATTTTTAATGTATTCTTTGAATTCATCTATGCTGGCGTTTAAATCGTTGATTACATTATCTGCAATATTTTTGCCTTTTTCTTTGGTTTCTTCATACTTATCTTTTTGTTCTTCTTTTTTCTCATCAAATTTATCTTTTGTATCAGAAATTTTAGTTTCTATAGTTTCACTATCCACCATAATTTCACGCTCCTTATTGATGAATTGATTATAAGTATGTGTTAATTACGTTTTGTCAGTATATAAATTTAACTATTAATAACTTCAAGTTACTAAATTTAGGCATTAGTAATACTCATCATCTTCTTCGAGTTTTCTGTCGATTTTTTTAATAGTATCAATTTTTCTGTTAATTTTATCAATGCCTTCTCCTTCAATAGCTGAAATAAAAATTGAATTGTTTTCATCATCAATATATTGATTGAGATATTCTGCATCGTCAATTAAGTCCATTTTATTAAATAAGTAAACAGTTGGAATTTCGGAAAATATTTTTTCAATTTGTTTTAATAAGTTGTATTGGTTATCTAAGTGAAATCCGCAAGTTTCAGAAGCATCAAAGATAAATAATATGGCATCCGCTAAATGTTCAAGTGCGACAATTGCATTCATCTCAATATCGTTCATTTCTAAAACTGGTCTGTCTAAAAGTCCTGGGGTGTCAATAATTTGAATACTTTTCCAATGTCTTTCTGTATGGCCAATCTGAATACCTTTTGTTGTAAATGGATAATTGGCAACTTGAGGATCTGCTCCGGTAATTTGTCTTAAAAGAGTAGATTTACCTACGTTAGGAAAACCAGCAATTACTATTGTTGTTGCATCAAAATCAATTGTAGGCATATTCCTTAAGTTTTGTTTTGCAAAATCAAGGAAATCCAGATTTTTTTTGATTTTATTTATAACTGATGCGATTCTGCCATAAGCCTGCTTTTGTATTGCAGTTGCATTTTCAGAAGGGTTTTTCCTAATTTTAGCCCCATATTCTTTTTCAAGTTGTGTTATGATTCCATAAGCCCAGTTAAGACCCCCAAGTGCCTGTTTCATATCATCAACACCAACAGTAATGTCGATATAGTCTTGATAAAACGGATGTAAACTCTCAATTTCAGGAACTGCATCAAGAATAGATTTTAATTTATCTTTAATAACTTGACAAGAAGTTACAACTCTTCTTTCTTCAATTCTTTTACCTTTTAAATGTTTAGGTATTTTTTGACTCCTCATTAAGTCTGCTTGTTTTTTACCTCTGCTGAATCCTTTATCTAAAATTTCATCAGGCGTAGGTATTGTAGGTATCATCATTGTATCACTCTAAATATAGGTTGCTTATGTTCGTTCTCTCTCAACATTTCTATTATTATAGTTTAGATTTGGTTGGTTAATTAATTTGTGGATAATGTTGTGATATTTCAGTTGGTATATTATTTGTTTTATATAATTGATATAATAAAAAAGTATATTTTCTTGGAAAAGTTTATACCTTATAAAGTTCATATATAATAATCATGAAAGTCGCAAAAATTGAAGAACATTTGACGGACAAGGAATTAAATGATATTATAAAAGAACATAAGGATTCCTATAATATTTATAGGCGAGCTTATTTAATCAAAATGGTTAAAAAAGGAGATACTATAAAAAAAGCCTCTAAAATTATGAATGTCTCTAGAAAAACAGGTGAACGTTGGGTTAAAGAATATAACGAGAAAGGTATTGATGGATTAATGCCTAATTATAGTAATTGTGGCCTTGAATCAGAATTAGACGATGAAAAGTTGAAAATTCTTTATGAAGCCATCACAAATAGCGATAAAAGATTAACAATTGAAGATGTTCGAGAAATGATATATACCTTATTCAAAATAGAATTTAGTTATAATCATGTTTGGTTCATAACACGGAAAAAATTAGGATTAAACTACGGAAAACCTTTTATTAAATATGAAGGTCGCACAGAAGATGATGTCAAAATATTTAAAAAAAACTAACAATAATTGACACAAATAGACGAATGTTAGCATTCATGGATGAAACTGCCTGCAAAAGCGTAACAAACGTTAGAAGAGTATTATATGCACCAAATACAAAAAATATACAAGTACACTGTGGTGAACGATTTAAAATCAATGTATTTGGATTTATTGGAGTCCACTGTAGTTCATACATGGAAACTAATGAAAGAGGAGATTCAATTAATCTTGTAAAAGCATTATATCACTTCAGAATGGAAAATATGCTTAATAATGAAGCTAAACAATTAATTAAATAAGCAATAACTAACTCCAATTTAGAATACGAATATATTAAGGATATTGACCCAAAAATCATTAAATAGAATGGATTTAATAAATAAGGTAAATGATAAACTTTATAATGATAAACATTCCAATCAGGAATCCATTGCAAAAATTAAATGAACTTATTTCAATATTTAAAGGAGAATTTGGTGAATTTGTAGGGTTAAAATCACTTTATGAAATTGGTTGAATAATGGGGTATAAACTTTCACAAAGAACTATGGCATTTTCAAATCCTCTAAACTAATTTCATATTCATAAATTGAAAAGAAAAACATGAATAAATATCTTTTATAAAAATTCAACAGTCAGATTCCCACAAATTTGTGGGAATCTGGGAAAGGATTTTAGTCTTTCTTCTTTACCTTGAATTTCATCACCATCATCTTTACCCTTTTTATAACCGTAACCTAAAATCACGATTATATAGAATAAAATGACAGCTAGTATGAATTTCATATTATTATTAATGTTTTTGCTAATTTCTTTAGTGACTTCATATGCCTTTGCAGAATCTTGTGTTTCACCAGACTCAGAACCTCCTTCAACTGAATCAGAAGAACCTTCCGCAGCAGCCTGAACACCCACGGATGGAGAAGTTCCACCATTTGTTCTGATTAGGTTGTTGGAGTTTCCTTTAACTTCACCTTCACGACCATTAATATTGGAACCACCATGTCCTGAGGAGCCATGACCGTTACCACTGCCTTGGCCGTTTCCGGTACCGGTTCCATGACCGTTACCATTATTGCCACTATGAGCCTTGATGTATTCAACAATACTTGGCACTTTAGGATCAGGATTATTGATGGCCTCACCGGCCTCATAACCAGAATCATGATCCTTGTTGGAAGATGAATAACCATCACTGATTGGTATGTTCCAGGAAGTAGACTGACTGATATAAGATGATATTGTAGCCATAATATTAGTTATAGCTGATGCAACATCAAATGTTGCAACAGCCTGATTGTCAACGAATTTAACGGTTTGTGAATATGAACCTGCAGTAAACTTAACATCAAATGCCGGAATATCAGACAAATAATCATTAGTTAGTCTATTGATTAATCTTAACCTGTAAGATGAGTCCCCTACACGGTCAATAACCAAATCAACAAAACCTTTAATGTATGATGTTGCACCATTTGTCATTCCAGTGTATGAGTCTGATCCATCCCATAAATTATAACCGTATCCATTACAACCTGATTGAGTGTAGGTATGTGTTTTTCTTGACTCCCAGCTACGGTGCTCTGTTTTGATGCAAACATTATTTTCAATATGAACAGCATTATGGAAGTTATCAGCTAACTCCCATACCTGAATACAATTACAATAACAACCATATAAGTCAGTTCCATGCTTAAATCCATAGAATGCATCGTATTCGGCACCTGAATCCGGTTCACCAGGATGTGAATGCATATTATGGACAAGATTACTTACAACATTTACATTCTCACTATAACCGTTAAAGTTAATTCCCATGAAACTGCCATCCAAATCATTTCTTGTAATGTTCACGTTACTGAATCTGCCTTCCAAAAGTATTGCATCACCAACACCTTCATAAACAGTATTTTTGTCAATAATTACTCCATTGTTGTTGTTTTTTAAACGTATGCCAAAAACACCATAATTGATTCTATTATTTAGCAAAGTAGTGTCACCAGAACCATACAATAGTACTTGATGAGCACTGCTGAGGTATGGGTCCTGACCATTATTTTCCAATAAAGAATCTTTTAAAGTAGTTTTTTTACTGTTTAAAATCCAAACACCATTATCATAACTATTCTTGACATTAATTCTTTCCAATTTAGTGTTACTTGATTTATTAACAATTACACCATTAGTGGAATTATTCACTTTAGTATCTTTAACTAAAGTGTTTGTACTGTTTATGATATTGATTCCAACTGCATCATTGGCAGATACAATAGAATCCTTAACTGAAATATTTTTTGTTTTTTTAATCAGTATTCCATCTGCTCCATCATTTATGATAGTGAATCCGTTGATTGAAGAGCCTTTTGCATTTTCACCAATTGTGAAAACCGGCTGAACACCATTACCGACAAGTTTGGTATTATTGTTAGTGATAATGTTTAAGGGCTTATTGATTGTGAAATTAGCACCATAAAGGGTATCATAGTCGAATACGAATTTGCTACCTTTTTCAGCATTATCCAATAATTTCTGAATATTTTGAATCAATGTAGAATTGATTTTATCATTAACATTAATACTATCGGTAATGTTAAATGTGAAAGTGGAAACTTTACCCCAATTATTAGAAGTATCCACCGCAACAGCCCTCAAAACTGTGTAAGCTTCAATACTAACAGGTTCGACATAAGTTCTGCGAGTAGCACTGTCAATTGGATTGGATCCGTCAACTGTGTAGTATATATTTGCTATACTATAGTCGTCACTTGCAGATAACTCAACACTTTGAGTTTCATCAAATACTCCTCCTTTAGTTGATTTACCGTTAATGTTTGCAGAAACTGGGCTAGGGGGAGTAATATCCCATGACTCAACAACAATTGTTGTATTTCTTGCAAGATTAATACCCTCATGAGTTACCAATAGTTCCACACGATATTTGCCGGCTTTACTGTATACATGTGAAGGATTCCGCTCACTTGAATAGTAACCGTCACCAAAACTCCAATAATAAGTATTGTTGCCTTGGGTAGATAAATCAGTAAACTGAATAGTCCTTTCAGTATTATTCACATGCTCATAAGTGAAATCCGCTGAAATATCATTAAATGCAAAAATACCCTGATTAGTAGTAACAATCAAAGTACCGTCATCAGATAATGTAGGGCTACTGAAACTGATTGGCCCACCATATTTACCGGTTAAAGTATAATTCCAGATTTGCTCACCGGTTAAATTAAAAGCATATACCACATTACCTTGAGATAAATAAATAATCTCATCACCACTAATTAATGGAGAACTTAAAGAATTATTCGCATTAGCAATACTTTGACTCCATAAGATATTTCCATTAGAAGCATTAATGGCCGTCAAACTCTTTTGACCTGTAATGTATAATATGCCTTTATAATATGATGGAGTACCAGAAGCAGATTTGTCACCACTAGACCAAATACATGTGTTGTCACCAATAGACCAAACACGTGTGCCATTAGGTAAATATGCATTAATAATGTTGTAATCATGAGAAGGTTTAAAAGAAATAGCTGCCTCACCTGGTTGATTTAAAACATAAAGTAATCCATTATCTCCAATGCTTATAGTATCGGAATATGCGAGAAATATAACACCAAAATCAGATATTCCTTTTACAAATTTAACAGAACCATCCCAGTTTACTGCAACAAGTTCATGATGGGTAGAAACCATATATAATGTACCATCATTAGCAATAGTTGGTGTAGAACCAGTAATTGCAGGTAAAGTACAATTCCATGACAAATTATTATCTTTAAATGCAAATAATATAGAAATATTATCATTTCCACTTAAAACATATAATGTATTGTCATAACCAAATATGGGACTAGAACCCGTATTATATTCCCCTAAATTATATTTAAACATTAATTCACCATCTGGAGAAATACAATACAACGTACTATTCAACCAATTAGTAAAGTAAATATTACCATCACTTCCAATAGTTGGTGTGCAAATGATTTTACTAGTTGTACCATAACGCCAGATAACCAAACCCTGATTATTTAAACAATACAAGTACCCATCATCACTACCCACATAAATATGGCCATTTTTATCTATAACTGCAGAACCAGAACTAACAATATTTGTATTAGACCATTTACTGACATTAGTTAATGGACCAATATAATTAGTAACTCCCGTTTTATTATTATTTCCTTGATATTGGCTCCAAATAGCCTCTGAAGACTGATTCATATCATTTTTCTTTAGATAAGTAACTGAGAAATCATTTGTGTAAAAGTTAATAGACAAATATTTATGGCTATGAGATTCAAACCGGATTACAGTTCTATTATGAATATAAAAAGGATTTGTATATAATATTCGAGTATCACTAAAAATTGGATCACTACCATCTAATGTGTAATATGCTAATAAAATAGAAACTAAGAGTTTTTAGAAAAAATAAGGTTGACGACTTGATAAAACTCATACTAATTAGTGAATTGGGAGGAGTTATTATTGCAAATAAAAATGTTGAATTAATGAGAGGAAAGCCAGAAATTGCTGTTAGAAAACTAGCGATTCCAATAATGATATCCATGCTTTTAACAGCATCATATAATATTGTTGATGGTATTTGGATTGCAGGATTAGGTCAAACTGCTATTGCAGGAATAGGTTTTGTAACACCAATATTCATGATTTTAAATGGTGTTAGTGTAGGGTTAGGTAATGGGGCGACAAGCAGTATTAGTCGTGCTGTTGGAGCAAAAAATCATAAAAGAGCTAGTAAGTCAGCAACACATTCAATTGTAATTTTACTAATGGCTTCGATAATTTTGACTATAATTTTGCTTATAATTCAGGAACCTTTGCTTAAAGCATTCGGTGCTAGTGGTCAATCATTAGTTGAAGCAATTAAATATGCAACACCATTATTTGCAGGTTTATTTGCTTTTATTTTTGCTAATGGGGGAAGTGGGATTCTCCGTGGGGAAGGTGATATGAAAAGGGCAATGTATGCAATGATAGTCTCTGTTGTTTTAAATTTTATTTTAGATCCTGTTTTTATCTATGTTTTAAACTTAGGTTCAACTGGAGCTTCACTTGCAACAATAGTGAGTTCTATTGGTGCTGCAATTGTGATAATGTATTGGATTTTAATTAAAAATGATACTTATGTTGATGTTACTTTTAAAGGATTTAGATTTGACTTAGAAATAACTCGAGACATCTTAAAAGTAGGTATTCCATCTTCATTGGACATGTTTATGATGTCACTTGCAATGAGTTTTTATTTGATATTTATTTCATCTGTTGGTGGTGAATATGGTATTGCAGCATTTACATCTGGTCAAAGATTGTATTTGTTTGGAATAATGCCTTTAACAGCTATTGGTAGTGCAGTTGCAGCTGTTAGTGGAAGTGCTTTCGGCGCTAAAAATTGGGATTATTTGTCAAGAACCCATAGTTATGGTACAAAATTCGCCATGCTATTTGCAGTCCTAATCATGCTTATTTTAGTAATATTTGCACCGCAATTATCATTGATTTTTGCATATACTCCAGATACAGCTCCTTTAACTCCTGAAATAACAAATTTCTTAAGAATAGCTTCCTTTGGTTTACTTTTAGTTGGTTTTGGCATGCCTTCAAGCTTTTTCTATCAGGGAATTGGTAGGGGAACAACTTCTCTTATGTGGACAATCATAAGAGAATTAATTTGTACTGTAAGTTTTACTTATCTATTTGGAATTGTATTTGGTTGGGGGTTAATTGGTATTTGGACAGGTTTGGCAGTTGGTAGAATCATAGCATCTATTTTCAATTATGCTTATGCCAGATATACCATTCGCAAGTTAAAAACAACTTTAAATGATGCAGTTATTTAATCATTGAGAACAGAGATTTGTTTTAAAAATAAATAATTTAAATCTTTCTACTAGGCAGTAGGGGTATTTGTATTTATTTTTTTCCAAATTTCATATTGTTTTAGTCTTTTATCAGTTTAAAACACCATTTAAATCATTTTATTTTTATCATTCTGGAAGTAATATTAATTTTTAATATGTCATTGTTAAGTATTATTTTTTAAATTTTCTCTAATCCGTGATATTTTTGTTAATCATGGGTTGAATTTATAATAATCATTTTATAGTTCATTAATCTCTTTTTAAATTTATTTAAATTATTGTTTTTTGTTAATAGGTATTTTTTTTAAAAGTTTGATAGGTGTTGTTATTACTTTTTATATAAAAAATAATAGAATTGTATTAAATAACTTTATATATGTATTATTTCAAACCAATTCTTATATTCTTGATAAAATTTCGATTGTTGGGAATATGTTAAAAATTAATTGGAGGTCAAAATATTAGAAAACAACTACTTTTATTCATTACTCTTATTACATTCTTAATGTTTGTAACAGGTGCAGTTTGTGCAGGTGATGCAGATGCATTTGATAATGCCGCTTTAGGTATTGATTCAGCATCTTATTCGGATGCAATATCAAGTTCTAATGATGATATTAACGAACAAGTTTCTGATTCTCAATCTTCAAATATTTTGAAAGATTCTGGATCCGGCAATACTACTTCTGTTGAGGTAAAAGTTAATTATCAATATTCTGATGATGCAAATAAATTAGTTCCTGATTTTTATGTAGTTTCTAATGGAAACTACCTTAATTTTACAAAAAATTATAATGTGAATGATAAAAATTATGTTCTAAATATTAAAGATGCTTTGGCAGGCAGTTATAATATTACTGCAATGACATCTGGATATGTTAGTCAATCTAAAATAATTAGTGGTGCAGATTTAACTAACCTTGTTTCATTTGATTTAAAAGCTACAAAAGCTTATGAATTAGGAAAAACAGTTACTGAATCAGCAGATAAATTATTAGATTTCAAAAATGCCGATGATATTCTTATTGTCACTTCAGCTGGTGTAGCTAAATTATATGGCAAATGCAGTGAAGAGGCAATAGAGGGTATTATAAATTATGGTAACCATATAGCTTATACCGATGTTTTAATGCTACGCCAATCTGCTGTAGATCCGATTGACTTTGCTTTTATAACTAAAAAAGGAAATCAATTAAAAGCAGCAATATTTGAGAACGGGTCAACAAAACACTCTTACTTGGGTACTATTTCTGAAAATATGACCAAAAAGCAATGGAATACTTACTTTAAGTCTATTAAAGGTAAGAACGCATGGGCATTTGCAAGTTTAGCAAATGGTTGGGTTGCAGGTGTTTCAAGAGAAGTGCTTCAGGAAGGTGCATTCCATGGACATATTTGTGAAGGAACATTAGGCGGATTTAGTATTGTGCAAGCTTTATTAAAATATTACCCTCCTGTAAAAGAAACCCAATCTGAAGGTGCAGGTTCTCCAGGCGATATAACTTCATACAAGATTCTTGGTGTTCCGGGAGGATCTGATGATGATGCAGCAATGTTTTTCTTAGATGCAACTATTGGTAAAACTGGTTATGTAGGTGTTGATACCACAGCAACTGGTGCAACTGAGAATATGATTGGATTTATCAGATGGTATGCTAGTTCCAATACTGGTGATTTAATCATCATGTCATTAAATTCCACTAATGTTAAAAATACTTTCATAAAAGAAACTGGTATTAATCCAGATTCCGGAAGTTTGGAAGAATTAAAATACTGTTCATGGTGGATTAAAAAAATTAATACAAATCCTGGATGTTTAGTTGACTTTTTATATGAATTTACTAATTTAACTGCAGAACAGTATTATTATTTAATGGGTACAAATGCCGATGTTAGTGCAGATGGTCATGCTATTCAAGCTATTGATGCTCATGGTTTAGATATGAAATATATTTTATCTTTAAATTTACCAAAAGCAACAAGAACAAATGCTGATACTATTAAAGGCACATTAACTGATGCTCAAATGAAACAAATTGGTATTGATGCAGCTAAAAAAGGAAAAGAGTTATTCAAAAATGAATTAGGTATTGATATTGACAGAGATAATGTTGACTTTGCAGTATTTACTTCAGCAGGTTATGTTTACTTGAAAGGTCAAGAAACAGTTTTAGTTCGTGATGGTCTTCATGAAGTATTAGGCACTAGTTTATACAGTAAAAACATGTTACAATACCACCAAGCACTTTGGAAGCCATTATGGTTTGCATTTATCTTACGTCATCCGGACACAAAAGAAATTCATGCAGCATATCTTAGATACAATGTTAATGGATCATTCTTTGTAGGGGAACTTGATGGTGATAAAGTAATAAACATAGGCATTGATACTTTAAATAACTCTGCAAAAGTAAAAGCTATTCCAAAATCTTTCATGCCAGATGGAAATTGGTTCAGTATTCAGACTATTGCAAATGCATGGAGATCTCACCCAGCATTTGATCAAATATTGTCTTTCTTATACCACAATCATGTATGTCCGGGTGTACAACCGGGATTCTTTATAACTGACCACATTCAAAAGAAATATCCTTTAGGTGAAAATGAATCATATACTTACATTGCTTCAACTACTTTCTGTAAGGATGACAGTATGACTTATTTATTAGGTATTTCTCCAGGTATGGGTACTTTTTTAGTTAAAAAATTACCTAATAATGAAACTGTATCTGAATATATTGCTGGCGGAACTTACCAGGGTGTTCTTGTGGTATGGGATAATAATCTTAAAGTTGGTAAGGTTTCTATTTTAAGTTTCAAATGGGGTGACATTGATACAAGTATGTACAGTACCTCTGAAGCTAAACGTGCTGCTCAAATCGAGGCTTACATTGATTTGTATAATGGGGTAAATAATCCAAATATTAAATCACGCCCTATTGTTTCTACAGACTGTGAAAAATGGATTAATGAAGAACAATTTAATAAATTAAAGCAAGGTGCTGATGATTCCGTTATTAGATATGTTAAAGGTCTTAACAATGTTACTAAAGAAGATTTATTAAAGTCTATTGCAGATAATAATAAAGATAAGACAAAAAACAATACCAAAGACAATACTAAAAAATCTAACACTACATCTAATGCAAAATCTGATGGCTCCAGATCTAATTCAAATGGTCATTCTAAGTCCACTGATGCTAGGTCATCTAATCCATCTCAAAGTAGATATTATGGTCATGCAAATGCAGCTACAAGTAAAGAACCTGTAAATGTTGGAGACAGTTCACAACCTTTAGAAGATTCTGAAGCTGATCAAAGTTCAGACAGTAAGTCAAAATCTTATGAAGTTTCAAAATCTATTGAAACACAATCTACAGATTCCAATAATCTTTTATATGCTTTAATAGGTATTTTAGCAATTGGAATTGTATTAGGTTTAGGTTACATGAGACGTAAATAAAACTAAACATATTAATTAATAACTCATTCAATTGAGTTATTATTTTTTTATTTTAATAATTTGGTTGAATTTAATTAAATAAATTTTTATTATAGGTTTGTTTAATTAAATTTAATTATAAAATGGTGATTTAATGAAATATAAAAGACTGGCATTGTTGATAACAATAATTTTTATCATATCATTTGTTTCAACTAGTGTATGTGCTCATCCAGGACATGGTTCTGAGTATGCTGAGGAGGTAACTGTAGAAACTCCTTCTCATCCTTCTGATTCAGGGTCTGGTTCTTCTGGAAGTTCTAGTTCTAGCTCATCTAGTGGCCATAGTTCTTCAAGTAGTTCAAGTTCTAGCTCATCTGGTAATTCTGCTTCTTCTGGAGGTTCTGCATCTTCTGGCAGTTCTGGAAATTCTCATTCAGGTGGTTCTAGTTATTCTTCTAGCAATCCAAATCAATTAAGTTCTGACGAGTCTTCATCTGGTGTTTTGGAAGTGAAAGATAATTCAACAATTGAAAAAAACAGTACTGATAAAGCAAGCAATGATACAAATATTTCTGATAATGATGATGAAAATAATGATTTGTTCAATATAAACAATATAATTTTATTTGTAATCGTATTGATGTGTGGATTTTTCATAGCGGTTGTGATGTCAAAATTTTTCACTAAGGAATAATTATGGAGATATTATGGTTTTTAGTTCATTATGGTCTATAGCTTTTATAGGTTCTATAATAATTTTTTCTATTGTTATTGGGTTGATTTTAGGTTTAAATGTTTCTAAAAAATATATGGTTAAATTTTCTATCGTTTCAATAATGGTCATGTTAATATTAATTTATTTAATGAATTTATATAATGATCAGTTAAATTTGGCTATTGGTTCGTATAATTATTTATTGCTGTTTGTAATTTCATCTATTTTAATTTTCATTGGATATTTGATTAATAAAAGTAAGGATGTAAATAAAGTTATTTCATTGTCTTATTTATCCTTTGTATTAATCGCATTTACATGTATTTTATCTAAAAATGTTTTAAATGGTTGGGGAGATATTCAAATAACGTTATTGGCAACATGCTTATTTAATTCATTGGTAATTGCGGTATTCGCTATTAAAAAATTGAAAATTTTAAGTAATTCTTATGAATATTTGGGTAAATTCTATTTTATTTTTGGAATTTATTTTTTGGTAGTTTCTTTATTCATTCCAAACCTCGTTGCTTTGGATGTTAATACTATGAAACCGATAAATATTGTTTCTATAGAATCAATCATTCTTACTATTGTGTTATTGGCTGTAGTGGTTAGTTTAGGTTTATTATATAATAAAAAAAATACTTTATTTAAATAATTTATGTGGTGTTTTATGTGGTAAGTATTCCAGGAAGTGAATTGTTAATCGCAGCATTAAATGTTGTATCTCAGAGTTTACAGATTCCGGTAATTATTTTCTTATTAATATTTGCTGTTTTTGCAATATTTGCATTTGGAGGGTTAATTTCAGATTATAATTGTCGTATTAAATTGAATAGAGAATATAAGGAGAAATTAATTTTTTCATTGGTCAATGCCAGTTCTATAGACGAACTTAAAAGCATTGTCAGCAATTCTGAAATTTATGATAATCAAAAGGAAGTATTATTGAAAGTAGTTAATGCACATTCTCTTTCAATTGAATCAAGAGAATCATGGGCTTTAAATTTGATTGAAGATGAAGAGGTAGTCATGGCAAAATCTCTTGAAAGACTTGATATTGTTACACGTATCGGCCCGACTTTAGGATTAATGGGAACTTTAATACCAATGGGTTCGGGTCTTGCAGCGTTGGGTAGTGGAGACGTATCTACATTAGCTAATGCAATCATTGTAGCATTTGATACAACTGTTGTGGGTATTGGAGCTGGTGCGGTTGCTTATGTTGTTGCTAAAATTAGACGTAGATGGTATGAAGAATATTCTTCTAATTTGCAACTATTTGTCAATGCGGTTTTAGAAAATTTAAAGGATTAGATGATTTCATGATTCGTAGAAGAAAAGGAAAATTTCTAAGCCATGGTGAAGAAGATCCAATGGCAGGGACAACTAATCTTGTTGATGCAATGTTAGTAATTGCTGTAGGGTTGTTAATATTTTTAGTAATTTCATGGAATATGCAAAATATTGTCTTTAATGAAAATATGGATGAACAACAAAGACAAAAAGTTAAAGATGCTATAAACGAAGTTTCACAAGTAGATCAGGGTGAAGAATTAGAAGACACTCCTGATTTAAGTAAATCATCAGGTAGTGGTTATACTGAAATGGGTAAAGTTTATAAAGATTCTGAAACGGGCAAATTGATCATGGTTGAAGGTTAATTATATTAAACTAAACCTTAAACTTTTTAGGGCATGTTATATTTTAATTAAAGTGATGCTTAAAATCATGATAAAATATAATATGGTGAGGAATTATTGTTTATCTAATAAATCCACTACTTTATTTGCAATAAATACGCAACAGTCAACACAGGGTGATTTATCCTTCCCATGATTAGTTATTTTATCGCATCTAACAGTGCCATATTCATCTTTAAAAGCATTAAAAATTTCTTTTGCATTTTCTTTAATGATTGGAGGAGCTTCATTTAAAATACCGTTGGCCATTAATGCACCAGTTACTGCGCCACAGGTTCCTTCATCAAATGTTCCGCCCATTCCTCCTGCAAATCCACAAGATAATTTTGTCATTTCTTGAGGAGTTATGTCCGCCTCAGCAGTTTCACAAAGACCCATTAAAGTTGATTCGGAACAGCTTTTAAATGTTCTATATTCCCTAATTTTTTCTTCTAAAATTTTTTTATCAAGTTTCATACTACAATCTCCCACATATTATTATATAAATTATATTAACAATGAATATTAAATAGTTATTTAGTGAAAATAGTGAGTTGATAAGAAAATGCATCCAAGACCAAGTCCAATTGCGGCTTCTCTTTATACCCTAAGAGATATGAATGTCGATGTTATTATTATGCATGGGCCAAATGGTTGTTGTTTTAGAACTGGAAGACTATTGGAAAGTGATGGAGTAAGAGTTCTAACAACTGCAATGGCCGAAAACGATTTTATTTTAGGCGCTGGTGAAAAACTGGAAGAAACTTTAATTAAGGCTTATGACATGTTTGAACCTAAATTAATGGGGGTTGTTGGAACATGTGCAAGCATGATTATTGGAGAAGACTTAAAAGAAGCAATAGCTAATGCTGATTTGCCTTGTACAGTTATCCCTGTCGAATCTCATGGAGGATCAGGTGAAGGGGATAATACTATTGGAGCTATTATGGTTTTAGAATCAGCTGTTGAATGTGGAGTAATCCCTCGTGAAGAAGCTGACAGGCAAATTGAAATGCTTGAAAAAGCAACGGAAGTAGAAAAAACTCGTGGAATGGCTCAAGGCAGATATATCAAACCAAACTTTGGAGATTCTAAAGAACGTGTTGCAAAAGTCGTTGTTCAAGCCATTAAAGAGGGCAAAAATGTAGCTTTTGTTCACAATGCCAAAAAAGAGACTGCATATTTATTTGCAGATATTATTAATTTTGATTACACGGAAATTAATCAAGATAATAAACCTATTGTTGTTGCCAATTTAGATGAAAATATAGGTTTAGAACGAATCAGAGGTCATGCAAGGAATATCAAAGAAGAATTGCCAATGGATATTGACTTTATTACTGGAGGATTAGATGAATATCCTGTAACTGCAGATGTTGCAGCCAAATATTTAAAAGATAAAGATTTAGATTTAATTGTTGTATTTGGTGTTCCTCATGCATTTCCAATCGAAGAATTTGACATTGAATCAGTAGCTGTAACCGATGGGCCACGTTTAGTAGAACCTTTAAAGGATTTAGGTTATACTCATGTTGTTGCAGAACTTGATGCACATTCAAAAACACTTGGAACTGATAAAATCGTATTTTCTGACTTTGGCGAAATGATTAGGTCAACTAGCGGATGGTTAAAAGAATGATAACAATAATTGATTATAAAAGTGGAAATTTAAAAAGTATTTCCAATGGATTTAGAAAAATTGGTGCTGATTATCAAATCACTGATGATAAAGAAATTATTGCAGATAGCGATTACTTGGTACTGCCTGGTGTTGGAGCATTTGGTAGTGCGATGGAGAATTTAAAACCATTTGAAGATGTAATAAATGAACATGTAAATGATAACAAGCCATTTCTTGGAATTTGTCTGGGTCAACAAGTATTAATGGGGTCAAGTGAGGAATCTCCAGAAATTAAAGGTTTAAACTTGTTTAAAGGACATGTGGAATTGTTGTCCGGGAATGTAAAAATACCTCATATGGGGTGGAATCAACTAAAAGTAGTCAATGATTCTCCAATTTTAGAAGGCATTGACAAAGAATTCTTTTATTTTGTTCACTCATATCATGTAGTTCCTGATGATGATGAAATAATTGCCGGAGTATGTGATTACGGTGGAGAAATTGTAGCAAGTTTATCTCAAAACAATTTATTTTCAACACAATTCCATCCGGAAAAAAGCGGAAAAGCAGGATTAAAGATTATTAAAAACTTCACTAATTTGGAGATATAATTAATGGATATTGAAGGATTTGTAAGGGCAAGAATTGAGGATTATTCATATGATGATTTAGCTGAAATTCTCTCCTTACGTATTAGAGAGTATAAAAACATTTCACAAGATAATTCAGTGGAAATGGCAAAAGCTGTAATTGATGAGGTTTCAACAACTTTAAAATTACAAGAAAGTGATGACGAATTTTTAAAAGAAATAGTTAATGTTAATAAATCCGAGGTTTTGATGGGTGAAATGGGGGTAGGTTCCCGTGGAGCCGGAGACTTTTTTGTTCACAGAAAAATAGCAGAAATTGTAGCTTCAACTAACACTACATCATTAGTTAACCCTTCAGAACAAGATGATGGGGGTGTTGTTAAATCATCTGTTAGTGATGATGAAGTTTATATTACAACAGCTGTTGATGGGATACATTCAAGATTAAGTGAATACCCGTTTTTAGGCGGTTTTCATGTTACAAGAGCAACACTTCGTGACGTTTGTGTAATGGGAGCAGACCCGGTAGCTATTCTAAGTGATGTCCATCTAGCGGATGATGGAGACGTTGCTAAAATATTTGACTTTATGGCAGGTGTTGCAACGGTGTCTGAACTAGTTGACGTTCCAATAGTTGCTGGAAGTACATTGCGTGTTGGTGGGGACATGGTTTTAGGCGATAGGTTTGTTTCAGCTGCTGGTAGTGTTGGTGTTTCGCCTTATCCTCCAACTGCAAGAAAAGGGGCAACTGAAGGAGATGTAATTCTTTTAACTGAAGGGTCTGGCGGCGGAACAATAACAACTACCGCATTATACAATGGATTTTTCGATGTGGTGTGGGATACAATGAATGTTAACTTTGTTCAAGCGTCACATGCATTATTCGAAGCTGATTTGGTCAAAGACATTCATGCAATGACTGATGTAACTAATGGGGGATTGCGTGGAGATGCTCATGAAATATCAAACACTACAGGTGTTGGATTGGAGTTTTACGAAAAAGAAATTCGTGATATGGTGGCTCCTAATGTATTGAACATGCTTGAAACTTTAAATATTGATCCATTAGGGGTTTCAACAGATTCATTGATGTTAATTGCACCTCCTGAAATTTCAAATGATGTTAAAAAAGCTGTTAGCAAATACGATGTTGCTATATCTGAAATTGGGCAAGTTAATAACTCTGGCGAACCGATTTTAGTCAAAGAAGATGGTTCTAGTGATAAGTTAGTTCCATTATTTAGGGAAGCAGCATATACAAAAATTAAAAAATTGGTTGGGGATACTACTCCTGAAGACTTTGAACTTATGAAGCAAAAGGTTCAAAAAGCTTCAGATGAAGCTATCGCCAAAAAAGATAAAGTCATTGAATACATTAAAGGAAATTAAATAATTCCCTCCCTATTTTTTTCTGAAGTGCGACTAGGCACAAAATCGCACTTGGCAATTTTTTATAAATTTAAAATCCCAATTATTTAGCATGTTAGATATTAAAGGGTCATTTTACATTATTGATGCACTTCTTGCAGTATTTTTACTTTTAATCGTATTTTTAGTAGTCAACACAGCAATAACCATGCCAACATATGATTATTCTTATGAAAGCAGAGACATAAGGATTGCTCAAGATGTTATGGAGTCATTAAGTGGAAAAATAGATTTTACAGACCAAACATTCATTGGTAAAATTTCAACTATTTTAAAAGATGAGGATAATTCAAAAGAAAGTATTAAAGAAGTTTCTAAAATGTCTAGGGATAAATTAAATTCATATAATCTTAAAAATTATAAGTTATGTGAGAATAATGTTTTGGATGGGAAAATTCTGGCTTCTCGAGGGAATTTTAAAAAAGCTGCCGACGTTGATGTAGCAACAAGAAATTATGGGGATTATTCTTACACGTTATCTGTGTGGGAAAATTAATTTGAGGAGTTGACACAATCATTTCATGTTCAATAATAACATCAAATAATAAAAAACATTTAAATTTAAAGTTTGAATTTTAAAAATATATAAATTAATATTAATTAGACAAAAATCTAATTTTATGGTTGTGCTACATCGTCAATCTGGAATAAAAAAATTAAAAATAAAAAAGAAGAATAACCTTAAGTTTCTAGGAATGAAATTATTTCATAAACATTAAATACTATAAAAACCTTACATTTATATGTTATCTTATTTTGTTTAGCCCTGGTGGTGTAGTTTGGATAACACATGGGACTGCGGATCCCATTCCCCGGGTTCAAATCCCGGCCAGGGCATTATAATTCCGTGATTATTATGTTAAATGCTGATACTTATGTTACTCCTCAAAAAGGAATTGGGGGAACTATTAGAAATAGATATGAAGATTTTTATGTAGAGGAAATTCCAGAAATTGTTCCGTCTGGCGAAGGTCCAAATATTTATATCTGGATTGAGAAATTAGGAAGAACTACATTAGATATTGCCCTAGATATTTCAAGAGACTTACATATCTCAAGAAAAAGATTGGGATTCGCCGGAATGAAAGATAAAAAAGCTTTAACCCGTCAATGGATTTGTATTGCAAATATGGATTCGGAAGAACAAATGAAACAAGTTCAAAATTTAGATATTTACAAAACTGATTTTTTAAAAGTTGTTCGTGGTCGTAAAAAACTCAGAATGGGGCAGCTTAAAGGAAATAAATTCAAAATCTTAATTAAAGATTTAGATGATATAGAGAAATCCGCAGGGATTGCTAATGATGTCCTAAATGAGTTACAAACTACCGGCGTTCCTAATTACTTTGGCTGGCAGAGATTCGGGAAACCTAGAACAAATACTCATTTGGTTGGTGAAGCTTTAATCGAAAATGACTTAAAAAAGGCTGTAGACAGATATATTGGCGGACCATCTGAAGAGGAACATGAAGAAAATCAAATGGCAAGACAAGCTTATGATGATGGAAACCTTGAAGAATCTCTAAATTTAATGGGTAAGGGAATGAGATATGAAAAAATGATGATTCGTGAGTTAATTAAAGATTCTAAAAAAGGCGAATTAACTGATAAATCATATAAAAATGCTTTACATGCACTCCCGAAACCTTTACAAAGAATGTTTGTACATGCTTATCAATCTTATTTATTTAATGAAGCTGTAAGTAATCGTGTAGCTATGGGAATTGATAAATACATTGAAGGAGATATTGTCATTGACAGAGAAGAACACATTGTCTATGATAAAAGTCCTGAGGAGTATCAGAAACTCATTGATAATTTTGAAGCAAATCCGACCTGTCCATTATATGGTACTAAAGTTCCATACGCAGGGGGAGTAGTTGGAGAGATGGAAAGAAATGTATTGAAAGGTTATAATCTTACTAAAGAAGATTTTGAAGTTCCAAAAATGCCGCGTTTAGGAAGTCAGGGTCTTAGAAGATTCATGAGATTCCAAGTTTGGGATGCTGGTGCAACACCAACAGATGATGGTGTTTTGTGCGAATTTTCAATCAATAAAGGTTCATATGCTACTGCAGTTTTAAGAGAAATTATGAAAGTTGAGGTAATCTAGGTGAAATAATGGTAATTTGTCCAGATTGTGGAAAAGAAGTTCCAAAAAATAAATTTTGCAAAAATTGTGGAGCTTACATTTCAAATATTGATGAACCAGTTAAAATAGAATCTAAACCTATTGTGGAAGGCAATGCTTTAAATGCTGAAAATCAAGATAAATCCGCATCCTGTTTTAATTGTGGTCATGAGTTGTCCTGTGATTTTCATTTTTGTCCAAATTGTGGTCAGGATTTAACATCTCAAAAAATTAACTCTAAAAAGGATGTCGGTGATAAAAACACACTTTTAGCTGTTATTTTAAGTGTTTTCATACCGGGATTAGGTCAAATTTATTTAGGGCTTGATAATAAGGGAGCAATATTTTTAATAGCTTATATTGTATCGGTATTCTTGATTTTATGTTTAATAGGTATTTTATTTGTAATTATTATTTGGGTTTGGGCATTAATTGACACTATAATATCAATCAATGCTTTAAATCGTGGTGAAGAGGTTGTAGATAGACTATTTTGAGTGATTTTATGATTAAATGTAGAAATATATCAAAAGGAAAAGGAAAAGGCAAATTAATTGTTTCATCAGAGCCGATTAGTTTTTTAGGAGGAGTAAATCCTGAAAATGGTGAGATAATCGATCCAAATCATGAATTGAAAGGAAAAATCATTAAAGATAAGGTATTATTTATTCCAGGCGGAAAAGGTTCTACTGTTGGATCTTATGTAATTTTTCAAATGATGAAAAACAATACGGCTCCTAAAGCAATTATTTGCTTAAATGCAGAACCAATAATAGCAACTGGCGCCATAATGTCTGATATCCCAATGGTTGACTCTCCATCTGATGTTAGAAATTTAACAACAGGAACATTAGTGGAAGTTGATGGGGATAATGGAACGATAGAGATATTATAGTGAAATTATGCAAACCCTAATTGAAAATGTAAATATTGTAAATCCATTTGAAGAGATTAAAACAAATCAAAGTATTTTAATCGAAGATAAAATAATTAAAGAAATCTCATCAAGTAAAATAAAAGCAGATGGAAAAGTTATTGATGGAGAAGATAATTATTTGCTCTCAGGATTTATTGATTGCCATGCTCATATTTTTGCAAAGGGTTTTCACAAGCAAGAAAATATGGCAAATCCATTAGGAATTCATTTTTACAATGCAGTACCTCATTCTTTGCAAACAATTAATGCAGGCGTTACAACAATTAGAGATTGCGGATCTGCTGATTTAAGTTTTAAATTAGCTCAAAAACAAAAATTATTCATAGCTCCAAAAGTACATTTGTCAATAACTCCATTAGTCATAACTGGGGGACATTTTGATTTATTCCTGCCTTCTGGTTGGGATATGGAAATAAGGTATCCTGGTTTTCCTAAAGGGAGATGCGATGGTGTTGAAGAAGTCTTAAAAAAGACTCGTGAAGTTAAAAGGGCAGGTGCTGATTTTATTAAAGTAATGGCAAGTGGAGGAGTATTGACGGCAAATACTTCACCGGAATTTGCTGAATTTAACAAAAGTGAGTTAAAAACAATAGCATGTGAAGCTAAATCCACCAACATGAAAGTTTCAGCTCATTGCCATAGTTTAAAAGGCATTAATAATTGTATAGATGCAGGATTTAGCTCAATTGAACATGGAACATTCATTGATAGAAAAACTTCTAAAAGAATGGTTGAAAAAAATGTCAGTCTTGTTCCGACATTGCTTGTTCATAATTTCTTATATAAAAACGGTTTTCCAGTATGGGACAGATATGCGAATGAAAAATCATCTAAACTAAAAGAGATAGTTAAAGTTCACAAAGAAAACATATCGCTTGCCTATGGGGAAGGGGTTAATATATTAATGGGAACTGACAGTGGTGTTATTCCTCATGGACATAATTTAGAGGAATTAGTTCATTTAACTGATATTGGAATGAGTGAAGATGAAGCAATAGCTAGTGGCACAGTCAGATCTGCTGAATTTTTAGGATTTGACAACTTGGGATTAGTTAAAGAAAATTATGCTGCAGATTTAATTTTAGTTAATTCAAATCCTTTAGAGGACATTAGCGTTTTAAGTAATAATGATAATATTTTGAGAGTTATTCAGGATGGTTTGGAAGTTAAAAATTGATGCTGGTTGCAATCAATATCCATATTGTATCAGTATGATTGTTTCAATACTTTGCAGTTGAAGTTGGTAGTGCAGGGAAATATGTAAAGTATGCGTAATTGCACGTAAATCTTATTATTAATGCTTCATTTTTGACTAGCTGATTTATATTTAATTTTACTCTTTTTTAATCTAACAGTTTTTTTTTATCTGGCACTGTTGCAGGTTTTGTTTAACCTAAACTTTTATAATGGTTAAAAGCAATATTATGTTTTATATAATAGAAACGGTTGTGATGGAATGGTAAAACATAAACGTATGGATTTGCCAATTGAAGGAATGCACTGTGCTTCATGCGTTTTAAGTGTTAATAAAACTTTTGGAAAAATTGATGGTGTAGAAGAAGTTGATGCGGATTTGTCAGCTAATAAACTACATATTACAATAGACACTAAAAAAATTTCTTATGAAGACATGGAAAGGTTGGTTAAAAACCTTGGCTTTGAACTTCATACAGATGAAATGACTATAAGAATCCAAGGTATGCATTGTGCGTCATGTACAATGAATGTTGAGAATTACCTAATAAGGTTAGATGGTATTTTTGATGTTAAAGCTGATTTGACTTCACAAACAGCAAAAATACGTTATGACTCTTCTAAAGTAACATTAGATGAAATTGAAGAGGTGATTGTTTCTTTAGGCTTTGAACTTTTAGGTGTTGAAGGTCAAACAGAAATTGATGAAGAAGCTATATACCAGCAAGATTTAAAAGAGAAAATGAATAGAATCATTGTTGGTTTGATATTTTCCGTAATTTTAATGATTTTAATGTTTAGTGGATGGGATCCTTTAATGGGTTTGACCCATAACATTCATGAAGCTACTGGAATTCACATATCCTCTATGGGATTGTTATCATTGATTGTAAGTATAGGACCATTTTTCTACATTTCCTTACCGATCCTCAAAGCAGGAATCAACGGTTTAATGCATAAAAACTTGAATATGGATGTAATGTATTCCATGGGTATTTTAGTTGCATATGTATCAAGTATTTTTGGAACTTTTGGTATTGTTTTAGACCACACTTTCATGTTTTATGATTCAGCTGTAATGCTTCCTTCATTCTTAATGATTGGAAGATATCTTGAAGCTAGAGCTAAAAAACGTACCTCTGATTCAATTCGTGAATTAATTGGTCTTCAACCAACTGTTGCAACATCAATTGAATTAGATGAAAATGGCGAGATTGCCTCTCAAAAAGAAGTTTCCATTGTTGATATTGTAATTGATGATTTACTTTTAGTAAAACCCGGTGACAAAATACCTGTAGATGGGGATGTTGTTGGTGGGGGATCTTATGTTGATGAATCAATGATTAATGGTGAACCAATTCCTAAAGTCAAAAAAGACGGTGAAGAGGTCTTTGCCGGAACTATTAATCAGGATGGTGTTTTGCATATTAAAGCTAAAAAAATTGGTAAAGAAACAGTTTTATCAAATATTATCCGTTTAGTTGAAAAGGCACAATCCTCAAGGCCTCCAGTTCAAAAATTCGCAAATACAATTGTATCATACTTCATTCCGGTTATTTTATCAATAGCTATTATGGTATTCGCAATATGGTATTTTGTGTTGGGAGGAACTTTATTGTTCTCACTTACATGTTTGATATCCATTCTGGTAGTTGCATGTCCGTGTGCATTAGGGCTAGCTACTCCAACAGCGGTTACAGTAGGTGTTGGAAGAGCCGCGGAATATGGTATCTTAATTAAAAATGGGGATACCTTGGAAAACGCAGGTCAAATTGATGTAGCTGCTTTTGATAAAACTGGAACAATTACTGAAGGTAAACCGGAAGTAGATGATGTTATGGCATATGATGGGTCTGAGGATGATTTGATTAAACTTGCAGCAAGTATTGAGCAAAATTCAACTCACCCAATTGCTAAAGCTATTGTAAATAAATCAAAAGAGCTAGATTTGGAACTTTATCCAATCACCGGTTTTGAAAATGTTGCAGGTAAAGGCCTCAAAGCCGAATTAAATGGGGAAATGGTTCTTGCAGGTAATATGGCTTTAATGGATGATTATGATGTTGAAATTTCAGATGAGCTTGTTGATAAATATCATGAGCTTGAAAGTTTAAGTAAAACTATTATCTTTTTAGCTAGGGATAAATCTGTAAAAGGCCTTTTAAGTTTGTCTGACAAAATCAAAGCTAATTCTAAAAAAACAATTGATGAATTGCATAACATGGGTGTTAAGACATATATGCTTACAGGGGATAATGAATCTACTGCTTTAAATGTTGCTAGGGAAGTTGGAATTGATAATATTGAGGCAGGTGTTCTTCCAGAAGATAAGTTAGACATTGTTAAAAAGACTCAGGCGAATAACACTAAGAAAGTTTTATTTGTTGGAGATGGTATTAATGATGCACCGGCGCTTACACAAGCTGATATTGGTGTTGCCATGGGTAATGGTACTGATATAGCTATGGAAAGTGGAGATATTGTCATAATGGAAGGGGACTTAGAAAATGTTGTTGCAGCTGTGCAATTCTCTAAAAAAGTAATGCGCAGAATTAAGGAAAACATTTTCTGGGCATTTGCATATAATTCACTTTTAATCCCAATTGCAGCGGGAGTTTTATATCCGGCATTCGGAATAACATTCGAACCTGCTCTTGCAGGTCTTGCAATGGCAATGAGTTCTGTAACAGTCATATCTCTTTCACTGATGCTTAAGAGATATGTTCCTGAAATAAAAAGAAGTAAAAATTAATTGATTTTAATCAATTAATTCTATTTTTAATTTTCCTAGTTTTGGGGATAAATAGTTGTAGAATATTGCAATGAGATAAGCTTCAACAAATCCGCCAATAAAACCAATCAGGACAATACCGATGGAGTTGGTGATTGGTGTTCCACTTATAGCCATTATTATTGCAAAAAGCAAATTCAAAACACCGCTAATAATTGCAAATACAATAGCTAATTTTAAACCATCAACTGATTCAATAGCAGTATAATCATTTTCCTTAACTAAATTCAAAACAATTCCTCTGCCTCTGCCTGATAAATAATTGTAGATTAGGGTTCCAAGTAAAACAAATACAAAAGTTATAATCAAAGTACCAAAAATTAAAATTGCAATTATTGTCGGTTGGCTGATTACAAGCAATAATTTATAAACCTGATATGCTAGGATTTGCTGACCTGAATACATTAAAGTTTGCATCATTGTGCTTAAAAACAAAGGCAGGATTAAAACTGAAACTAAATAAAATAAAATCGCTTCTATTGTTGCAATAATTGAAAGCATCATTGCAGTTTCAGTTGTAGAAATTTTAACAATTTCTTTATCATCTTTAATTTCTATAAAGATTGTTTTAAATCTTTTAGCGAGGAGATTGTATAATAAACCTTCACAGAAGGTATTGTATATTGTAAACATAAATGTTCCAACGATAATTGTTGGAATTAAGTAGATTGCAACACTTGCACCTTTTGGTGCAGTCAAACTTATTACAATTGCTATGATTATAGCAATAATTATTGAAAATACAACTGAGATTCCTGTTGTTATTGTAGTAAAGGAAGCCAGTTCAATTGAACGTAATTCTTTTGCATTTGTCATTTAAAACCACCTTTCAGATTTTTTAAGTAATTCATCGATAATTGTTGGAATAGATCCAATGTATGTGTGAGGATCCATTATTTTTTCAACATCATCTTCTGTTAGATATTTTTGAACTTCGATGTCTTTTAAGATTAACTCTCCAAGTAATAATTTTTCTTTATTTGCTTTAATAGCGTTTTTCCTAACAATTCCATATGCGGTTTGTTTTCCCATTCCTGCACGTGTTAGCTCAGCCATTAATCTTTCAGCCATGATTAAACCGTTAGTCAAGTTTAAGTTTCTTTCAATGTTTTCATCATAGAATACTAAATTATTCATTAATTTGATAGTTAAGTTTAGGATGTAATCGGTTAAAATACAGCTTTCCGGAAACATTATTCTTTCACAAGATGAATTGGTCAAGTCTCTTTCATGCCAAAGTGGATTATTGTCAAGAGCTGCATTAACATAGGATTTTACAATTCTTGCAACACCACAAATCCGTTCAGCAGTAATAGGATTCATTTTATGCGGCATGGTACTGCTTCCAACCTGTTTTTCAGGGTCAAAGTATTCTCCGACTTCCATAAGTTCAGTTCGCTGCAAGCTTCTGATTTCAAGTGCAATTTTATCTAATGTACTTGCAATGTTAGCTAAAACACTTATGAACTCAACATGGTTGTCCCTTTGTACAACCTGGTTTGTAATTGTAGCTGCAGGTAATCCTAAAATTTCTGCAACTGTTTTATGGATTTCCCAACCTTGCTCGCCTAAAGCTGCAGTTGTACCAACCGCCCCATCCATCATTCCAATACAAACATTTGATTTTGCATTTTCTAATCTTACATATTGCCTGTGCAATTCATCTGCCCAAATACCAAATTTCATACCATATGTAGTTGGAAGCGCATGTTGGCCGTGTGTACGGCCAATGCACACCTTCATTTTGTTTTCACTAGTAAGTTTGAGCATTATTTTAGTTAATCTTTCTAATTTATCTTCTAACACATTAATAGAGTCACGAATAAGTAATGAATTTGAACTGTCTACAATATCGTTAGATGTAGCTCCAAAGTGCACATATTCTCCTGCACCATTTTCACATACTTCAGTAATTGATTTTGATAATGCAGCAATGTCATGATTGGTTTCAGCTTCAATTTCTTTCATTCTTTCTAATTTAACATAATCAATATTGGCTTTTTTTGCAATTTCATCAGCAACTTCTTGGGGAATAATCCCTAGTTTTCCTTCAGCAAGTGCTAGTGCAGCTTCTACATCTAGCATTCTTTGTAATTTATTTTCTTCTTCCCAAATACTTTTCATTTCAGGAGTACCATACCTAAATTCTATTGGGTGTATAGCCATTTTTTATCAACTCACAAAATTATTATTTAATAATATTAGTTTAGTTGTTTAAAGTTTTATATTTTAGCAAACATTTATATTATTTTGTATAAAAATATATTATTGTCCTTAGGTTTTATGATAGGTGGTAACTTGGAAACAAAAATAAGGCAGTTCCGCCAAGAAAAAGGTATGACTCAACAAGAGTTAGCTAATCTGGCTGATGTAACTCGTCAAACTATCAATGCTTTAGAAAATGCTCGCTATAATCCTTCATTAGTATTGGCATATAAAATTACTAAAATTTTGGGTAAAAATGCAATCGAAGATGTATTTATACTTGATGATGCATTTTAAGTGTTAAGTACTTTCGGAGGATATAGGTAACTGGTTAATTTTTCAGATTTGTGTATATAATTTTTTTTAAACAAATTTTCTTTTTGATTATATGTCTTTATTTAATGATAAACTTAAAAAAATCACTTTAGAAGAAGTATTGTCTTTAATTGTTGGATTATACGTAATTCACTATTTTATTATTAAGTTTAACATAGTTAATATAGATGCAATATGGATTTATGTATTTGTAATTTTTTACTTTGTTTTCAAACTAAGAAATGAAATTCCATCACTCGGAGAGGATATTTCACAACTGTTCAAACTGAATTTACTCAAAACAATTTTTTTAGTAGTTATTTTAAACATATTTTTATCATATGGAATGTTGTATTTAGCCGATTTTATTTTAAATATTTTCACAGTTAATTTTAGCATGGCATCCTATTCAATATTGTCCAGTAGTTTACTAACTATTGTTGTAGTTGCACCAATTTCTGAAGAGTTAATATTTAGGGGAGTTTTTCTAAATAGGTTAAAATTATTTATTCCTTTAATGTTTTCTGTATTAGTTTCCTCAGTATTTTTTGCATCGCTTCATAGCTTCGGATCTATTTTTTCGGCATTTATTTTTGCTATTTGCGTATCTATTTTGTACTTAAAAACTGATAATATTGTTGTTCCGATATTTGCTCATTTTTTAAATAATTTATTTGCCGAGATTATTATTGTTCTGGATTCAAGTAATGTTTTATTCAATAACACTTTAGTTATTATTGTAATGTCTATTTTAGCTGTTATTTCATTTGCATTAATTGTCATGTCAATAATTCCCGAATTGAAAAATATTAATAATAAGGACTTATAAAACCTCATATCATGGATTTGCGAAAAATTGGAATTGTGTTGATTTTCGCCGGAATAGTTGTCACTATAGTCTTTATTGACATTCAGCAAATATTTGTCCCGGCTTTAACAATAACTATTTTGGGTTTTTTTATTACTCTTGTAGGTTTCATTAGTGAAGTCAAAAAAAGAAAGACAATCAATGATAGGTTAGATGAGGATATTGGGAATGTTCTCCAACATTTAATCACAAAATACTCAAATTTGAATAAGCAGTATAAGGCAGAATTTGAAGGTGAAAGCTATAATCAAAAACGATTAGAGTTAAATAGAGATTTAGAATGTGAAATAAGAGAAAAACTACCTTATTTGGAAAGTAGAGAAATTAAAAAGATTGTTATTCAGTTCAGTCAAGAACAAGACAAGATGTAATTTCCATGACCGTAATGTCTCATGAAATTTCTCTTATAATGTATTTAAGGTTTTTGTCATGTTGGATGAATGAAAAAATTAAACAAAGACTTGAAACTTTAGACGGCACAATATCTTTAGGAGATTTAAAAAACGAAGTTTCCTTAATGAGTATAGCTAATGAATTTCCATAATTGAGGTCAAAAGGCCATCACCTTCAAATGGATGGATTGTTGAACATGATGGGGATGAAACAAGATGTATCCTTGCAGTTGGTGCTGAAATCATATGTTGAAATAATGAAATATTGATGAATTTAGCCTACATTGAAAATAGTATTGGTCTACGTATAGATGTGTTGGTGGTGATGTTATTTTTATTTCAGAAAATGGCATTAAAACAAAAGAAGATGTCATCAGATTAAAAGAAAATAATGTTGATGCATTTTAATAATGGGTGATTTTGATTAAAAGTGATGGTAAGAATGCTCTGGTTTGTGAGTTGAAATGATTAATAATTGATCGTATTAATAAAAAAAGTTAAACTTATAATATATAAAATATAAATATATTAACATTATTTATAAGAGGATTATTTATGTTTAAAGCAGAATTAAGTGATTCTAGTATATTAAAAACCAGTTTTGATGCTATTTCATCTATTGTTGATGAAGTACAAATTCAAACTGATAGTGAAGGCATGAGATTAGATGCCTTAGACCGTAGTCATATAACTTTCGTACATTTAGAACTTAAAGCTAGTTTGTTCGATGAATATATTTGTGATGTACCTGAAAAGATTAATATTGATACTGACGAATTTATGAAAATTCTTAAAAGAGCTAAATCACAAGACAGGGTATTAATGTCTGTAGATGAAGGTAATTTTATCATTACTTTTGAAGGAGATGCTACAAGAACTTTCAAAATTAGATTGATTGACATTGAGTATGATAATCCTAATCCTCCTGTGATTGATCACCCAACTAAATTCAAAGTACGTTTCTCAATCTTAAAAGACTGTATTAACGATATGGATATCTTTTCGGACAAAGTCATTTTGCAAGTCGATGAAGACTACTTCATGGCATCAGCTGATGGTGAATTTGGTGATGCTAGTATTAAGTATCTTCATGGGGAAAATATTCAAGAACATGTAAAATCTTTGTTCTCTTTAGACAAGATTAGAGAAATGCTTAAAGCAGATAAATTTTCGGAAGAAGCAGAAATTAGATTAGGTACTGATATGCCATTAAGTTTAACCCTTAATATGGTAACTGGCGATGGCAAACTTAGTTTTTTACTTGCTCCTAGATTAGAACAAGATGATTAAGTTCATCGGTTCATCTTTTTTTTTATTTTAATAGTTCGAGATGGTATTAAGTGGATCAATATTTTCAAGTATTGCGAAAAATTCAGAAAAAAGAGCGCAACAATGGCACATTAGCTCGTGTAGATGAGACTTTTTACAGTGATATGCATGAGTATATAGATGCTTTAAAACAACAGGCAATGAGCGATCCATTTTCTAAAGCTTTATCATTACTTAAACAATCTCAAATTATTGCAAATGAAATTTGCGGAAGACGCGAGAAGAAAATTTCAGAAGCGGCTGTTGTAAATATACAAAGATCTTATCATTTATTCACTGATGAGCAAAAGTTTGATTTAGTGGATACAACCCCTTTAAATTTAACTCCAGAGGAAGAAAAATTTTATTATTCTTTAATTGATGTTTTAAAAAACCATAGAAATAATATTTCCATTGCAGAATATTCCGATGACAAAGAATTTAGTAAAAAACATATTATAAAACCTAAAGAACCTCAGAAAAATACATTAACCTCCGGAATTGGAAAAACTATTAAAAAATCCAATTCAGAACCTGTTAGTGAGGTTATTGAGCCTAAAGTTTCTGAAGTTAGTCCCAAACCTGTTAGTGAGGTTATTGAGCCTAAGGTTTCTGAAGTTAACCCTAAACCAATCAAAAAAGTTCAATCAAAATCTGCTGGAAATATTGAAGATAACCCAAACGCTTTTGATAGTCAAAATGAGTTTTATGATTTTGAATCGCAAAGTGTGGCAAGAGAAACAGAACTTGTTACAATGCTTGTTTTTGATGAAATAGGCGCTATTGTATGTGTTGATGAGAAAGTTTATGGACCTTTCAGATCACAAGATATAGTAACATTGCCATTAATTAATGCAAAAATATTTTTCAAAAATAGAAAAGGTCGCAAGGTTAAAATTTAATAATGTTTTTACAATATCCCCGCCAAATTGTTAAATGCTAAATCATTATGCATCGAAAAAATATTAGTTTTGACACTCACTTAGTTTTCTGGATATTTCAAAAACTTGTGTGTTTCATTTTAAACAAATTTTTCACTAAGGGGATTGTCATTAATTTTGTTTTTTAATATTTTTCCCCATTTTTGTCATTTTCACTATTAATTTTCATTTGTTTTTAAATTTAAATGCTTTCATCAATTTTTTGAGTTATGAATTTTTACGTTTTTTCAATCTGAGAAAATGCAAATTTTTATTAAATTTAAATTTCAATAGGTTTGAACAGCAATTTCTTAAAATTCATAAACTTTAATTAAAATTGCTTGTTTCAGATACGGCGTACTGTCTATCTTAATGATAAACAGTTAACATTTTTAGTAGTGTTTAATGTTAAATATGTTGTATCAGTTAGATTTTTATTGATGTTTCAAGAGCAACTAGTGTTGGTGAAGATAAATATGAATTTCAATTAAGTTCAGTTGGAATTGATGAAGGTGAAAACTTAAAAGATAAAGTTAGAATGACTATTAACTGTAGGAATTTCTTAAATAAATTATCTAAAACACCAACAGGTTTGAATTTAATATGTTCTATTGAAATAATTAAAATAAGAAGAATGAAAAAGGATTAATATTCATAAAATCCTTTTCCAGTATTTATACCAGTTGCACCGGCATCTATTTTTTCTTTAAGCATTTTAGCAATTTTTCCAGGTGTAGTTTCAGGATCTTTTGATTCGGGATTCATAATGACAATATTATATGCTGTTTCAAGTCCCACAATATCTAAAATATGGAATGGTCCGGCAGGAGCACCTGTTGCTAAAATCCAAGTTTTATCAATTGTTTCATGGTCTGCTACATCATTTGCAAGTAATGCTTGACCTGCATTTAAGAATGGAACTAAAAGTGAGTTTAAGATATAACCAGGTTGTTCTTTTTTAAGTTTTAAAGGAACCATGTTAATGTCTTCAGCAAATTTAACAACCTCATCATAGTATTTTTGTTCAGTTCCAGGATGCCCCATTACTTCAGCAGTATTATTCGCCCAAATTGTATTTGCAAAGTGTAATGAAAGGTACTTTTCAGGCCTTCCAGTATATTCGGCAAACATTGATGGAAGCAACGTTGAAGAATTTGTTACAATTATTGTTTTATCTTCAAGGTATTTTGCTAATTCTTGGTAAAATGCGATTTTTTGCTCTGGATTTTCAGAAATAGCCTCAATAATTAAATCCGCATCTTTTGCTGCTTCTTCATAACTTGTTGTTAATTTCAAGTTATCATATGCATTTTGTACTTGTTCTTTTAAAGCATCTAATTCTTCAGAACTCAAATCTGCTTTTTTAGATAATCCTCTACAGTATGCGCCTGCATCTGTTTTCATTTTTTCAAGAGTGTCAACATAGATGTTTTTAAACCTTTCAAGTTTTGGTTGAGCTCTTTTAATAGATCCTTCACTTCTAAGCCAAATTGTAACATCAAATCCACAGTAAACTGTTTGGAGTGCAATTTGACTTCCAAGCACTCCTCCACCTGCGACAACGATTTTTTTCATACTCATTTGAAAAACCTCCATTACTTAACTTATATACTGATTTATGTATTTTTTAATATATAAACTGCCAAGTTTATCAAGTGTAAAAGCATTCCTTGAAACTTAAGATGTATTGTTTGATGATAATTAGATTAATAATCAAAACTTCTTAATTGTTAATGCAGTTGTTCAGGATGATATGGGGTTTGATATGTATTCAACAATTTTAATACTTGCTTATTAGTTTGAATTTGACTTTAACTTTGGAAGATAAAAAAATTAGATGAACCAGATGATGATTAAATAAAATTATACATTTTTTCATGAATTTTGAATCATAAGCTTTATTTGCTAATATATAATTGGGGAAGTATGGTTTTAATTGTCTTATTGATGGCATTGCTAATTGTGTGTTGTATTTTGAATCTCGATTTGCCGAGCAATTTAAGATTATTCTTGTGTCGATATCAATTGCAATATGGTTTTTAATGTAGTTTTTTCTGCATCTTCCCTTATTTTGCGTAATAATGGTCTGGTCTGTCAATTGTATGTCCTGTTTCATCTATTACTGTTAATTCACAATTTATTGTATGTTAAACTGTCAAATACTTAGTTGGTAGAATTTTTTTCAATTTATTTTGGATCTTTTTATTTCATGTTTTTGAAAGAGCCTCCTTCATAAAAAAGATTATATATTCAGAGCTCAAATAAATTATATTAATATTTTAATTATTTAATGAGAAACGAAAATTATTTTGGAGGATTATTATGACTTGGGAAGATGCACCATCTCACATTTGTAGAGGGGGAGATGTAAGGGGACTTGCTTTTTGTTGTCCGCCAGTTAAGCCATGTCCAATTTTAAATGCGTTGCAGGAAGTTAATTTAACTCCGCAGGAGTATGTTGATATTAAAATTCAATTTGGAAAAGAAACTAGATTAGGTGAAGGTGCAGGAACTTGTTTTGGATCACTTGTTTGGTGTTGTAAACCATCCAAACCTTGTCCATTAAGGGACATGACTTTAAGGAATATGGGAATGTCTCATGATGAGTATCTGGACTTGAAAAAGGAATTGTCTGAAAGATTAATTGGTGTTCAAAAACCCCATCCAGATGAAAGAGCTGAAGTTTTAGCTGAAACATTTAATGTGTCTAAACTTGAAGCAATGAATGTTTTAACTGACTGTAATAATGATTTAAGAGCTGCTGTAAAAGTATTGCATGCGAAATCTCTTGAGGATGTTGCTGATTGAAATGGATTGGACTGCTCTTTATTTAAAAACTGATGCCTTAAATGTTTTTATTTTAGGGACTGGTGAAGTTGCAACAAGGAGGGCAAATAAATTTTTAGACCATGGGGCTAATGTTAAATTAGCTGGAAACAATTTAGCTGATGATTTAGAAAGTAAGGGAGCTATTTTATGTTCAACTGATGAAGTTGATGAATTGGTCCAATGGGCAGATTTAGTTGTTGTTGCAAGTGGGGATAAAGAGTTATCTAATTATGTTTCAAAAATTTCACAGGATAAATTAATTAATCGTGCTGATTATCCATATGGCGGAAATATTATTGTTCCTACAAGCTTCAGTATTGGTGATGTTGAAATATCTATTTTTACTAATGGAAAAAGTCCATTAATGGCTCGTCAATTGCGGAAAAAGATTCAGTCAATTATTAGTGAAGAGGATCTTTTAGAAATTGAACTTCAAGATTATGTTCGATTAAAATTAAAGGATGTAGTTGAAAATCAAAAAGAGAGAAGAAAATATCTTTACCGGCTTTTTGAAGATGATGAGGTAAATGATTTTATTGAAAATCGCCAAATTGATGAGGCAAAGGATTATATTGATAATTTAATAAGGGGATTATATTGATACTTAATTTGAGAGTTGACCATAAAATTGCAGATATTCAATCAATGGAAAATATTGCAAAAGATATTGACGAGTTATTTTGGCAATTACAAGAAAAATATTTAATTAGCGAGTATATCGAAATTTCTACATGTAACAGGAAGGAATATTATATTAATAGTGATTTCATACCTGAAGATGAAAAATTATTGTCTCATAAAAATCAGAATATTATAATTGATTATGGTCAATCTGCTGTAATGCATTTGCTTAGAATGACTTCTGGTTTGGAATCAATGATTGTTGGTGAAGACCAAATTTTAGGCCAAGTTAAAGATGCAAAGCACAAAGCTTGTAAAAATCACCATTGTGGAAAGTCTCTTGATGCCATTTTTACAAAAGCCATTCATGTGGGTCAAGTTGTTAGGAATAAAACCAATATTAATAAAGGCGCTGTTTCAATAGGTTCTGCTGCAATCAATTTGGCTGAAAAGCATATTGGCAACTTGGATGACAAGTCTGTTCTGGTTATTGGCGCAGGTAAAATGGGTAAATTAGTTGCAAAGGCATTGGCAGAAAAAAATTTACAGGCTATTTTTGTTGCTAACCGTACATTTTATGTTGCAGTCAATCTGGCAAGGGATTTGGGTGGACAAGCTATTCTTTTCACTGATTTAGAAAAGTATTTAGCTAGTGCGGATTTGGTAATTAGTGCCACTAGTGCTCCACACCCAATTATCACTAAAAAACGTCTTTTAGGCATTGATATGGATTATGAGAATTTGATGATTGTTGATATTGCAAATCCGAGGGATATTTCTGAGGATGTTTGTGAATTAGGCGTTAAATTGTTCAATATTGACGATTTACGTGAAATTGCCGATGAAAATACTCAACTCAGAATTAATGAATTTGGAGAAGCTGAAAATATCATCAATGGTGAGTTCATTTTACTTCAAGAATCGTTTAAAATGATGGAAGTTGATGAAATGCTTGGCACTTTAAGAGCATCTATGGAAGATATAAGACAACGTGAAACTCAAAAAGCATCTGCGAAGTTGGTCGATGTAGAGGGCAGTGTCAAAATACTTGATAATTTAACAAATTCTATAGTCAACAAAATCTTTTTTGATATTTCTAAAAATATTAAACAAGCTGCAAAAGATGATAATCAAGATATTTTGGATGTGGCGCAATATATTTTTAAGAATGATTGAACTTTCATTCAAACATTCCTTTAACATCATTATTTTTAATTTTAGAAGAATTCAAAGCATAATTTATATTTTCAATGGTGATTGTTTCCGAATCATTTGAGATGGCATTGTGCATTGCTGTTTTTAATATTTTTTCTTTTATATCTCTGCCAGATAATCCTTTGGTAAGTTTGACAATTTTATCTAAGTCTAAATCATGTTTTAATGGCATTGTTTTAAGGTTATTTTCTATAATGTTTAGTCTTTCGTTGTCCTCTGGAAGTTTGAATTCAATTTCTTCTTCAAATCTACTGCGCACTGCTAAATCTAAGCTATTTTGATTATTTGTGGCGCCGATAGTTATAACTGCTTTATTTTCCTCAATTCCATCCATTTCTGTTAAAAGAGAGTTGACAATTTCACTAACGTCTCCTCTCAAAGCTTGAAATGATCTATGAAGTGCAATAGCATCAATTTCATCAATAAATATTATTGCAGGTGCATTTTCCGATGCCTTTTTAAATAATTCTTGGATTTTTGATGCTGCATCTCCAACATGTTCGCCGATTAATGAAGTAGCTTTAACTAAATATAGCGGAATGTCAAGCTCATTGGCAAGTGCTTTGACAAGCATTGTTTTGCCGGTACCTGGAAGTCCGTAAAATAAAATATTTTTTGGAGCCCAAGGTCCAAAACTTTCAGGATTTTCCAAATATTTTGTTATAACTTTAACTTTTGATTTCGCATTGTCCTGACCAACAATATCATCAAGTGCGATATTCGAGTTAACTTTATTGTCAGTAGTCTTTTCTATTTCATCAGTAATGATTTTAATTTTAGTTTTTTCTGAAATTATGGAATTGTCAGGTTTTGCACTTATAATTTCAAAACCGTAATCAGGAATTATTTTTTGATCAAATAAAAAAGCGTTTTCTTTAACAACTAAACCCAGCCATTGCTCTCGAGCATATTCTTCAAATAGGCCGGTGTTTGTAATTTCTATATTTTCATCCATTAATGTAAAATCAAAGGGATATCCTACAGGTTTAATAACAACTAATTCTGCACAATCTTTATTTTCATTTTCTATTTTCGATGTTTTTTGGTTATTTGTTTTAATTTCTAGTTGTTTACTGTCACTTTTCAAATAATCACCTCCAAGTTTTTTATATATAATCAAAGATTAGCTTTAATTATTTAAATAGTTGTTGTAATATATTAATTTAATGAGTTTTAGAACAAAAAGAGTATTGGTTATAACTCAATTTTACATGTTATTTGAGTTTTTCTTACTTAAATATGTATTTTTATTAATTGGAGGGCTAAATGATATTTATTCATTGGCAATGACAATTTTAATTGGATTGAATCATTTCATGCCTATGTTATTTGAAACTAGAAAATCAAGAAAAATAACTAGGTTTCTAACAACATTAGATGGAATTTGGATGTGGGTGTCTTTAATGTTTTTTATGGATATTTTGATAATTTATTTCATTGGAAGTTTTATAACGTTGTCTGTAAGTTTAATTATAAGTTTATTGTCTATTGTACCTATCTTAGGGGTTTATACTTATTGGAAAGCTCATAATTTGGTCATCCATGAAAAAACTATAAAATTAGATAATTTGAAAAGAGACATTGACATTGTACATTTGTCAGATGTAGTTTCACTGATAAATCCGTTCCAAAAATGGATAAATCATGGATTAATCCCAATAAGGTGAATATTCTCAATTATCATGTTCCTTATTATTGGAAGGAATTTTCTTCATTAGGATTTGATATTCAATTATCTGGTCATACTCATGGAGGGCAATTCTATCCTGTAGTTTGGTTTGGAAATTTAATGTTTAAATATACTAAGGGATTATTTGAAAATAGATTGGGCAAATATCTCCATGTGACTACTGGGGTAGGTTCTATGGATGCTCCAATGAGGTGGGAAACTGAATCCGAAATTGTTGTTTTACATTTAAAAAAGGTATAGTATCTGGCACATGTTAATGGATGTTACTTAATTGTTATTGTGTTTATTTATATTGTATATAACTTTAAATATTGTTTAATTTAAACATTATTTATTGGTGTTATTATGGATGACGAAATATTAAAATTAGTTGCTTTTATAAGAATTTCATCATACAGAACTAAAGCATTAAAAGAATTAATGGATGAAAATAAAACTCCCACTCAAATAGCAAAAGATTCTGGCATTCGAATAACACATATTTCTAATATTTTAAGAGATTTAAAAGATAGGGATATTGCAGAATGCATAAACGAGGAAAAGCGTAGAAATAGAATATATAGATTAACTAGTAAAGGTCAAATAATTGCTAGTTATTTTAAAGAGGATTAAACCTCTATCACATATTTTTTAGTTAAAATATATTAAATACAATCATACAAATATTAATTTATGAGTTTTGAAGATAATCATAATCATTTCTGTATTTACTGTGGAGCTAGATTAGTTCCAAATCAACATTTTTGTTCCCAATGCGGTAAAAAAGTTTATCAATACTATAAACCCCATGCTGTTAAAGCTCTTTCTAAATACAAATCCAGAATTGATGAAATTGAAAATGATTATAATTCAAAACAATCTAAAGCCAGCGAATTAGTTGAAAAATTATTTGATCCTACACATATGTCTTATTCTAAATTCACATCTTCCATTACCAAATCTAATCAACTTTTTACAAATCAAGTAATCATTGCCCATAGAATGATGGAATTGGATGAAAACAGTTTTGTTGATGGTGAAATTGAAAATAAAATAAAAACATTAAATGCTTTTGTTGATAAAATGGAAGATTTAATAAATGAACTTGTAATTCAATTAAGTTCCAATAAAAAAGATAATGAGGATATAAATAATTTATTTAATGAAATGGATGATTTAATTGATTCTGTAAAGGATTATTAAATCATATTTTCGTACAATTTTTTCATTTTTAAAGCATCAAGGTCTCTTTCAGGGGTTTCACAAATAATATTTGCTCTCCAACCATTATCAATTAAATTAGAAAGTAAATCTTCGATATTCGGACCATATTCATCACTTTCAGCTAATGTGTGATGTTTCACTTCCCCTCCATGACCATATTCAATTGTTGTGAAGTGGCAATGCAATATGTCAATATCCAAGTTGTCTTCAATTGTTGAGAAAATGCAATTGTAATCTTCTTTTTTATTTAAAAATCCACGACCACGTGCATGAACATGTGCAAAATCAATTGTTGGTTCAAAATTGTCAAATGTTGCACATAATTCAACCACTTCTGAAACATTTCCAAGCTGTGTACGCTTGCCTGTAGTTTCGGGAGCGAATGTAAATTCTTTAATGCCTTCGCTTTCAAGTTCTTCGAATAATCTATTAACAGTATTTTTGGATATTTCCATAGCTTTTTGAGGTTTTCTATTCAAATAAGCTCCTGGGTGAAATACTAAACGATATGCGCCCATCCATTCTCCCGCACGGGCAGCTGCGATTAAATACCCAATACTTTTTTCAAGTTTCGATTCTTCTTTTGCACATAAATTAATGTAATATGGTGCGTGCATGGAAACTAAAATATCATGTTTTTTAGATTCTTTTTTAAGAGTATTTGCAGAGTCTTCACCAATCCTAACGCCGTATGGTGATTGGTATTCATAAGAGTCTAGGTCTTCTTCTTGAATGTAGCTTGGAGCTTTATATCCTGCTCCTTTATAATTTATAGGACTTCCCGCAGGTCCAAAAAGCACTTCATGTTTCATTTAAATCGATTAAAAAATAATAAAAAAGAGGAGAATTAGAAGATTCCCATAGTTTTGTTAGTTTTATCAATTGATTTTTCGTTATTGCTTTCAATTTCTAAAAGTGCACGAATTGCATCAATATTTTCAGGTATTACATCGGATTCTTGATGTACTGCTTGCATGTAGAACAATTCGTTATCCACTACATTAACAGATTCTCTCCAAACCGGAATTTCATATAAATCGTTTCTGTTTCTTCCGAATTCTTTAGCGTATTCCATTAACTCAGCGGTTGAGCCTAAACCTTCTTCAGCAGATACAACTATTACTCTAGAACGTTTTTCTAATGCTTCAACAACATCTTCAGTTTCAACATCATTGTTAATTTCAACCATAATGTTGTGCTGGTGCATTAAAGTAGTTGGCACGAGTAATGCCATAGTTGTTACATCAATACCTTTCATGACGGTTTTTACATCAGGGCCGTGGTGTGAAGGCACTTTCGGTGGATTTGGAACAATTGAATTGATAGGTCCTTTTTTGATTTCAGAAGGATCCGATCCTCTTCTCACCATTACTGCTCTTACTTTTTTGATATCTGCAATAGGATCAATTGTAGATAATGTACGAGTTAATCCTGTGGTGTTACATGAAACTACTCGGGTGTAATCTGCACCATAGGAATCATCATAATTAGAAATAGCATTAAATGAAAGGCCTGTTAGCTCATGGTCTTCTCCACCTTGATAAATCGCTTTAACACCTGCTTTTTTATACATTTCAAGGTTTTGCGATCCAATACTTCCAGGGGTACAATCAACAACTACATCTGCTTCTTGAATCATATCTTCAACGGTACCGGCTATTTCAATTCCAGCATCTTTAAACAATTGTTCTCTTTCTGGAATTCCGATGTATAGTGGATATCCTTTTTCTTCAACAGCAGTTCTTGCTTCATAGTTTGGTCTAGTTTTACTTACACCAATTACTTTCATGTCGTCTTGAGCAGCTACAGCATCAGCCACTCTTTTACCGATGGTTCCATAACCATTAATTGCAACAGTTTTCATTTTCATCCCTTTTTCTTTTATAATATTAAATTTATTATATGGGTTATATTTTGTTATTTGACTTATTTAAAATTTGATATTTGACTTAATAGGATTAATTATTAAAGTTCAACAAATGATAGGAATTTGGTGTGTAGGTTATGTGGGGGTTATCTAAATTTAAAACTATTGTTAAATGTCGGAATTTTAAAAATTTTATTAATGGTCTGATAAGTTGGAGTGATTACTCACTCATCCTCCAGAACTGTCCGTATCTGTTTTCAAACAAGTCGGCTCAAGTATATTAGTTATCTGAAGCAGATGATATATGAATCTATCAATATAAACACTTCAAACAGCTTTGAACTTTATTTTCTAAATATGGTCCCAATACTCACGATTATACGGAGCAGTTACATACTTCAATGGTAATTTAGCAAAACCAGCTCATCCTAAGTAACTGAGAACCAGTTTCCGGATTAGTAAACAAATAATTAGGGACAATTCTAGACTTATCAGGTTTATCCTCTGTCAGATGCGACCTGAGTTTAGGTTCTCCCATTGCACCGACACGTCTAACATAAGACTCTCAAAAAAAGAAAATGAGTCCATATGACAAAATTTAAAAGATAATTGTTTGTCGCACAAAAAGAAAAAGTAAGTAGAGATTATTCTACTTTGAAACCTGCCTCTTCAACAGCATCGCTAATTTCTGAATCACTCACATCATCAGACATTGTAATTGTGGTAATGCCGGAATCTAAATCTGCTTTAGCATCTTCAATTCCATCAACATCTTTTAAAGATAATTCAACAGCATTTACACATGATGGGCAGTGCATGCCCACTACTTTAATTTCTTTTTCACTCATATGAAATTCACCTTATTATTTATAGTTAACATTTAAGTATTTGATTTATTTAAATGTTTAGTTGCGCCTAATTTTTTAACTTTATAATCTTTATATGATAATTCATAGTTGGTTAATGTAGATGAATAAATAATTACAATAACCGAACCAATGTTGTGAATTAATGCTCCTTCAATCGGATTTAACCATCCTAAAATAGCCAGTGCCATTGCAATAATGTTCAATGTTAGAGCAAAACCGATACTTAGATTAATGGTTTTCATTGTTTTGCGAGCAATTCCAATTAAATGGGGGATATCATCAATATTGTCATTAATCAGTGCAATATTTGCAGTTTCAATACTAACATCACTTCCGATTTTTCCCATGGCTATTCCAACATTTGCTTTTTTAAGTGATGGCGCATCATTAACTCCATCTCCAATCATAGCAACTTTATTTCCTTTTAATTGTTCCTGTTTAATATATTCTGTTTTGTCTTCAGGTAAACAGTTCACTTTTACATTTCTGAGTTTAACTTGATTTGCAATCTCTTTTGCAGTTGTTTCATTATCTCCTGTAAGTAATGTTGTTCTGACTTTCAATCTTTTAAGCTTTTTAATTGTTTGTTTTGAAGTTTCGCGAAGTGTATCTGCAAGAAGTACTTTTCCAATAATTTCTCTATCTTTGGCTACAAATATTTCTATTTCGCTGTTTTCTGGCTCTTTGTCATATTTTAATGGAATATTTTCGCTACTGAGAAGTTTTCTATTTCCTGCAGTTATTTTTGAGTTGTTGATTGTTCCGGTGACTCCCATTCCAATATGCATTTTAAAGTCATTAACTTCTGCTGATCCAGAACTATTGTACTGTTTAACAATAGCTCTTGCTAGTGGATGTTCTGATTTTGATTCAAGGGAAGTCAAAAGATACATCATTTCATTGGGATTATCGGATATGATATCTATAACTTCAGGAGTGCCATGTGTTAAAGTTCCGGTTTTGTCAAATATTAACTCATCTACACAGGATAATTCTTCTATTGATTGACCATCTTTTACTAAAATGCCGTATTTTGTTAAATTTCCAATAGAAGCCATAATGGCAGTCGGTGTTGCAAGAACTAATGCACATGGACAGAATACTACTAATATTGTCACTGATCTGATTATTTCAAATGTGGATAAATAAGTCAAGATCGCTGCTGAAAAAGCTATTACAACAATCATCGTTGCCCATTTGTCTGCTTGTCTTACGATTTTTGAATTCTCGGGAGAGGATGATTCAACTAATTTAATTAATTTTTGAAGTGAACTATCTTCACTTACTTTAGTGGTTTTCATTGTAAATGATCCATAAAGGTTGATACATCCACTGTAAACTTCATCATTTGCTTTTTTATCAACAGGCAATGATTCTCCTGTTAATGTTGATTGATCGATTGATGTTTCACCACTTATGATGATTCCATCAGTTGGGATACTTTCTCCTGGAAGCACTTTAAGAATATCTCCAATTTCTACTTCTTTTACATCAATTTTTTCTTCAATTCTATTTCTAATTCTTGTTGCAACTTGAGGAGTCATTTTTACAAGTTTTTTAATTCTTCCTTGTGCTTTTGATACTGTATACTCTTCTAAAAATCCTCCAATAGTCATAATTGTCGCAATTTCTCCTGCTGCAAATATTTCACCAATTATTATTGATGCAATAATGGCTATATTCACAAGCAAATCTGCTTTTATGTCAAATTCAGCGATTAATCCTTCAATGCAGTCTTTAAATAGGGGTATTCCACATAATATAACTGCAATCCATGAAATATAATCGAGAGATAGTATGAAACTTGCAATTACACTAATTGTGGATATTATTATGATTAATATCTCTTTTTTTTATCTTCTGTAAGGTTCATATTAAACAGCTCCATTAGTATAGGTATACCCCATAGGGTATATATTTATTTTAAAAAAAATTAAATTCGGGAGTAGTATTCTAAAATTGAAGAAATATCTCCAATGGCTTCATCTGAATCTTTATCTTCAATAGCTTGTTTAACACAATTTTCAAGGTGTCCTTCAACAATGATGTATCCTACTTTATGTAATGCTGATTTTGATGCATTTATTTGCATTAAAATTTGTTCACATGGAATATCTTCTTCAATCATACGATCAATAGCATTTAACTGGCCAATGATTTTTTTAATTCTTCTATGTAAATTGTCAATATCCATACATTGTTTCAAAATATCACATCCTATACTTATTGGGGTATAAGATTTTTTTAGTATATAAATATTTTGTTCGCCTAAAGTTTGCATTATGATTTTTCCATTTTCTTTAATTTTAATGTTCTTAATTTGATTTATGGATGAAATGATTAATAGAAATAGTATAAAATTAAATTTAGAGGATATTCGTCTTTGGAAAAAATTATTTAAAAAAATTAAAAAGGAGGAAAATTTCAGCTTAAGCCTGATTTTCCATTTCCTCAAATTTAGCCGGGAAATATGTATCTACTACATATTCAAGACCATATTTTGAGAAAGATTGCTGTTCTGCTTTTTTACCAATTTTAAGCATCTTTTTGATTTCTGTTTGCCAGAAGTCACCTTTATACCTTGGGTCTTTAGCAAGCTCTTTGAGTCTCATAACATCAACATCTTTGAGTTTATCGGTTGGTAAGTCATAATTGATAATATCAGATGCAGTTACTCCAATGAATTTAGCATCAGGAGTTGCGAGGTCATGATTAACGTGAGCTAATTTTGCACTTCCAGAAATAATAACCTGTGCAATGTGGAATCCCCAAGGGTCTCCGTCGTTACAGATATATACAGGTAAACCTAACTCAGTATTTACTCTTTTAATAAATCTTCTTGTAGCACGGGCAGCTTGTCCTTTAAGCCCTACAATCAATGTATTAAATCTTTTATGAGCATTTTCTTGCACTAATCTGTGAAACATTCCCATGGTTTCCACGGCCAATACTTTATCTACATTACAATCTAAGAATTCTACTTGGTCAATTGTCGGTGATATTGTATAGCCGGATTTTCCAACATTTGCGGCATTAAGCTCTACTTCATCAAAGAGAGTTATGTCTCCATAAACAGATGCACCGTCTTCTTCTGGCATTAAACCTAAATCTTCACGGGTAGTACCGAGAGTTACTTCTAAGTCTTCTCCTACAATGTTGGATTCCTGTTGTGTTTTAAAACTTATTCCCCAACCTTCGGAAACATAATACATCTCCCTGATTGTTGCGGTTTTTTCTCTTGCTACTAAATCTTTACAGAAATTAGCTACATAAACCATTTGTCCTAATTTTCTGATTTGTTTTACATTACCAAGTGATCTTCTACCGTATCTGTCACCTAATACGTAATATCTTTTAGCATCATCATAAACAATATTTCCAGTACCTCTGGATGGAACTCTGAGATTAGGGACTTTATTCTTCTCAATTTCTTCAATAATTTCCTGACCTAACCCTTTTAATTTGTTATAGGTGTATTCTTTTCTTTTTTCCCTATGGGATTTTCCTTTTTCTTCAACTTCAGTCATTTAAATCACCTAATCTTCAAAACCATCTTCAACATCATCTTCTTGGAAGCCATCTAATGTGGATTCTCCTTCACTAACTACATGGCCTCTTTCATCAAGCTCTTCCATGATGATTGCATCAAGTTCTTCTTCTTCATCTTCTTCTTCAACTTTTTCACCAAGCAACTCTGCAAGAGCTCTTTTGGTTACTTTTGCAAGTACTTTGTGGTATTCAGGCACTCCAGTTTCACCAAGTTTTGCGGCTTCTTCAATAATAACTGGCACGTATTCTTCAAATACTTTTGAACGTTTTTCTTTTTCTTTAGCGGCTCTTTTAGCTCTTAAGTGTTTTTGTAATTTACGAGCTAATTTCATAGTTGCCTGTCGGATTTCGTGAACGATTTCAGGTTCAGGTGATACGCTTTGTTTACCTGTTGAAAGGTAAGGTACTTGAGTTGAAATAATATTGACAAATAAGGTTAATGGAGTGTTATCCATATCTTTTAAACCGTAACGTTTCCAATCAATACTTTTAAGAGCTTCTGTAATGGCACAGCTTCCTGCATCAAAGGTTAATGGAACTCTGTTAGCGAATCTCATAATTTCAGATTTTCTTTTTTCATTAACCACTCTTCCAGCATCTCCACCATAAGCCAAACCCGCTTCAATAATAAATGAAACACCGCCTGCATATGTGACTGGTTTTCGGGTTATGGTTGTTACAAATTCAGGTTTAAGAATTTGCTTCATACCTTTTTCAATCTGTTCAGATCCGATTGGTATAAGTCCGTCTGTTGGAGGAGCCATGAATTTCATTTTCTTAAAGCAGTGAACAATGGCTTCTGCCTCTTGGAATGTCATTGCTTTCGGACGTTTGTTCATGTCAATTCTAGTTATCTCAGCAATTTCATCTACTCTTTTATTGGACATTCTTGACATTGAAGAAGTTAGCATGCTTTTATATCTTCTACTGTCTGTATTTTGAGCCATTTCCACTAAATCATCAGCACTTACGCCTTTAGGGTGAGGTAATACTTCTTTTGGTTGCACCGGCACAACATCCGCTGCTCTTTTAAAGATGTATTTGTGTCCAGAAGGATCTCTGAATGTGATTTTCGCATGAGGGTTACCAATCATGGTTCTTCGGATATATTCAAAAGCACCTTGTTCTGCAAGTGAGTATGAAACATCTTTAAATTGTAATTCGATACATACTCCAGTTGATTCTGCAGGGAAATCTTCTCTTTCCATTAAAATTCCACGGTTGTTTTTAACATCCATTTGGAATTTCATTTTCACTCCTTTAATTTCATCTCCATCTTTGTAACATGAAATTACATGAGCAGGTTTACCTGTTGTCATTTGGGATAAGAGTACACAACCACTACAACCTAAACCTTGCTGTCCTCTAGATTGTATGTTTCTGAATTTGGATCCTGCAAACATCATACAATACACTTGCATTACATAGTCTTCAGGAATTCCGGGTCCATTATCTTTATGTCTCAAAACATAATGTTCCTTATCAATGCGTTTTAATTCGATGTCAATATCGGGCAATATTTCAGATTCTTCACATGCATCAAAACTGTTTGTAATCAATTCGTGGAATACAATGGTTAATGAACGGATTTTACCAGTAAATCCCAGCATCTGTTTGTTTTTTCTAAAGAATTCAGATGGAGTCAATCTTTGAAAGTCTTCTTCCCAATCTAATCCTAATTGTTGTTGAGCCAAAATTTTTCCTCCTTATAAATTACATGTTTAAAGTTATTAGCTTACTATATTTAAATAAAGTGAGAGAGCATTTGAAAAGTAATATTTATTCATTGCCCTATCTAGATTGCTTAAATTTCTGGTAAAATAATAATTTAAAAACATGTGGAAAATATAGTATTTGTACTATGTTATCTATATATGTCGGTTAAAGTATATAAAATCTTTTAAGTATTGAAATAATTTTTATATAGATATGTTATTAAAATTGATGTGATGTTGTAATATTTATTTGATAAGAAACAATTAGCTTCTAATTTTTGTTAAATTATAAAAATGAGTTAGGAGAATAAAACTCCTAAAAATCTTTTTCATCAAAGTCAATGTTGTCTTTAAATTCAATTTTGTCATCTTCAATTCCAACAAGATCTTTGAACTCTTTCATTTTTAATGTTTCTTTTTTGTGCTCTAAAAATCCATAAACGGTTTTATGTCTAGAACCATTCAAAATCATTTCAACAGCTTCTTTTGCAACCATGATATTGTCCATTTCTCCAATAAGTGAAACGGTTTTACCCTGAATTGCCATATCGACCTCGGTCATTTCCATGATTATTTCACGTGTTTTTCCATCTTTTCCAATAATTCTACCTTTATGTCTTGCAAGGGCTTTTTTAGATTTGCCAATATACAATGGCAGACTAAGTACTTCTAAATATACCTCATCGCTAACAAGTTTAAGCGCCACTTCTGGATTAAATCCACGTCCTACTGCTTTAACGATATGGTTTGCATTCCAAACTCCTAATGGATCTTCTATATCCTCTTTTGGCGTAATATGAACTGTGCCTTCATCACTATCAATATCTAGGATGGTTCCAGTTGCTTTTTCAATGGATTTTTTAATATTGCCATTGCTTCCTATTAATGCCCCTATTCTGTTTTGTGGTATTTTTAAATAATCAGTTTCTGGCATATTTTTCACCTTTTTTAATTAGAATTAGTAATATTTATTGCATTTTAAATGTTTAAATCTTTTGTTAAAATAGTGTTCTCACGTTGTAAATGGTATTTATTAGTTGATTTTCGTTGTCAACTGCATTTTTTGTAGTTCCGATTAATTTCAAAATGCCATCATCACCTTTCAAGACTATAAAAATTAGAAAACTAAGAAAAATTAAGAAATTATGGATTTAATGACAAACCTCCTAAAAACTGTTTTCTGATATTTGGAGGCATCTTTATAATTAAAAAAATAATCTATCACTAAAGTTTGAAAGTGCAAGTTTTCCATTACCTTTAAATAACTTAATTTATAGACATATTAATTGTATCTATTTGTGATAATAAAAAATTGTATTTTATATAATTTGGATTTCTGCTGTATGTAGACTTGATGCGTTACAATGCAGTTTTTATCTCTACTTTTTTGATAGAAATTGAATTTAGATAAATTCACAACTAGATTTATCATAACTTATTAATTAACGGTGAAAAAATGAAAATACCAAAGGAAAAAAGAACATATTGTCCTCATTGTAAAAGACACACAGTACATGAAGTTCACACTGCAAAGAAAAGAAAAGCTAGTGAATTAACCTGGGGACAAAGACAATTCAGACGTGTAACTGCTGGTTACAGAGGTTACCCAAGGCCTTTACCTGCTGGAAACAAACCAGTTAAAAAATTAGATTTAAGACTTAAATGTAAGGAATGTGGAAAATCTCACATTAAACAATCTTTCAGAACAGGTAAACCTGAATTCGTAGCTAAATAAGGTGGTTAACATGGTTAGTAAAGGTAGAGGAAACTTTTTAAAAGTTAAATGTTTGGATTGTGACAATGAACAAGTAATCTTTGATCGTGCAGCATCTGATGTAAAATGTATTATTTGTGGCAAAACCCTTGTCAAATCTCGCGGTGCTAAAGCTAAAATCACTGCACACATTGAAAAAGTTTTAAACTAAATTTTAGTTTTAAACTTATTTTTTACTATTTTTTATAATTTCTATTAAATGTTGGTGAGAGTATGGTAAGAAAAAATCAAGAATGGCCTGATGAAGGGGAACTTATTGTCGGTACAGTATATAAAGTTCTTAATTATGGGGCTTTTGCTAAATTAGAAGAATATCAGGGCAAAGAAGCTTTCATTCACATTTCTGAGGTATCTTCTGGATGGGTTAAAAATATTAGAGATCATGTAAGAGAAAATCAAAAGATTGTCTGTCGTGTTTTAAGAGTAAACCCTAAAAAGGGGCATGTTGATGCTTCTTTAAAAAGAATCCGTGAAGACCAAAGAACTAAAAAAATCCAACATTGGAAAATTGAACAAAAAGCTGAAAAATTATTAGAATTATCTGCTAAATCTTTAGATAAGACTTTAAATGAAGCTTATGATGAAGTAGGTTATGAGCTCATGGACATCTTTGGGGATGTTTATGGCGCTTTTGAAACTGCTGCTGATGAAGGAGCAGAATCTTTAACTGAAGAAGGAATCCCTCAGGATTGGGCTGATGCTATTGCTGAAGTAGCTGTAAAAAACATTACTCCTCCTGAAGTTCACATTAGTGGTTATGTAGATATTGAAACTTTTGTACCTGATGGTGTTGATGTTATCATTGCTGCACTAAGGGCTGCTGAAGAACATGACAATGAGGAAGAAGAGATTAAAGTCCAATGTGTTGGTGCTCCAAGATATAGGATTACCGTAAAATCTACTGATTATATATTGGCGGAAAAAACTCTTAAAACAGCTGCTGAAAGATGTATTGCAGTTGTTGAAGGATCTGGAGGCAACGGTTCATTTTTAAGAGAGTTAGATAATAATTAGATTCTTATGAATATGAAAATGAATAAATGTCCTGAATGTGGAATTTATACTTTGAAAGATGCTTGCCCAAAATGTGGCGGGCAACTTAAAGTAATTTATCCTCCTAAATTTTCAGTTGAGGATAAATATGGTAAATACCGCCGTATTTTAAAAAAAGAAGCAATGAATAAGGAGTAGTTATTGTATGAATACTACTGAAATAAGTGTTTTAGAAGAAATCGAATTGGATAATCCTATTTTTATAGAAGCGTTGCCCGGTCTTGGACATGTTGGCAAATTAGCTGCAGATTATATTATTGATGAATTGGGAGCTACTAAATTTGCTGAAATTTATTCTCCATCATTTCCTCCGCAAGTTTTTGTAAAAGAAGAGGGCATAATCGAGAACATGTTAAATGAGTTGTATTACTTAAAAGATGTTGGTGAAGATAACTTAGATTTAATTATTCTTGTAGGCAACACTCAGGCTTTATCTCCTGAAGGACAATATTTGGTATGTAAAGAAGTCTTAGAATTTGTTTCAAATTACAATATTAATGGAATTTTCACTTTAGGCGGCATGGTTACTTCCCCACAACCTATTGAAAATCCCAAAGTCTTTGGAGCGGCTACTTGTGAAGCTAATGTTGAATTATTAAAAGAAGCTGAGATTGAAGTAAGATCTAATGACGGTGGCATTGTTGGGGCTTCCGGATTATTCTTAGGTTTGGGAACTCGTAAAGGAATCGAAGGATGCTGTCTCATGGGGGAAACTCCAGGTTACTTTATTGATGCTGAAGCTGCTGAAGCTTTATTGAATAAATTATCATTATTGCTCAATTTTGAAATCAATACTAATAAATTAGAAGAAAGAGCTGAAAAAACCAGAGAAATGATTGCTAAGGCTCAGCAAATGGAACAGGATTTGATCAACAAAGCCAATGCTGGAAATGCTGATGATTTAAGATATATTGGATAGTTCAATCCAATATTCATTTACTTTTTTTATGAATGTTATTGTCATACCTGATGCTTCAATGATTGTCATTCCATTAATCGAAAAAAATGGACACACTTATTTATCTCCATCTAATTTTTCCAAATATGATAACATGGATATTTGTGATGGAAATTTAACTTTTAATAGCTTAATTACCAAATATTCGTCTAGTGAACTTCCATCTGGTGTAAAATCAAGGCTGTTTTTATTTTCTAAAATTATTGATGATGCTGATGCAGCCATAATTATTGGAAAGCGTCCGAAAAACTATAAAAGAATGTACAATTCTTTAAATGAGTTAATATTGTTCGGAGGCAATTCATGTAATAACGCTCATAGTTTGCTGGTTAAAATTGTTAATGATTTAGACATTCCAACATTAAAACTTCAATATCCCACTACTCAAAAAGAAATCATTGAGTTAATACATAAAACAAACGCTTTTTTAAAAGATTTCAAATCAAATAGTGAAATTAACACTGATTTAACAGATAATAACCAGAAATGCTCACTTCATGAAGTTAAAAAAATATTAAATAATAATACGTTCTAACATTTAATCATGTTAGTAAATGCTGATTTTCACATTCACAGTTGTTTTTCAATGGCATCGTCTAAGGATATGCTAATTAATAATATGGCTCCTAAATCCAAATTAAAAGGCCTGCAATTATTAGGAACTGGGGATGCATTTCATCCAAAGTGGCTAGATATTGTTCAAGAAAGCACTACTTATTCAGGTGATGGAATTTATACTGCCAATTCTATGGATTTTGTTTTAACAACAGAAGTTGAAGCAAAACATAGAATTCATCATGTAATAATCATCCCTGATTTGGATATTGCCCGTGAATTATCTAATAAGTTGCCTTCGAAAAACAAAGCTACTGATGGAAGGCCCAAAACACATCTTGGAGGTGCGGAGCTATTGGAATTGGCTCATGATTATGGTTGTTTGATTGGTCCGGCACATGCATTTACTCCCTGGACTGGAATGTATAAATCTTATGACAGCATTTATGATTGTTATGAAAAAAAGCCGGATTTTGTTGAATTAGGTCTTTCAGCAGATACAGATATGGCAGATACGATATCTGAACTTAAGGACTTTCCATTTTTAACAAATTCAGATGCACATTCCCCTTGGCCACATAGGTTAGGTCGTGAATTTAATCAGATGGAGCTTGAGGATATTTCATTTTCTTCAATAAAAAAAGCCATTAAACACAAGGATATTAAAGCAAATTATGGTTTGGTGCCAAATTTGGGGAAATATCACATGACTGCATGTACAAAATGCTACAGATTAATTGATCCTGCAACTGCTCGTGAGAATAAAATGAAATGCAGCTGCGGAGGTACAATTAAAAAAGGAGTGGACTATAGAATATCTGAAATTGCCGATTTTAACAAACCTCACCATCCTTCTTTTAGGCCAAATTATGTTCATTTAATGCCATTAGCCGAAATAATCTCATCGGTTTACAATAAAGGAGTTACTACAAAAACTGTCCAGGGGATATGGCGGAAATTAATTGATAATTTTAAAACTGAAATCGATGTTTTAATAAATGAGGATGTTAATGATATTAAAAAAATAGATGCAGATGTTTCTTTAGCTATTGAATCTTTCAGAAATAACACAATTGACATTATGCCTGGAGGTGGAGGCCAATACGGTAAAATCTGTTTTAAAAAAGAAGTTAAAAAACCTAAAATGATTACTTTAGATAATTTTTAAAAAACGGACTTGGAGGGATTTGAACCCTCGATCTTAAGATTAGGAGTCTTACGCCCTTCCAGACTAGGCTACAAGCCCAAAATTAAATTAATTATAAAAAATATTTTAAAAAAAGATTTTAGTAAGAGCGGACCCGCCGGGATTTGAACCCGGGATCTTCGGATTAGAAGTCCGACGCCCTATCCAGCTAGGCTACGGGCCCTCACTAACAGCAATAATAATTTTGTAATTTTTATTATATATATTTATCTATTTTTAAAAAAAATAAAAGAAAGGATTAAATTTAATCCTTAGGCTCTTTCAGTAAATCCAGTTTTATCATTCACTGCAATTGTGTCAACTACATTGCCCTTTGCATCATATACATTAAAGTACCAGTATCCTCCAGAATAGTAACCGCTTCCAGCATAGCAACCTTCTTCTAAAATTGCATCATTTGCAATTGCTTTTGCTGATGAGTAAGATAAATGGGTGTTTGAACTGCCACCTCCATTACTACCGCTGCCACTGCCTCTGGAGTTTGAACTTCCTCCAGAGGATGATCCTCCGGAACTTGAACTTCCTGATGAACTACCAGATCCACTTGATCCAGTTGAACTTGAACTTCCTGTTGTAGTTGCTACAGATGAACCTGAATTATTTCCAATGTTGGAATTATTTCCAACACCATGTCCAGCATTATCATCTTTTGCACTCATACTGGATAAATCAGAGAATATTGGGTTCCCACTATTGGTTATTCCATATGCTGCAACAGCCGCTGCAATACATAACACAATAATTACTGAAATAATTATATTTGCTTTATCCAATTTATTTCCCTCCTGTCAGGTATTATTAATTTTTATAATAAATAATCTTAGTTCTTTATCTATTATATATATTTCGATTAATCTCATTTGAAGTCACTTATTAATAATAAGGAATATATAATAATATTGTTAGTTTCTAATATAATTGAGGTGACATATTTGAAAGATAGAGTAGTTATATCCCCTACAACTCGTCAGGAGGGCCATGCCGAGCTAGTCATGGAAGTGGACGATGAAGGGATTGTTACAAAAGGTATGTATTTAAGTATAACTCCAGTAAGGGGTTTGGAGAAGATGGTTCTTAACAAAGCACCAGAAACAGCTCCAGTTTTATGCCAAAGGATTTGTGGGGTTTGTCCAATTCCTCATACTTTAGCATCTGCTGAAGCTATAGATCAGGCATTAGGTATTGAAATTCCTAAAGCAGCTCGATTGTTAAGAGAAGCTACCTTAGCAGCACACAATATTAACAGTGCCGCCATTCATCATTTTTTAATTGCAACAGATTTTGTCCCGGCTGATAAATTTGCCGCTGCAGTTGATAGTGTGAGTGAAGTAAGAAAAAATGTTCAATATGTTGTTGACATGGTTGCTGGTGAAGGTATCCATCCATCTGATGTGAGAGTAGGTGGAATGGCAAGAAACCTTACTCCATTTGCAAAAGAAAGATTAATAGAAAGAATGACTGCACTTAAACCTAAACTCGAAGAACATATTGAATTTATTAAAACATGTGTTTCTGAAAGTGCAGAGAAAATAGGTATTCCTGAAGATTTAGGTGTAGTAAACCAACCGTTACTCGCAGTGCACCCGACTTATGGTGTAAACGAGTTTGATATGGATGCATTTTCAGAAGTATTGCCTGAAGCATGGTATGATGACCCTGAAATTGGTAAAAAAGCATGTTCAGTAATTCCATTAATCAACGGCACCAATGTGGAAACAGGTCCTAGAGCAAGAATGGAAAAATTCGAAGGATTTAAAGGAAAAGGAGTTATAGCTCAACACGTAGCTCGTGCTGATGAAATGATGAAAAACTATCAATCCTGTATGGATGCATTAGATGCAATTGACACTTCTGCTCCAGCTAATGTAAGCTATGATAAAAGAGGCACTGGGGAATTAGGTTTCGGTATTATTGAAGGTCCTAGAGGAACCAATGCACACATGGCACAAGTTAAAGATGGTAAAACTCAATTCTATTCTGCAATTGTACCTACTACATGGAATATTCCAACAATGGGTCCGGCTATAGAAGGTTTCCATCATGAATTAGGTCCACATGTAATTAGGGCATACGATCCATGTTTATCTTGCGCTACTCACGTGATGGTAGTTGATGATGAAGATAAATCTATAATCAAAAATGAAATGGTGAAAATTTAATTTGGAGGAAAATAAATGCCTTACGATTCGGAAATTATTGTAATAGGATGCGGAAATGTTTTATTTAAAGATGACGGATATGGTCCAATACTTATAAACATTCTACAAAAATACTCTAATGATAAAAATGATTATTATGACCCTGCCATAACTGCATATGTGGAAAATGAATTTGATAAAGATGTTCTAAATCAAATCAAAGAGAAATTTGAAGGTATTGAATTGCCTGATGGTATTCAATTCATTGATGGTGGAACTGCAGCCCCAACCAACTTCTTCCCACTTTATGAAGAATATGATTGGAAAAAACTAATTGTTGTTGATGTAGTCGAATTTGATGCAGAGCCTGGTTATGTGCAAGTATTTGATCCTAATATAATGAAAGTAGGAAAATACGATAATCCTCACGGAATGACTGTTGAAGAACCTCTTCAAAAAATTTCAGAAAAATGTGAGGTTGTTGTTGTTGGTTGCAAACCAGCTGAAATTCCAACTCCGGACGTTGATATGGGTTTAACAGAACCTGTAGTTAAGGCAATTCCTAAAACTATTGATCTTATTTTCAATGAAATCGGGGTTAAAAAATGTTCGAAAAGTTAAAAAAAGTTTTTGGTGGTTCTCAAGAAGAAATCACATCTGATGTAGAAGAGAGGGTTGAAGCTGCTCCTGTAGAAGAAGTTGAAGCTGCTTCATCAAAACCGCGTATTGGTTACATACACTTAAGTGGATGTACTGGTGATGCAATGTCTTTAACTGAAAATTATGACATTTTATCTACAGTCTTAACTGATATGGTTGACATTGTATATGGGCAAACTTTAGTCGATAAATGGGTTCATGGTACTTATGCTGAAGAAATGCCTGAAATGGACTTATGTTTAATAGAAGGGTCTGTCTGTTTACAAGATGAACACAGTGTTCAGGAACTGTTAATGGCAAGAGAAAAATCCGGTTTAATTTGCGCATTCGGTTCTTGTGCTATGACTGGTTGCTTTACAACATTTGCACGTGGAGGTCAACAAGCACAACCTAAACACGAATCTTTTGCACCAATCAGTTCTTTAGTTAATGTTGACTGCGCACTTCCGGGATGTCCTGTAGCTCCTGAAATGATTGCAAAAGTTGTTGTGGCATTATGCAATGGTGACATGGAATACTTGCAACCTGCAATCGATAAAGCTGCTTGTAACGCCGGATGCGGCTGTGATGTATTGACTAATATAATAGTTAACGGATTATGTACTGGATGCGGAACTTGTGCTCTTGCATGCCCTACAAGAGCTATGGGATTTTCTGAAGGAAGACCTAGCTGTGATAGGGACAGATGTATTAAATGCGGATCTTGTTATACAATGTGTCCGAGAGCATGGTTACCTATAAATAGAATTAAAGAGGAAACAGGATTATAGGAGGATTTGACATGCCATTAGGTACTTATAAAGAAGCATTATCTGCTAGATCAACTAATAGTAAAATTTTAGATGTATCACAAGATGGAGGAATTGTTTCAGCATTACTTTGTTATGCGCTTGATGAGGGAATCATTGAAGGTGCAGTTGTAGCTGGAACTCCTGATGATGATTGGAGACCTAGTCCTATTGTAGCAACTTCTTCTGAGGAAGTTATCGCAAATGCAGGTACTAAATACTCAATATCTCCAATGTTGTCAGCTTTAAAAGATGCTACTCGCCAATACGGTTTAGAAAAAGTAGGTATTGTTACAACTCCATGCCAAACCCAAGGTTTAAGAAAAGCACAAGCGTATCCATTTACTAGATTTGTCGCTGATAAAATTAAATTGATCATTGGTATTTACTGTATGGAAAACTTCCCTATGGCTTCTCTTGATACTTTTGCAACTGCAAAATTGGGATTTGACAAATTAACTGATGCTACTAAAATGGACATTGGTAAGGGAAAATTCTGGTTAACTAAAGATGGTGAAGACTCAGGTTTAGCTATTAAAGAAACACACGGATATGAACAAGCTGGATGTAACATTTGTAGGGATTATGTTGCTGAATGGGCTGATGTATCTACAGGTTCAGTAGGATCTCCTAACGGATGGTCTACTGTTTTAACCAGAACAGATGATGGTGAATCCATCTTTAAAGCAGCTGTTGATGCTGGTTTAATCGAAACAAAACCAATGGACGAAGTAAAACCTGGTCTTGGTTTACTTGAAAAATTAGCTGCTGAAAAAAAAGAGAAAAACGGAAAAGAAATTGAAAGAAGAGCTAAATTAGGTTTACCTCTTCCGGTAGAATACTAATTCTACTTCTTTTCTTTTTATTTTTTAAAATTAAGATATTGCGGGTAAATCCAAATTAAATGGTTGTTACAGTACAACCTTCTTTTTCAACAATTATTGTATGTTCTTTTTGGCTTACAAAACAATCTTGCTTTTCACGTAATGGTGCATAAGGATAAATTGCCATAGCTTCAGATAACTGTTTTAGTGCTATTGCTCCTTTTCTCTCACCAAATTCAGTTGTTATCCATCTGCCTGAAAATGGAACAAATCTGTGTTTATGCTGAATGTATTTCAAAATTCTTTGTGTGCTTTTCATTCTAAATGGCTTATTTGACATATATGAGTAAATATAATGTCCCGGAGCATCATTGACAATTCCTTCTCCATTTGTTGCAAACGGTTCAATAGCTATTGCCTGACCTTCTTCTAAAACATATTTGTCGTGGTTGTCATAATTCGGTATTGAGATTCCTGCATGTAAATTATTTTGTTCTAAGCTATGTCCGGTTAGGTTGAAAATTGGATTTAGTTTATATTCTGATATTGCTTCATGAACCGCTTGTCCTATTTTGGACACTTCAACACCTGCTCTTACAGTCGATATTGCAGCTTCAAGGCCTGCTGCTGATGCTTCTACTATTTCTTCATGCAGGTTTATTTCATCTTGAGTGTAGTTTTCATCAATATTTCCATCTGCGATTATAGTAATTGCAGTATCAGCAATATACCCATCAATCATAGCACCCAAATCTAATTTCACCATATCTCCAGCATGAATTACAGTTTTATCTCCTGCAGGAGATGTATAATGTGCAGCAACTTCATTTAGAGATACATTACATGGAAAAGCAATTTTCGCACCTGCTTTTAAAATTTCACTTTCTACATATTCAACCAAATCAATAACTAGAGTGCCATCTTTAATCATTTTAGAGGCTTCGCCACGAATTTTAGAAGCTAGTTTTCCAGATTCAATATAGGATTCTATCATAAATTTTTACCTTCTGTTTAATCAATTAAATATTTAATTGATAAAGTTTATATAATATTTTGTATTACAATTTATATATAAATTGGAGGTTTAAAAAATGGATATTCCTACAATTCCAGACCAAATTTTTTTATTAATAATTTTGGTTATTGTTGCTATTGTATTAATTATCATCGTTTTCCAATGGAAAAGTATTTCACAATCTAAAAATTCAATTTTAATGCTTGAAAAAGAAATTGAACTTAAAAAAATGTCCATGGTGGAAAAAGATATTGAATCTAAAAGATTAATGGATAATCCTATTCCATTACCGCAAGAGCAACAGGACAGTCTTTCAGCTATTAGACAATCAACCACTGAAGCTAGAAGTCGTGTTGGTTATCTTCATTCTGAAATTAATGAAAGATTAGCTAGACTCGAAGCTGAAACTGAACAAAGAAAATTGGAAAAAATGCTTAAAGAAATCGAGCAAAAAGAAGCTAAACTTAAAAAAATGAATAAATAGGTGTAAATATGGATGTTACTGAAGCGATTGCGGTTATAATTTTAATACTTGCTATTGCAATTTTAGTTTACTATTATTTATTAAATAATCCTTCTGCCTTGAATAAATTGAGGGATTATGTGCCATCAAGTGCAGATGCACATATGGAGGAAGTTTTAGGAGGCAATCCTGCTGATTTATCTGAAAATGCAGTTTCTCCAGATAAAGAAGAATCCATGACTAAAAGAATCAAAGTCAAATTAAGTGACATTGACATGTCCGGATTAAACACTGATGGATTTTCTAATAAACTTGATGCATTTCTTGATGCTAAAAGTGATGAATTAATTAAAGATTGGTCTTTAGCAACTACTGATGATTTAGTGGATTTGGAGAAGAAATTCAATGAAACTGCTGATAGTGTAGATGATTTGGATAAGGATTATAAGGAATTTAAAAAATCATCTGAGGAATTCAAAAAATCACTGAAGAAAAGTTGGATGATTTAGATAAAAGAATTGAATCATTAGAAAATAATTAATATATTTTCTTTGATTTTTCCATTTTTACGAAAGCTTTATATAATACCTATTACATAATTAATTATAGTTATTAGACTATTTCTGTATATAGCAGGGTGGGGTAGTCTGGTGAACCCGCGGGGCTCATAACCCCGAGATCCCTAGTTCAAATCTAGGCCCTGCTACTTTTTAATCAAAATTTTTTCTGGCAAGTTAAAGACAGCTACTGGTTTTTCGTAAACTAAGGAAACTCCGCACATCAAACAAAATCTATGGCGTTGAAAAACGTATACTGAGAAGTATGACTCTGGAGCAGAAACGACACGACTTTTAATGGTTGACTATGATATTGCTTGAGGACATTAAAAGAAGCGGTGAAACGGCCATTCCATAGGATGCAAGAACAAAGTTGCCGATAATCGTTTGTGTAGGCAAGGTAGTTCGCTAAGATGAATGCTGTAAAAACAGAATGTGGGTTACTATTAACATGCCATGTAATTATGTGGGTTACCAAACATTTATGATGGTAATCTGCATATTATTAAATGACAACCAAAACCAAATTTTCTGAAGAAGATATTAGATTAAATAGGATGGTTAAACGAAGAGGTTTAACTAAAAATGCTATAAAGAATTATGACACTGTTTTTAATGAAATATTTAATTTATTTGAAGTAAATCCATCTGATATTGTTCGTATTGGTAAAAGGGAACAGAAACCATTTTTAGTAAGGAAACTGGGTAATATAAAATATTGGAGCTAGAAGATAGGTCTGTTACTGAATATCAATTCAAATACCATGATTATTTAGAAAGTAAAAATTTATCCAACACTACATTAAAACTTAAATTGGATACTTTTAGAGCTTTATTGGGAGAGTATGATATAGAAAAACCAAAACCTATTGATATTGTTATTCAAAGAGATAGAATTCGTGATGAATATATAATTTCATAGAGAGAAGTAGATGGCAATGTCATTTTGTAAAAGTATTAGGGATAAAGATATCATTTCCTTTTTCGTGACAACTGGTTTAAGAAGTAGTGATGAGTATTGATAAAATTATTCATGTTTGTATTAATTATCTTGTGGTAGTTGTAATAATTGTAGATAATATCATTATTTTGCAAATATTTATTATGGGAAGTTTGATATTAAATATTATATTACTTATCTTAGGTGATTATTATGAATGATAGAATTGAAATAGCTAAAGAATTTGCAAATACTATCAAATCAGATTATGTTAAATCAATTATGTTGTTTGGTTCTGTTGCTCGTGGTGATGATACTGAGGAGTCAGATATAGATATTTTAATCATATCCAATCATCATATGGAGATTGATGATAAAATAGCAGATGCTGTTGCATGGATTATGTATGATAAAGGAGAACTTATTTCAGCTCATGTAATGAGCGAAGAACACTTTAATAAAACTAAATCTTATTCATTTTTAACTAATGTTTTAAGAGAAGGTGTTGTAATTGGATGAAGAAATTATTGCGTTTATTACTAAAGCTGAAACTAAATTAAAACATAGCAAAGCTTTATTTGAAATTGAAGGTTATGCTGATTCTGTTTCATTATCTTATTACTGTATGTTTTTATGTGCTAAGGCATTGTTACTTAAAAAGAATTGTAAAATTCCAAAATCTCATCAGGGTTTAATTCAATTATTTAGTTTAAAATATGTTAAAGAAGATGATTTTAAGTATAATGTTTACAAATATCTGGCTAATGCCCAATCAGATAGGGAAAATGCTGATTATGATGCTATTGATGATATTGGTCAAAAGTTAGCTAAAAAAAGAATAGTTGAAGCTGAAGAATTTTTAAAAGAAACAAATAGATTTATATGAGTATGTTTTTTGTTGAAATTCGTGGTAGTTTTGCTCTATTTTTAGTTAGTAACCCACATAATTTTATGTAGCTTATTCTTAACATGCCATGTAATTATGTGGGTTACCAAATGGTGGTAATTTGCATATTATTAATCATGACGACTAAAACCAAATTTTCAAAAGATGATGTTCGGTTAAGAAAGTTAGTTAAACTAAGAGGTTTATCTTCAAATGCTATAAAAAATTATACTCGGTTTTAGAAATATGTGAATATGAGATATTGCTTCGATAGATGTTGTTTGTATTGCTAAAAGAAAGCAGCATCCTTATATTGATAAATAATCTGGCGTGTTTAAGTAATTTACTATTTAAACCAATATTTTTTAAATTAAATGAATTTTCACTGAAATGTAATTTCAACTTTAAAAATAATCATGTAGGAGTCCTATAAAATCTTACATACTCATAAAATTTAATAATGTTAGAAATATATTATAAGTAATGGCGATATTATGGCTGAGGAACTTTCATATGAAGATATAAAAGAATACGGACATTTATTCACAATTGCACCTTCATTTGTATTGGAAATGATGGCACGTAAAAATTCAAACATTGTATTAAAATTTAAATCAACTATCCGATCATTTTTAGAGTCATTAAGTGATGAAGAAATGATAAAATTAGATCTTATATTAACTTCTGATGTTGATGTCCTACAAGATTTAATGAATGAAGCATATGCTAAATCTGGGAAAAAGCAATATAAGATATTGGCCAATCCAAAATATAAAAATTTCATTATCTTGAATCTTGGAGAAATAGAAAAATTAAAAAGAGATTCGGATTAATTGAATAATCCAAATAATCCGCCTGCTGTACTATCAGTAGTGTTGTTTAAGACATTTGATACTTCAGTTTGATAGGTGTTTACATCCCCTTGAACGTTTTGTATTTGTTCAATACTTTCTGCAAGGTTTTCAATATCACTGTTTGTAATGTTGATGTTGTTTATAACAGTGTAATTATTGATAATGTTTACAATAGTTTGGTGGTCGGTAATATTGTTTTCCACCACTTCTTCTTTTACATCATCAACCAATTTGGATAACTCATCAGCATTAACATCCGAGTTTTCAACGATTTCTGCCTGGGTATAAATCTCATTATTGGCTGCTTCTTTTATATTGTCAGGAATTTTAGTATCAGTTGCCGCTTCATAGGAATTCATAATTCCTGCAAGAGCAGATTCTCCAGTTGCAGTTACTGGACTGGTTACATATACGTGTCCTGCTCTAATTCCTGCTGATTTAAGTGCAGAAAGATACATATTGCCTGTTATTGTAGTAATTTTTGATTTGTCTACACTAACTTCTAAATCATCATTTTCGTTTAAATCCACCAGTGCTGAAGAATATATTTGGTTAGATGAATAAGTTTTACCTGTAATGTCACGTGAAATCTTATTTACATTATTTGCAGTGATTATTTTGGAATCAACACCGTGTAAATCCACACCGGACTGTTTTACAAAGAAAGTATCAACAATATTTTTATAGCCGGCATTGTGGTGGGTTGTTTCCCCATAGGTTATTACTGCTTGCGTATCGCTTGTTGAAAATCCTGCTGGAATGAGCATTCCAACAATGATTATAGCTAGTAAAATCATTATTTTGCGCATTAATGTCACCTCATATAATGTTAGTGTTTCTTATTAGGTCAATGTAATATTTAAATGTATCTTATTTGTGTACAATTCGTTTTATTTTTCCATATATTGTTTTGATTTTAGTTAGTTTTATATATTTTCAAATTAAACTTAAGATTATAGTAAATTTTTTTTGCTATGTTTCTAATTGGGCATAAAGGGGGTGAAAACGATTATAGATAATAGATTGTTATTCGCATTAATTATTTCAATATTGCTTGTATTTTCTGTAGGCAGTGTTTTTGCAGGAGATAATGAAACAATATCTGATGTGGTGAGTACTCCATGTGAGTTAGAAGAAACAACATTGTATTCGAATGTTGGCGATGTCCAGGCTTCTCAATCAGGTGCGGAAATATTGGGGGCAAGTAATACAATTAATGTTCACGTTTATGATTCTTATAATGAAACTGGCAAAACATGGACGGAGGATGGTATTAAGTTAGGTGGAGCAACGGTTAAATTATTTGATTCTTCAAATAACTTGATTTCTACTAAAACTACAAATAAAGATGGTATTGTATCATTTACTGGATTAGGTTCATTAAAGTATAATTTAGAATTTTCTTATTCAACTTATAAATCTTTTAAGATATTTAATGTTGATTTTACTAAGTATAGTGGAACTCTTGATATGGATGATGTAATGTTTGTTCCCGACATATTGTTATTGGTAGATTATTCCTCTCATAATGAGAAAGTGGACCTGTTGATGAATATGTCCAGGCGTATTGCATATATTAGTACTACTAATTTTGATGAATCAAGGGCATGGTTAGCTGGATATGCTAATTATATTCATATTGATATGTTTGCTGAAAATTCCGCATATAATAAATTTACAGCATCCTATCTTAAACAGTTATTAGCTAATTCTCCTGCGAATAAAAATTATAGGGTTGCTTATACATTTGGTGTTTATTCACAAGAAATCCTAAATGCAACTGGTTTGCATATAATTGGAGCAAGTGAATCTAATAATACTTATGATACTATTGAAAATACATATATTGGGTCATATTTCCAATCAGAGGATATAAAGGATTCTGAAGTTTTAATAAGTAATATGGATAATTATTTCAAGTATGTTCGTCATTTAATCGAACCATCAAAATATTCTAATCCTACTTTAAATGATAATGGACTTCCTTTAATGAGTCCGGAATGCGGTTTTTATCATCCTGATTTAGGAAGGTATACACTTGTACCGGAACCAAGCTTAATTAATAAGTGGATTACAACAAATCCTGGTTATACTAAAACTTCAGATGGTAGTTTGAATTGGATGAAAGAAAACTATGAAAACTGGGTTGAAACTACTTTGGATCCAAAAGAGTTATTCAGTAAATTCGAAAAAGATTTTAAGAATAATATATCTTATAATCAAAAATTTATAGCTATTGTCACTTACTATTGTGGTGGAGATGTTGTTGATGCTCTAATTAGAGGTTATCAGGAAAGCGGTAGGCCTGCTTTTAATTTATTTAAAACAAGTACAAATCCTTCTGCTTCTTCAATTCTAAATAGAATTGTAAAGTGTTCTAAAATTGGCATCTCATCAGTAACTTCATTATATAGTTGGTCTTTAAGTTATGCAAATGGTTCAGCGGAATCAGATTTATCCGAAATCGATTTATCAGTTTTAAAAGGTGTTAATGAAATATCTGAATACAGTTATAACTCTGAATTGGGTCCTCAAGTTGAATGGACTTATGCCGTTACCTATCCAAGTTTTGAAGGGGTTTTTGGTCCTGTAATCTTATCATATGTAGATGGCGCTGGAAAAACTCATGTTATTCAATCCGGTGTAGATAAAATGGTAAAATTAAGCTGTGGTTGGGCGGATTTAAAAGATTTAAATAACTCTGATAAAACTATAGCTATTGTATTGTATAATTATCCTCCAGGTAAAGCAGAAATTGGTGCATCCTACTTGAATGTAACTCAGTCCACATATGATTTAATTGTCAAATTATATGAGGCAGGCTATGATACTGGAGGGGACATTAGGAAAAAACTAAATGCCAGTCAACTTGAAGAAATTATCTTTTCAATGGGTAATAAAGGTTCATGGGCATACGGTCTTCTTAAAGATTATGTTGAAAACAATTATGGGTCACTAGTTGAACATAATCAGTTAATTTCAACAAAAGTTTTCCGTAATTTGATTAAAGATATTCCAACTAACTTAATTAAAAACATGACAGACTACTGGGGTTCAGGTTTAGGTCCGTCAATGGTTTATAATGGTGCTAATGAACAATATATGGTTGTTCCAGGAATATGGTTCGGTAAGGTATTTATCACATTCCAACCAAGTAGAGGCTGGGAAGAATTGAAAACAATAGAGAATTACCATGATTTAACTTTGCCGCCAACACAATACTATGTATCTTTCTATAAATGGTTAGATAAGATAGCTAAAGTAAATGCAATTGTCAATATGGGGACTCATGGAACTCTGGAATGGTTGCCGGGTACTAATTTAGGTGCTGTTGCAGGGGATTGGACTTTTGAGTTAACTTTAAACCCTACATTGTATCCTTATATTGTATCTAACCCTGGAGAAGCTATGGTTGCACGTGATAGGATTGCAGCATTGTTGATTACTCACATGACTCCTGCTATGGTTTCATCAGGTTTATATGGCAATTATACAGTATTAAATAATTATATTACATACTATAAAGATCAAGTAAATCTTAATGTAAGTTCTAATGCAGAAGAGTATAAACAAAAAATCATTAAACTGGCTCCTTCTCTAGGTTTTAGAAAATTTATAGAGTCTAATGAAACATTCCAAAAATGGATGGATGATTTGCATTTATATCTTGAAGATATGGAAGATGATTTCATCACTTACGGTTTACATTCTTTAGGTAAAATATTAACCGGCAATGAACTCATTGAAGAGGTTATTACAATTACAACTTCTCAAACTAAGATTTATAATCAAATCATGGAATTCCTATATCCTGAATTTAAAGGATTGAATTTCAATGAGGACATTTCAGGTAGTTTAAATTATTTAGTTCAAGCTAATGTGATAAAACAATTCTTGAGAAATTTCATAACCGATTTAGTTAACGGTTCTTCAATTGAGGATTTAACTGTTAAATATAATATTGTAAAAAATTCTGCATTATACAACTCAACATTATATGCTGAGCAAGTTATTATTAAAATCCAAAACAACAATGAATGGAACGCTATTTTAACCGCTCTTCGAGGAGGATATGTTTCATCAGGGTTATTTGCAGACCCATCTTATGGTGATTCAATTCCAACAGGTCATGATGGATATGCATCTGATCCAACAAGAATGCCTTCAGAGTCAGCATATCAATCAGCTGTCAAAATCGTTGATTTGTTACTTTCCCAATACTATGAAAAACATGGCCGCTGGCCGGAATTAACTTCATTAATCTTATGGGGTACAGAAATTTCAAGAACAGAAGGTATTGGAATTGCGGAATTCTTATATTTCCTTGGTTGTAAACCAGTATGGGAAAGTAATGGTAAAGTTACAGGTGTTGAAAAACTTCCGTTAAGTTCACTTACTGTTAAATTATCTAATGGGACAGTTGTAAACAGACCTAGAATTGACGTATTTGCAAGTATAGTTACAAGCAATAAAGATTGGCTTTCATGGATGTTACAAGCGGTAAAACTCGCTGCTTTTGCAGAAGGTGAAAACGAAGCAAACAATTTTGTTAAAAAACACTATGCAGAAAATCCTTCACTTGATAGATTATTTGGTCTTCCGGGTAATGTATTGGAAGGAACTGGTATGTCTACTCTTATTCCAAACACTGCTGACTGGAATAAAAGTACTCTTAATCAATTTGCAATGGATGTTTATCTTTCAAGAGTTTCTTATTCATGGACTCTTGATGAAAAGGGTAATATTGTAATTACCAATCAAAAAGCAAACTTCATTTATTTGCTTAATAAGACTGAGTTAATTACACAGAATTTTGACAGTACTTGGAGATTATTAGATTCAGATGATTACTATGATTGGTTTGGAGGATTATACAATGCAGCTACTATATTGAGACTACAATCAGGTCAGTCAAGACCGGATACTGCATTTGTCGATATAAGAAATAAAAATAAGTATGTTGCAAGAACCTATGAAGATGAAGTTGAGTTCGAAATTCGATCAATGCTTTTAAACCCTAAATATTACGCCCCTCTTATTAATGGTGGGGGTACTGGAATGAACTCTTATGCATCAAGAATCCAGAATATGTTTGGAGGTTTAACAATAAGCAATGGTAAACTTGAAAAAGAATTGGGTAATCAATTAGCCGGCACTTTGTTAGGTATGAAGGGAAGTATTAATGGAGCAACAACTTCTGCAGGTTATCAAACTTCTCTTGCATGGATGGTTTATCTTGCAAATCAAGGAACTTGGGCTGCTGACAAAAGCACTGTTCAAAAATTAGCTGATGAATATATGCGACAAGTAATCAAGTATGGTGTAGCATGTTGTCACCACACATGTAAAAACCTTGCATTTAATTCTAAGATTATTCAACAAAGTTCATTAACTTCAGCTCAAAAACAAAAATTTGCAGAAATATTGGCTCATGCAACAAATACCGATCCATTATATCAAATGGTTGATGAAAAGAGCAATGGTGCAAATTCAGATCATAAAGGTTCAAATAATGGTAAAACTGGTAAAGATGATTCTAATGCAAAAAAATTAGTTAACAAAACTTCTGATGATGCATCAAGTAACAGGAATGGTGGAAAGACCGCTTTTGGTATAGATGCTTCACAATCTGGTGATGCAAAAACCACTGCCGAATCTCAAAGTTCACAGTCTTCCTCCTCTGATGCTAGTTCTGGAGACTCTGGTGCTAATGCATATGAGGTATCTGAAAAATCTGCAGCTAAATCAGCTAGTGCAGTTGAATCTAGTATGCCAATATTTGTCATTGTTGCTGTAATCATTTTAATTGCAATATTCTTAGTTGGATATTGGAGAAATGATGAAGATGAAGATGATGATTACTAATCATCAACTTTTTTTTATTTTTTTAAATTTTAGAAATTTTTAAATATATTTTATTTCCAAACATAATAATATGCTAGATTATTTTTAAAATAATCTTGAATTCAATGTAGCGAGGCAGAATATGTTTAAAAAAATTAATATGATATTGATTTTATTACTATTATTGGTATCTATCACTGCTGTTAGTGCTAGCGATGATTTAAATGATACTGTAAGTAGTGATGAATCTATTGAATTGTCTACATCAGATAATAGTGATGTAGTTAGTGAAGAAGTTTTAACTTCAAATTCTCACACGGTTACTCCTACTACGTATAAGAATTATTTTGAGAATGGGGTATTAATTTCAACTTCTGTTAATGAAGGTGATACTCTCAATATTGACGGTGTTTTTTCAAATAAGACATTTTCCTTTAAAAAACAAGTAAATGTTGTAGGATCAAGCACAAATGTTCTTAAAAATTGTATTTTCATGTTCTATAACGGAGCATCTGGAAGTACAATTTCTAATTTAAATATTAATAATTCTGAGGATTACAAGTGTGGTGTGTTTTTAAATGGTGCAAGTAATTGTGTTATAAGTGGATGTACAATTAAAAATAATGGTATGTCTTCTTATGCTATTGGTATTGGAAATAATGCAAATCATAATAATGTTACGGATAATAAATTAACAACCTTCGGAATTACTTATGGTCATGGAACAAGGTCTGCACCTCCACTGGTCATAAGTGGATCTCATTATAATTATATAGCAAATAATAAGATAATTTGTGATGATGCAAATGGAATTTATCTATCTAGTTATCCTGGAGGATATTTTAATGGAGGTCATTCTAATTTTAATATAATTTATAATAATTCTATAAAATACAACGTATTGCCTACTTCTTGGAGTTACGGTATTCAAATTATGGGTTCTAATAATACAATAAACTCTAATAGGGTTATTGGAGCATATAGGGGAATTTCAACTTCAGGAACTGGAAATATAATTATAAATAATAAAATTATTAACCTCACAGGGGCTGATTTCAATAATCCTTCAGTTGAAATTGGGGGAGAATATGGTATTGTAGCTGCTCTTTATTCCACTGTTATTAACAATACAATTAAAAATGCAAAGATCATCCCAACAGGTTCAGGTATTTCAGCTTTAGATTATTCTATTATTAAAAATAATACCGTAGAGGTAATATCTCAAGGAACTGGTATTTATCCTTGCGGATCTTATATTAACATTGAAGATAATTTCATTTCAACTATTTCTGGTGCAGGAGTATTATTCAATACTCATTCTTTTAATTTAACAGTAGATAATAATACTATATATAGTCACTATGGTGTATGTGTTTTAATTCAAAAAATGAGTGTTCATAAAATGCCTGGAAATATTACAATTATAAATAATTATGTTTCAACTAATAATACTTATTCAATTGATGCAAGAGATGCAGATGCATCTGAATATTATAGGATTGAAGATAATAGCGGTCCTAAAGGCACAGGTATTGTTGCAACACCAGAAGGATCATATGATCCATCAAAACCCCAATACAAATTTAATGGGACTCACTATATAATTAATAATTCTAATTATGATGAATACATTAGTGCTAATGGTTATTTGTCTGCTACTATTAAAGATGGGGATACTTTACACTTTGAGGGTACTTTTTCAAATAAAACTATTTTCATTAATTCCGCAGTTAAAATAACCGGTAAAAACCCAATTTTTCACAATGTCAAATTTAAAATTTACTCGAATGGTGTTTGGATGGAAAATTTAACTATCCGAAACGATAAAGTTTCAAATGGTTGGGGAGTTTTAGTTTACCGGGCCGTTGGTGCTACAATCACTAACTGTAGCATTGATGTTTATGATAAAAATGCAGCTTATGCTATTTATGTAATTGAATCTATTTATGTTGATATAATTGGAAATAAACTTTCATCTTCAGGTAATTATTTAACTTATACTCTACTTGCTTATACTGCGGAAGATTGTAGATTTATAAATAATACTATCTTTACCAATGGAACTTCCGAAGTCTACATTAGTGGTGGGGGAGTATGTACTTCCGGAAATGAAACCTGCACTTCTGGTGGTGAGATTCCAGGTTCTGGTAATGGTTCTTGTACTTCTGGTAATGAAGTCTGCACCAGTGGAAACACTTTAAATGGAACTTATGTTTTAGCTGAAGTTTACAGGACTTATGGTATCTTAACGGCTTTTTCATCAAATAATATCATTTCTGGAAATAATGTAACTGTTACTTCAAAATTAAACCAAACATATAACAAAACTAATTCTACAAATTCACTTGTAGGTATTGATTTATATTACAACACTCACAATAATACTGTTTCAAATAATAATATCTATATCTATGGATATGATAATTACATTTATGGTGTTGGGGTTTTAGGTTCTCAAACTGGAGCTGAGGCTCCAATTGGCCAAGATGCATCAAATAACCAATTCATTAATAACAATATTCGTTTAAATGGTACTTATTGTGTTGAAGGAATAATAATTGGTGATAAATCTAAAAACACTACTATAATAGGCAATATTGTAAATGCCCGAGCAGATTGTGTTATATATGGTATTAATTTAGAAATGTCTCAAGGATCCACTATCAAAAAAAACATTTTAACATTAAATTCACAAATGGTTTATGGGATAGATGTTTATTCTTCTAATTATAACATAATTAATAATAATACCTTTGAAATTAACGCCAAACAATCATATGGTTCAAGAATTGTTAAAGCACAAAATAATAAATTAACCTCAAATATTATTTTTGTTAATGCAACTGGTGATGAAATCAATTTTATAAACTTTGATCCAACAGGGACTGGAACTGCAGGAGTCTATCTTAAATTAAATTCATCTTATAATAATATTTCTGAAAATAATATCACTTCCAAATTTGGTTATGCAGTTATTATTGATGATATTGCCATTGATAATGTAATTTATTCTAATTATCTTGACAGTGAAAATGGTATTGGAAATTATGCAGTAAATACTACAGTTAATAATACTGTTGATAAAAATTATAAGTATTTAGTAACTGGAACCCTCTCTGATATAGTTATAAAATATTTGGAGAAGGGAACATTTGTATTTACAACTACTGATGTTGGTTTAGAGGGAGCTAATGTTACATTTAGTTCTATGAATGGTGAAATTCAACAAGTTGTAATCAAAAATGGCACTGCAACACTTAATTATACCTTCATCGATTATACTCCGGCTACATATTTGATTCATGCTAATGTATTTAAAGAAAATTATAAATACACTGAATTCGAATCAACCTTAGAAATAAGAAAAGGTGATTTAACTGTACATGTTGATAATGTTACCGGAGCTATTGCAAGAAATGCAATATTTGTAGCAACTCTTGTAGATATTTTGGGAAATCCTGTTAGCGGAATAACAGTTGAATTTAATGTTGTGGATGATGGGTTTTATAGTTATTTAGGAAAAGTTGTTAGTGATGTTAACGGTAAAGCTATTTTAACTGCTGAAATTCCTCAAATTTACAGTGATAATCCTAAAATACTTGTAGAAATTAAAAATCCCGATTATTTTGAAACAGTTACTGCTAATGCTAATTTAACTGCATATAGGCTTATTTCAACAAGCATTACAATTAATTCAAAGGTTTATCCAGGGGGTATTTTAGCCACATTAAAAGATCAAAACGGTAGTGTCATGTCTAATAAAAAAGTCATTGTCATGGTGGCTGGTACTACTTACCCTTTAACTACTAATTCTGCCGGTCAAATTAGTTTACCTCCAATTTCAAGAGGAAATTATAGAGTTCACGTGTCTTATGCTGGGGATGATGCTTATTATGGATCTAAAAGCACAGCAGATGTTACTGTAATGCCTGCAATTACTGGAAATAAAAATTATGCTGTTTACTATGGCAATACTATTACTTATAAGCTTCGCATTATGGATTCTAAAGGCAAATATGTTGGAGCAGGTCATATTGTAAAAGTTAAAGTTAATGGTATAACATACAATCTTAAAACTGATAAAAGGGGATATGTTTCCAAATCTTTAAAACTGAACGCAGGATCTTATAAAATAACTGCCGAGTATCATGGTGATAAAGTTTCCAATGAATTAAAAATCAAACCAACATTAATCACTAAAAACATAGTTACGAAAAAAGCTAAAAAAATTAAATTTTCAGTTAAATTGGTCAATAAGAATGGCAAGGCATTAAAATAAAAAAATCACCATCAAATTTAAAGGAAAAACATACAAAGTGAAAACCAATAAAAAGGGTATTGTTATGTTGTCCCTTAAAAAATTAAAAGTGGGTAAATATAAAATTATTTCAAAATATGGTAAATGTAAAATATCTAATACGATTACTATTAAAAGATAAAGGTATTTAACATTTATTTTACTTTTTTTTCAATTTTTATTTAATAAAATTTAAATATGTTATTAAACTTAATCTTAAGTGTAGTCGTTAATTTATTAAATTTAGTTGACTATTGAACATTTGAATTAATTAATTTATAAGAGGTGTAATTATTAAAGGAAAAAACATATTTATTTCATTAATTTTGCTTTCTATCGTATTATTCTCTGCTAGTGTGGCTTTTGCTGCCGATGATGGGAATATTACTGCTAGCCAAGTAAATGATGAAATATCTACAGATAATGAAGTTCTAACTATTGATGAAGGTAGTTGTGAACTTGAAAGTGATAATGGTGGCATTCTTCAAGATAATGGTAGTATCTCTGATAGTAATGTGGTAACTAATGATACATTTTATAATTACTTTGATGAAGATGGGGTATTAACTTCTAATGCTACTGAATTAATTTTTGAAGGTGATTTTAGTAATATTGGTGTATATTGCATCACTATTGCAAAATCTGTTACCTTCACTGGACGTAATGCCACATTTAATAACATAGCATTCATCATTAAAGAAAACAATGTTGTAATTGATGGCTTTAATTTGAATATGAATAGTAATATGTATTTAGTTAATGTAAAAAATGTAGATGATGTTACAATTTCTAATAATGTAATTAATTTTCTATCATTAAAATCTATGGATAGTTTTGCAATATTAGCAAAGAATATAACTACATTAAATCTTTTAAAAAATACTATCACTTATGTTGGAACTACTGAAGGAGCTAATATAAACAATGCTGTCCGTGTTGAAGGCGGAAGAAATGTCACTATGTCGGATAATGTTTATAATATTATCATGCCTTCAGTTGATGTAAAATATGATTTGAATTATAATCTTGAAGCTTTTAGTGAGGGTATTGTATTTCTTACATGTGAAAATGTAACTTTGACCAGAAATAATATAAAACTCAATTATAGTGGAATTTCTGGATCTTCGGATACTATTTATGTGGTAACTATTGGCAATGCTAATATGAATTATACTGATTTTACTTTTCCGAATGTTTGTAAAAATGTTGTAGTTAGTGATAATAACATCACTGCTAACGGTCATGGGTATATTTATAGTATGTCAATAGTTGCAGATGAATTTGAATTAACTAATAATAATTTCGATATTACTGCTGAAGCAAATTATGCAAATGCTATTGCTGTCGGAGGACCTTCTTCTAATGGGAAAGTTTCTGGAAATGTAATTGAAATAACTGCACCTAACGTAGTGTATGGTATTTATGCCTATCAACTGATGGGACCTATTGAAAATGTTACTTATTCAGATAATATAATCACCGGTAATGCTTATGCTGCTTGTGGGTTTGAAATTGTCATGAAGAATCCTGTAATATCTGACAATAAAATTACTTTAAATGGTAATCACACTGTTGCTATTGTTGCAAATTCTTTAGATGAAGGAACTATCTCTGGAAACCAAATCAATAGCTTAGGTTCCAATATTGGTAATCAAAGTACTGGAGATTCCATGATACATATGGAAAGTGCAGGGATTAGTGTTAAAGGAGATTGGGATATTTCTGATAACTCTATAAATTCTACTTCTATTGGTGTTAATTTAATTCTAGGTGGCGACATTGATTTGGAAGACAATGTAATTAATGTTATTGCTAAAGGCGAAACTGATAATTATGCAGTATATGCTAAAGGCATGGATGAATTGACCATGAGCGGCAATATTGTGAATTTTGTAGGGAATGTAAATGAAAACATCACCAGCAATGGAATATATGTCTTTAGTAGTAATGGGGTTCACATTTTTGACAACGAATTAAATTTAAATTTAGTTTCTGCTTTCGTTCCTTGGATTGAAGAGCCTCCAGGCTCTTGGAATTATGTACGTCATGCTAAGTCTAGTGGAATTGTTGTCGTAAATTCTGAAGATGTTATTTTTGCTTCTAATAATGTTACTACAACTTTTGTTGATGTTGTTGGTAATTCAGATACTATTTATGTTTTAGATTTCACTGATACGGGTAATGCGATAATTAAGAATAATAATATTAATTCTTTGGGAAATACTTACATTTATGGCATTATTATTGAGGCAGATAATTTTACTATTAGCTTTAATAATATAACCTCTTCTGCTAATTATTATGCTGATGGTATTGATATTGAAGGCGGTTATGGTAATGTTGAATCCAACGTAATCACTGTCAATGCTAATAATTCTACTTATGGTATTTACTCTGGTATGGGTGGTAAAAGCGTTTCTGTTAACATTACCCATAATAAAATTCATGGCAATGCTTATTATGTTGTAGGTATTGAAGTAGGTGGAGATGAAGCACTTATTGATAACAATATTATTTATGTAACTGGAAATCACACTATTGGTATTGGATCTAAGGTTGATGAGATAAATATAACTAACAATAACATTACTTCCGAAGCTTCAAATGAAGGTAATTTATCAATTTTGGATTCCATGGGAACTGATACTGTAGGTGTTAAAATTGCTGCTGGAAATGCTACAATTGCAAACAACACCATTCAAACTTCAGGGGATTATGCAGTTAACTTAAACGGCAATAATGCAACCATTTCAAATAATTACTTAACTGGTAAAAAAGGTGTAGGTTCTAATTCTGTTGCTAATGCGGGACCTTCAACTGTCATTACTGATTCAAGTCCTAAATATAAAGTAATTATTTCAGTTATGGATTACAATACTGTTTATAATAGTGGTCTTATCTATTATGCGATTTTATCAGATGAAAATGGAGATCCTATTAAAAATGCAACTGTTTTCTTATCTGCTGGGTTAAACAAGATAAATACAACAACCGATAATTCAGGTGTTGCAGCATTTGAAGTATCTGCTTGGGATGTTGGCAAATACAATGTATATGTCACCTATTTTGGTAATGAAACCTACGGCCCTAAATCTGTTAAAGGTCACATTAATATTGAAAAAAGATTATCTGAAATTGCAGGAGTTAGTTCCAAAACTGTTTTATTGACTGCAATTAAATCTGGATCTTATTACGACATAACATTAAAAGATGATATGGGCAATCCTTTAGCTAATAAAGAAGTGACTATCACATTCAATGGTAAAACTCAAACTGGAATTACCAATTCTGCAGGAGTCGTTAAATTTAGACTGGCTGCAACTAAAACAGGAACTCAAAAGTTAGTTGTTAAATTTAACAGTGATAGTAATTATGTAGCTTCTACACTTACTGCTACAGTTAAAATCACCAAAGAAGCAACTAAATTAACTGCTAATAAGAAAGCTTTCAAGGCTAAGAAAACCAAAAAATACAATATTGTTCTAAAAGACAGTAAGAAAAAAGGCATTAACAAAGTTAAAGTTACCTTAAAAATCAAAGACAAAATCTACAATGCAAAAACTAATTCCAAAGGTAATGCAGTCTTTAAGATTAAATTAACTAAAAAAGGCACATACACAGCTAAAGTTAAATTTGCAGGTAACTCTTATTACAAAGCAGCAAGTAAAAAAGTTAAAATTACTATCAAATAGAGATTTTTCAATCTCTATTGTTTTTTTTATTTTTTCAAGTATCACTTGATTCATTGTTGTCAAGGTTCATTAAGAAATCATATTTCTTTTCATTGGTTGTATTGATTTAACCAGTCGTTTTCTTGATTATTTTAAGACTAACATTGTCTAAAAACTCCTTAATTCTACACATCCTCTAAAATTAATTAGGTTATGTATATCACAGGAAATGCAATGCATATTTTAAAAAGCATCCTATCAAATTATTAAATTATCAATAAATAATTTCAATGTAAAAATAAGTTAGGTATAGTTTAATTAACTATAGTTTCAATAAAAATAGGTGGAGTAAATTAGTAAAAACTAACTTACTTCATAGCATCTTTAACTCTATCAAAGAGTCCTTTTTCAATATGTTTAATCTCTTCTCCGCTGACTTCAGCGAATTCTTCAAGTAATTCTTTTTGTTTTGAGTTCAGTTTTTTAGGAACAACGACCTTAACAGTTACATACATATTTCCTCTACTGGAATGTCTAACAGAGTTCATACCTTGTCCTCTTAATTTGTAAACCGTTTCGCTTTGTGTTCCAGGTGTAATTTTGAATTCAACTTCTTTTCCCTCAATAGTCGGAATGCTTATAACATCACCTAATGCTGCTTGTGGGAAACTTACTTGTTGTTCTAGGTATAAGTGATCTCCTTCACGGATGAATTTTTCATGTTTTTTAACATGTATAGTTACTATTAAATCACCTTCAAGACCAGCGGCTTCACCACAGTTACCCTCACCGGATACTCTTAAGTGGTTTCCTTCATCAACACCATTTGGAATTTCGATTTTAATAGTTTTTGTTTTTCTTTTACTTCCTTTACCTTGACAGTCTTCACATGGATCGGTAATTATCTTACCGGTTCCGCCACATTTTCTACATGGTTTAACATTAACCATTTGACCTAAGAATGTGTTGCTAACTTCTTTAATTTGACCTGTTCCTCCGCATACGCTACAAGTTACGGGATCAGATCCGGGTTTTGATTTAGAACCATGACATGTTGGACATAATTCACTTCTTGTAATTTTAATTTCTTTTTCGCATCCATTAAATGCTTCTTCAAGAGTGATTGGAACTTCAGTGTAAATGTCTGAACCTCTTTGAGGGCCTGTTCTTCCTCTTGAGCGGGATCCTCCACCAAATCCAAACATATCAAATATGTTTCCAATATCAAATCCTTGGAATATGTCTTCGAAGTTCACGTTTTGATAGAAGTCTTCAGCGGTAAATCCGTCCATTCCAGCATGACCAAATTGATCATATCTTTGACGTTTTTCATCATCGGACAAGACAGCATAAGCTTCACTTACCTCTTTAAATTTATCTTCAGCTCCTTCCTCGTCACAAACGTCTGGATGGTATTTTCTGGCTAAGTTACGATAAGCTTTTTTTATTGTTTTTTCATCAGCATTTTTATCTACTCCGAGAACTTCATAATAGTCACGCTTGTCTGCCATTTATTCACCTTAAAAAATAATTATAAAAAATAATAAGTTAGAAGAAATAATAGTTTTATCTAAAATGTTAGTTTATTACTGATTGATTCTGATTTTGTTTATAACCTAACAATCTCAATAAAACCGTATTATTTATTCTAATCGTCTTTTACTTCATAGTCTGCATCAATTGTGTCATCATCACCATTGTTAGCACCAGCATTAGGGTCAGCTCCTGCTTGTTGTTGAGCTTGTGCTTCTGCTTGTGCTTGTTGGTAAATTTTAGCACCAATCTCTTGAATTAGATTAGATAATTCATCAGACTTTGCTTTAATGGCATCAACATCATCGCCAGCTATAAATTCTCTTAATTCAGCTACAAGTCCTTCGACTTTAGTTTTTTCATCTTCAGATACTTGATCTTTGAGTTCATCTAAAGTTTTTTCTGAAGTGTAAATTAATGAGTCTGCATTATTTCTGATTTCTATTTCTTCTTGTCTTTTCTTGTCTGCTTCAGCATTCATTTCTGCTTCTTTGATTTTCTGTTCGATTTCTTCATCGGACAATTTGGTGGAGGAGGTAATGGTAATAGCTTGCTCTTTACCGGTTCCTTTATCTTTAGCAGTTACATTAATAATACCATTTGCGTCAATATCAAAGGTTACTTCAATTTGCGGAATGCCTCTTGGTGCAGGTGGGATGCCTATAAGTTGGAAACGTCCGAGAGAGGTATTGTCAGCCGCCATTTTTCTTTCCCCTTGCAATACATTAATATCTACTGAAGGCTGGTTATCTGCAGCAGTGGAGAATACTTGGCTTTTTTTGGTAGGAATAGTGGTGTTTCTTTCAATTAAAGTAGTGGATACTCCACCTAAGGTTTCAATACCTAAGGATAATGGAGTCACGTCCAATAATACGATATCTTTAATTTCACCAGCTAATACTCCTCCTTGAATAGCTGCACCCATAGATACACATTCCATTGGATCAATACCACGTTCGACTGTTTTTCCTATGAATTTTTCGACGAATTTTTGTACAATTGGCATTCTGGTAGGTCCACCAACTAAGATGATTTTATCAATTTCGGATTTGGTCATTTTTGCATCATCTAATGCTTGTTGCATTGGTTTACCTGATTTTTCGACAATTGAATCAACGAGCTCTTCTAATTTTGCTCTTGTAAGTGAGATAATTAAGTTTTTAGGAGCTCCATCACTTCCCATTGCAATGAATGGCAAGTTTATTTCAGTGGTTGTGGTAGTGGATAATTCTATTTTCGCTTTTTCAGCAGCTTCTCTTAATCTTTGCACGGATTGATCATTATCCATTAAGTCAATACCTTCTTTTGTTTTAAATTCATCAGCTAAGTATTTGATTAATACGTTATCCATATCGGTACCACCGAGTTGGGTGTCTCCACTAGTGGATTTTACTTCAAATACTCCTCCACCGAACTCCATAATAGTCACGTCTAAGGTACCTCCGCCTAAGTCGTATACCATAATATTCATGTCATCGTCTTCGGATTTATCAAGACCATATGCAAGGCTTGCTGCGGTTGGTTCGTTTACGAGTCTTACAACATCAAGTCCAGCAATAGTTCCTGCGTCTTTTGTTGCGGTTCTTTGGTTGTCGTCAAAGTAAGCAGGTACTGTAATTACAGCTTTTTCTATAGGTTCTCCGAGGAAGGTTTCTGCATCTTTTTTAATTTTTTGTAAGATAAATGCGGAAATTTCTTGTGGGGAATATTGTTTTCCGTTTACAGTAACTTTGTAATCAGTACCCATACTTCTTTTAATTGCACTGATTGTATTTTCAGGGTTTGTTACTGCTTGTCTTCTTGCTGGTTCACCAACTAACATTTGACCTTCTTCGGTAAATGCAACATAACTTGGGAATGATTTACCATATTGACTTGCACCTTCTGCAGATGGGATTGTAGTAGGTTTACCACCTACGAGCACAGATGCTGCAGAGTTACTTGTACCGAGATCAATTCCAATAATTTTTTCTTTTTTAGTATCAGACATAATTATCACCTTATTTTTTTTCAATATATTATTTAATAAACATTATTTTTTACAAACTATAACTTTTGAATATTTAAGAACCTTGTCTTTATACATATATCCTTTCATCAACTCTTCAATAATGTATTCATTTTCAACATCGTCGGATTCTTGCACCATCAATGCTTCATGTTTGTTTAAGTCGAATTTTTCACCATTTGTGGGAATTTCACTAACTCCTTCTTTTTTCAAAACATCACTGAATTTATTATATATGAGTTCTACACCATTTCTTAAATCTTCATCTTTTTCAGTTTCTAAAGCTCTTCCAAAGTCTTCATAGCAATCAAGAAATGATTTTATAACATTTTCATTTGCGAATTTTATTAAATCTTGATTTCTTTTGTCAGTAATTTTTTTGAAATTTTCAAAATCCGCTTGAAGTCTTTGTGATAGCGAGATATATTCTTGAGTTTCATTTTCGGATTTTTCAAGATTTTTTTCGAGCTTTTCAATTTCTTCATCTTTTGAAGTTAACTTTTCAAGAAGTTCTTCATATTTTTCCTGAATATCTTCGTCTTTAACTTCAGTTTTGCCTTTATTTTCGTCAGTCATCTTGACACCTTATTTAGGTTTTTAGAAAAACCAATGTAATAACTCTTAACCGAGAAGTTATTCTTATGATTCTTTAATATTGGTTTTTGGGAATTTATGGACATATAGGAAAATGGTTCATCAAATAAGAGTTATTACCTTAAGTTTTTCTGAACCAAATATTAAAGTAACCAAAAGTTATCTTTCTCTTACATTATTATAGTAACAAAAAGTTATATAAAGGTTTCGATACAGAAAGTATAATCATGAATAATACAAACGACATTGAGAAAAATGAAAGAACTCGCAGAAATGTCGAAATGCCTAAAGGTCACATAGAATTAAGAACTAACTACAATGGCCCTGCTGAAGACATGGATGTGGAAGATATCCTTGATGTAATGGGTTGTAAAACTAGAAGAGATATTATAAATCTTTTAAGAGAAGAACCTATGTTTGTAAGTGAAATTTCCAATGAACTGGACATTGGTCAAAAAGCTATTATTGCGCACCTTCGTGCAATGGAAGATATAGGTATCTTAAATTCTTCTTATAGAAAGATTTTAAGAGGTCGTCCACGTAAATACTACGATTTACAAAATGAAGTTAACATACATATTACGATTAATAGAAACAACTTCGATGTACAACTTACAGATGACATGCTCAATACATTACAACTACCATCTGGGGACGAATGGTCTAAATTATTAGACATTGAAAAAAGAATCGATGACGGTCAACTCGAAGCAATTGACGAGTTGAAAAATCAAATCAGATTATATGGCAATCTTTTAGAAAGAGCGGAATATATTCTTGAGAGAACCATGAAAACTAAATAATATTGTTTGAATTAATTTTCAAACTTTTTTACATTTTTTTAGCCACAATACTTTGACCTAAAGATACAGATCCATCTCCGGCACAGGTATTCGTGTGTTGAATGAAATTAAAACCATTTTTTTCAATGCAATTTTTAACTTGATCGGTAATGGCTTCATTATAAAATACTCCTCCGGTGGCTCCAATATCGGCGATATTCTTTTTATCGGATGCTTGAATTGCAAGTTCGCTTAAGCCATTTGCCACAGCAATTTGACCTGCAGATGCAACATCAGCCTTTTTTTCTCCACTTTGGTATAATCTTACAACTTCACGTAAAATTTCAGTTGTGTTCAATTGATTATTTTCGATTATCACAGGGATTTCTAGCTTTTTGGTTGAGTAATATGCAGCCGATTCAAGTTTCATTGAGCATTCTCCTTCATAGGTACGCTCATGACAAATTTCCAAGGCCACAGCCATTGAATCAAGCACTCTGCCTGTACTTGTGCTTACTCCTACATTGATTCCAGCTTCAATTTGTTTTTTAATGTTTTTAATCTCAATTTCGCCATATCTGAAATAATCAGCATACTTTTTTATTAGCTCATCATCTTTTAAGATACCTGCAAGCATTCTTACAGGATATTTTGTTGCAGCATCTCCACCGGGCATTAGCTGAGGCTCTAAATTGCCCATTCTTTCAAACGAGTTAATATCTGTGTAAAGTATTTCTCCTCCCCAGCTAGTTGAATCGCTTCCATATCCCACTCCATCAGCAGCAATGCTAATCAGCTCATCAATTCCATGGTCATTGGCAAGTGCTGCTGAATGTGCATGATGGTGTTGCACTGGCAGGACTTCTGCACCATACTTTTGAGATAATTCATGTGCTAAACGTGTAGTAAAAAAATGAGGATGCATATCACAGGCAATCACATCAAATTCATTGATTTTTAGAATTCTTTCCATATTGCTAATTGCGGTTTTTAAAAATTCTAATGTTTTTGGTTTGTTTGCATTTCCAATGTGTTGTGAAGGATATGCTTTATTTCCTTTAGCTATTGAAAATGTCACATCAAGTTCAGGGCCCAGTGCAAGCACATCCAAATCATTAGTTTCATAACTGATTGTATAGGGTTCTGGAGTGTATCCGCGTGATCGTCTAATAAAGGATAACTCGTCATTTCTAAATCTGATTACAGAGTCATCACATCTGTTTAGGATTTTACGATTATGGATGAGGGAATATTCATTAACGCCTGTAATTATCTCAGCGTTGTCAATCACCATTGGTTCACCTGGAATATTGGCTGATGTCATAACTAATGTGTCAATATTGCTTTCATCAAATAATAAGTAATGCATTGGTGAGTAGGGAAGCATCACTCCAATATTGTGCAGACCGGGTGATAAGCTTTCAGGGAAGTTATAATTTTCATTTTTCTTTAAAATAACAATAGGTCTTTTATTGGAGGTTAATGTTTCGATTTCTCGTTTGGATAGTTGGGCATATTCTTTCAAGCTTTCTAAATCTTTACACATTACTGCAAACGCTTGACTTGGCCGGTTCAGACGTTTTCTCAATTCATTTATTGCTTCATCGTTATAAGCATCAACTGCTAGATGTGTTCCTCCAATACCTTTAATTGCAAGTATTTCTCCATCACTTAAGATTTCTGCACCTTTTTTAATAGGATTTTCAACATTTAGTTTTTCATTTCCTTTATAGATGACCATTTGAGGTCCGCAATCACCACAACAAATAGCTTCACCATGATACCGTCTATCTAAGGGTTGCCCGTATTCACTTAGGCAATTTTCACATAATGGAAATTCCTCCATGGAGGTTCTAATTCTATCATAAGGCACACTTTCAATAACTGTAAATCTGGGTCCGCAATCTGTACATGCATTAAATGGATATTTATAGCGCCTATCATTAGGATCTCTAATTTCTTCCAGACATCTGTCACATATTGCAATGTCTGGAGGTATTACACTAGCTCCTGAATAGGAATCTTCACTTTCAATTATTTCAAAATCAGAATAATTTTCCACTTCAACTTCACTAACTTTCATTGAATCAATTTTTGCAATTGGGGGTAATTCAAGTGGAAGTCTCTTTGCAAAATTAAGGGCATTTTCACCCTCAACTGTGATTTCAACCACATTTCCAAGGTTTCTAACATATCCTTTTAGATTTAAGTCAGCCGCTAGCCTATATACATATGGTCTAAATCCCACTCCTTGGACAATACCTTCAGTTAAAATCTTTAATGCCTTCATTAAATTATAATATTGTAAGTTAAATTTTATATAATTTTATCTTATATATTATATTATGAAAGATATTCTTGAAAAATTAGCTAATGGCCAACTTGACATTGACCAAGCAGAACAACTTCTAAAAGCGGATAATATTTTAGAATTTGATGATATTGCTAAGTTTGATATTAAACGCAGTGAGAGAACAGGTTTTCCAGAAGCAATATTTTCTCCAAGTAAAGATTATGACGATTTAATTACAATAATCAAAAATTTCCTTAAAAAAAGTGATGATGACTTGATAATTACAAAATTGTCATCTGAGAGGTATGAAAAGATAGAAAGGGATTTAGGCGAAAATTCATATATTTTTGACTATAACGGACGAGCTCACATTTTAATAATTAGAAAAGAAATAACAAAAAAAGATCCTATTGCAAAAATTGGCATTATAACTGCCGGAACATCTGACATTAATATTGCAGAAGAAGCCCGTGTAATAGTTGAAGAAGGAGGATGTGAATCAATTACCTCTTATGATATTGGTGTTGCAGGAATCCATAGGCTTTTCCCTCAAATTGCATATATGGTTGGTCAGGGCGTTAGGGCATTTATAGTTTGTGCTGGAATGGAAGGGGCGTTGCCTTCTGTTGTTGCGGGCCTTGTAGATGTGCCTGTAATTGCCGTTCCAACTTCTGTAGGTTATGGTGTTGGAGAAGGTGGAAGGGTAGCTCTAGATGCAATGCTTCAATCATGTGCTCCTGGAATTGCAGTTGTAAATATCGATAATGGATTTGGCGCTGGAGTATTCGCATTAACAATTGTAAATAGTGATTAAATGAAATATGAAATTTTTAATCCTGAAATACATGATGTATCTAAAGTAGCTAAGCTAGTTTATGATGTTGACTTTAGAACATTTGACATGCTTTTTAAAAGTTCTGATGGCGCTATCAACTCCATTTCTAAAAGCTTACAAGATGAAGATCTAGAAACATTCCTTGTAATATTAAATGATGATGAGATTATAGGTATTTTGATTTACTATGTAAATAAATTTCCAAAGCATTTCAATTTCAAATCTCTAAGGTTATTAATTGTAGATATCCTAGATTACTTTGTTTTATGTGACGTCAAACCTGGAGATTTATATGTAGCTGAGCTGGCAATCGACAATAGTTTAAGGGGCCAAGGTTTAGGTAGAAAAGTTTTAGTTGATGTAATCAATTGGGCTCGTGATGAAGATTTAAATAGAGTGCTTTTGGATGCTGACTTTAGAAATAATGGAGCTTACAGGCTTTATGAAAAAATGGGGTTTAAAGAATTCAATAAAAAAAGAGTTAAATTCCTCAATTTTGAAAGAGGAATGCGCAATATGGAATATAATTTAAAATGATTATCCTTTATTTTGTTTGAAATCGAATTTAATTTGTTCGATAATAAAGTTCATCGCATTTTCTTTACTGGTTTCATTAGTAAAATGTTCAAGCTTCATCGAGAATGTATGATTGCACTTATCAAAGTATGCTATTGCATTGTCCTTTTCGTCTTTAGACGATTGGTTTTCATATTCAATCATACTTAAATTTTTGTTTGTAAAATTCTTCTTAATAATTATGTCATCTTGCTGAGTTAATGATTTCAGTTTCTTATTATATTCTTCATTGTTATTGGTCACTTCTTCTAAACATTTAATGCGAATAACTTCATTTGTTTTTTTATTATGGAATACACAATATCTGCTGCCGTCATCAGTTGTGATATATCCTGGAGGCAATGTTACTGCAACATCACTAATCACAGAAACTGCATTGCCTACACTGGTAGAGTTACTGACAACAAGGTACATACATCCTAATCCTGCAAGTAATACAATAATAATTCCAATCCAACGTTTATCCATAATTCTGCCTCAGGTTATTTTTTATTTTTCTTTTTTTTCTTATTTTTTTGTCTGCCTTCAGCATTTTCGACATATGCATCACAAACTTCATCAGCAGGACCTTCCATGACAAGTTTTCCATTATCAATCCAAATACACTTGTCACAGATTTTTCTAATTTGACTGATAGAATGTGAAACGAGCAATACTGTCACTCCTTCAGCCATAAGTTCATTAATTTTCTCAGAACTTTTCTTTCTAAATTTAATATCTCCAACAGATAAAATTTCATCTACAATCAATATGTCTGGTTGTATGAGAGTGGCTATTGAAAAACCTAATTTAGCTCTCATACCTGAGGAGTAATTCTTAACTGGGTAATTGATAAATTCACCAAGTTCTGAAAACTCTACAATCTCATCATATTTTTCATCAAGTAGCTTTTTGTCCATGCTTAAAAAAGCACCATTTAAGTAAATATTGTTTTTTCCAGTGTAGTTCTTATCAAAGCCAGCACTCAACTCCAATAATGGGGCAACTTTACCGTTGATTCGTATTTTTCCATATGTAGGTTCATATATTCCGGATAATATTTTTAAAAGTGTACTTTTTCCAGCTCCATTAAATCCCAGAATTCCAAGCTTATCCCCTTTATAAATTTCAAAACTGATATCATCTAAGACTCTAATTTTCTCTTTTTCTTCTTTATTGCGTTTAATAGTTCGGATAACATACTCTTTCAAGGTATCAATTTTATCTTTAGTGATTTTAAACTCCATTGATATATGTTCAACTTTAACCGCAACATTATCATCAAGTTTTTCAGTGGTATTATCAGAGTCATTGGAGAGTATATTAATTTTATTTTTTATTTTTCCTATAATGCCCATAATAACACCTTATAATTCTAAAACTAATTTTTTATCATAGATATTAAATAATAATATTCCTATTCCTAATGTAGTAAATGCAAATGCCCCTAAATAAAGTATCATTGTGAAATCAGGTATTGCTCCGTATACGCATTGTCTAAAACAGGACATTGCACAATAAACGGGATTCAGAGTAAATATGAACTGTACTTGTGAAGGAACAATCTCGATTGGATAAAACATTGCAGATGCATATAATAATACTAAAGTAAATACGTTGTACAGGTATCCGATATCTGTGAAATAAGTATTGCAAACTGCTAATATAAGCCCAACTCCAAATACCAATACCACTAAAAAAGAAAGAGGAATTATAGTGTATATTAATGTTATATGGAAAGGTGCTCCGGTAATTAGCATAACTCCAAACAATATCACGAAAGATATTAAAAAGTTAACAAATTCATAACAAACAGAACTAATAGGGAACATCAGTTTTGGAACATAAATCTTTTTTAATAAATTAGCATCCTTTCTAATTGAGTTCATAGCTCCTTTAGTCCCATGGTTGTAAAAATCAAATGCCAATCTTCCTGCTAAATAGTAAACAGGATAGTTTTGAATATTTCTTCCAAACAGCATGGAAAAGATTAATGTAAATACTAACATAGTTAAGAGAGGATTGAAAAAACTCCATAAAATTCCTAAAACGGAATCTTTATATTTTGAAGTTAAATTCTTTTTAACTAGCTCTGTTAGCAAAAATTTTTTTTCCGAATTTGTGTCAAACATAGTAATAACCAATATGTTTTCAATTATCTAAAATTATGTTAAAAATTATTTATAAATTTTTACTCACTTCCGCCTTCTAGCAAACTCTTCATAGATTTCATCAAGTTCTATTCCTTTATGAACTAAAAGCAATAAAGTGTGGAAGATTAAATCAACGGATTCATAAACTAAATTTTCATCGTTTTTAGAAGCTATTATTACTTCTCCAGCTTCTTCAGCGATTTTTTCTAATATCTTATCTTCAGCTTTTTTATCACTATCTTTCATGATATTAGATGTATAAGAATCAATAGGATTGTCTCTTCTTGATTGTAAAACTTCATAAACTTCTCTTATGATTTCATCATTATTCATCATCATCACCGTTTGATTCTTGATCTTGCATACTTTCAGTAATTGCAATTAATGGATGTTTATCATCGTCAATAATTTCAATATCATCAAATGTTTTAATACCTGCTTTATCAGCAGTTTTTTCCATACCTAATTTGATATCTTTGCCTAAATCAACAACATAAGAGTCAACAGTTTCATAACCTCTTTGGACTGAAGCTACTGCTCTGTGATGCCCATCAACTAAAATCCATCTATCATCAGTTTTAACAACAATTGCAGGTTCGGCCAATCCTTTTTCCAACTCATAAGCTCTTCCTTCAAGTTCATCTGCATAAACTCTGTCTTGTGTAGGCCTTAATTTTTTAGTTTCAACAGGCATATGTTTCAAGGTAGTTTTAATGCCATATAATTGTTCCATAGTCTTTTTAAAGTATTCCACTTTATTTGGTGTGGATCTTTCAATATGTGACCTGACCATATCAGTATTTGTAATAATGCCAACTAATGCTCCATCAGCATCTACAACAGGCATTCTTGAAATGCCCTTTCTAAACATTACTCTAGAAGCATCGTTTATTGATAAATCTTGATTAGCGACAACTAGGTTAGTACTCATTATTCCTGAAACTGTGTCTGCCCATTCCTTTGCCACAACATCAAATGCAGTTACCATTCCCACCAGTTTATTGTTTTTAACAACAGGGTAACTGTTGTGGTGACTTTCTTTCATTAAATCTATTATTTTGTCAGTTTCAGTGTCTGGAGAAACAGAAATTACATCTCGGGTCATATAATCTTTTACAAAAGACTTTTTCTCTGCCATATAGTGTCCCCTTTTCTATTCTATATTTTCTCTTAAAAGTTTAACAGTTTCTCCAGGGTCTGCTTTTCCACGGGTTAATCTCATTACTTGACCCACTAAGAAGTTAAGTGAAGCTTTTTGACCAGCTAAGTAATCATCAACTGCTTTTGGATTTTCCTCAATAGCTTGTCTAACAGCGGATAATGTCTCATCTTCATTTACAACACCAAGCAAACCTAATTCTTCAGCAATTTCTTTAGGTGTTTTATCACTGTTTGGCATTTGTTCAATGATTTTATGAGCTGCTTTAGCGGTAATTTCTTTTGTTTCAATCATTTTTAAGTATTCAACTAAATCATCGACACTAATTCCACTATCTGCAAAGTCTAATTTATTATAGGATAATACTCTTTTAAGTTCATCCCTCATCCATTTAGCTGCAAATCTAGAATCAACTTCTTTTACAACTTCTTCATAACTAATAGCTAAATCGAGTTCGGAAGTCAATACTTTAGCAGATTCTTCATCAATGCCGTAATCTGCAACGAATCTTTTCACTTTATTGTGAGGTGCTTCAGGCATGGTGTCTAAGATTCTTTTGATAGTTTCATCAGAAATTTTCATTGGTGGAAGGTCTGGGTCTGTAATAAAACGATAATCATCAGCATCTTCTTTTAATCTCATTCCGACAGTAATCATTTGAGATTCAAGATATGCACGAGTTTCTTGCTTAACTTCAACTCCTCTTTTCATAAGATTTTTCTGCCTTACAAGTTCGAATTTCAATGCTTTGTATGCACCTTTAATGGAGTTAACGTTTTTCATTTCTACCCTGTTTCCTCCATTGATGGAGATGTTAACATCTGCTCTCATGGTTCCCTCTCCACGGGCTCCTCCACTATATTGCAAAACACGAATTAATTCTTTTAAGAAGTTTCTTGCTTCTTCAGGAGATTTTATATCTGGTTCAGTTACAATTTCAACTAACGGAATTCCTGAACGGTTGAAGTTAACAGTACCTCTGTCTGGTTTAAATTGACCTGGATCTTCTTCAGCGTGAATTTCTCTAATTCTAATTCCATTTAGTTCACCTTTAATTCCAATAGGAACTGAAGTTCTTTGATATCCTGAAGGCAAATCAGGATAGTCATAATGTTTTCTCATGAAATAAATGACATCCTGATCAATTTCACAGTTAAGCATTAAAGCAATCATCAGTGCATTTTCCAATGCTTTTTCATTTGTAGGATGTGGTTTTGCACCTGGTTGATTAAGACAAACTGGACAGATGTTTGAATTAATTGGTGCATCCTGGTAATTTGTAGGACAATCACAGAATAATTTTGATTCAGTTTCTAATTGCACGTGGATTTCAAGTCCACACATCATATCGACATCGTCACTAATAGTAATTCCTCCCTTTTAGGATAATTTTTTATACTATCATCATATTTGTTCATTTCAATTTATAAACATTGTTAAAAAATAGGATATTGGTAGGGATTTTAAAATAATAAAAAATAAATAAAAATTGATGAACTAGTTTTCAAACTCATCAATTAATTTTTGAGCTTGATTCCAATCGTTATGGTCATCAATCTCGGTCCATTTAAGTCCATTTGTTAAAACATAATCAATTGTACTGATATTGCTCAATGTTTTATATGCAAAATCATAATAATTCTGTTTATCTTCATCCATTAAGTCTTCAAGAATTTCATTAAATTTAACTATGTCATTTTTAGATACTTTTGAAACACCAATAAATTCCCCTGTAGAACTAGGAATATCAATCCCTTTTCCGATTTCTTTTATAGTTCCATTGGCTATTGATTTATCTTCATCAAATATTTCATTTTCAATAATTAATTTAAATGACTCCTCGTTTAAATCTTTAAAATTATCTACAATTAAACTGGTATTTTCTCTTTCAGCTATTCTTGCGATAATTTCAGGATCAACAACATTGTCTCCATTAATTAATATAAAATCGTCCATCTGATTTTCTTCAATGTATTTGCTTGCGATATATGTTGAAACGGAAGTGTTGGTAACGTCATATTTTTCATTTTCTAAAATTCTAATGTTAATGGAATATTTTTCTTTTAATTTAGGAACTACATCTTCTACTTTGTCTTTATTGTATCCAACAATCACAATAAATTCTTTAATATCTTCTGCCATTAAATTTCTCATCATTCTTTCAAGTAAGGTCATGCCATTCACTTCAAGTAATGGTTTTGGTATGTCCTTTGTAAGCGGCATTAATCTAGTGCCCATTCCTGCTGATAAAATTACTCCAATCATTTTTTCACCTTTTATTCAAATTTGTCCCATAACATGTTAAATGCTTTAATAGGATTTGTCCTTTTAATAATTACATCATAAACAAAATCTACAGTATCACTATTGATGTCATATTTAGTGCAAATATCCTTTATTGCTTTAATAGAATTTTTTCCTTCAAATACAATGCCACTTGCAGCTTCATCAATAATTAATCTTTGGCCGTATAAAATTCCAAGAGTGTGGTTTCTACTTTCAGAAGAAGTTGAGGTTAAAATTAAATCTCCAAATCCACAATATTCGTGAACTGTATCGCAATTGCCTCCAATTGCCTCAATGATTTTAATGGTGTCCTTAAAACTTTTAGTTAAGATACTGTATCTGGCATTCTCATTGATGTTCATTCCTTCACAAATTCCGTTAGCTATTGCATTTATATTTTTCAAAACACCACAAAGTTCAATTCCTTTAATGTCATCAATTATTTTAACTTTAAATTGTTTAGTTGACAATACCTCTTTAACTTTTAGGGAGTTTTCACGTTTTCTTGATGAAATATTTGTCACTGTTGGCTGCTTTATCATTATTTCTGATGCAAAATTGGGTCCGGATAATGCAACATAATTTTCATCAAAATATTCAGATATTAAATCGCCCATTGTTTTAAGAGAAGGATATTCAATCCCTTTTGCTGTGGTAACAAGAATTACATCATTAGAAATTACTTCTTTTAAGTTTTTTAAAGTTTCCCTAAAAGCAGAAGAGGGGATTGCTAAAAATATAATTTCGCATTGTTTTAAATCATTCAAATCAGTTGTTGCTGTAATATTTTCATTTAATTTTTGATTAGGATAATACTGTGTATTGTATCCAGTAGTATTAATATCATCACACAAATCTTGATTTCTCGCATGTAATAATATTTGATCTACATTTTCACTTATTGTTTGTGAAATTGCTGTACCTAGTGAACCGGCTCCAATAATGCCTATATTTAATCTCATTTTACACCTTGTTTTTTAATTATTTTAATGTTGTAATTAATATTTATTTTTTAAAGATTCTTTAACATATTGTTTAATGAATTTATCCAATTCGGGGGAAACTTCACTTTCTTTAGATCCCAATTGGGTTTTATCAGTGAATGTTCCTTTTAATTGTCTTCCAGCGCATTTAACTTCTTCTTCAACTCTTTTACCATATTTTGTTCCAAACATTTTAAACAAGGGGAATTTTGTTATTCCATTTGCTCCACTCAGAATCAATATTCCGATATTTGCTAGATTATCAATCCATGTTCCGCAGATTATTTCAATATCTGGGAAGGCTAACCTTACTTGTGCTACAACTTGAGCATAATAAAGTGAAGGGGGTTGTGAGGAATTTGAATAAATGGTGTCTTTGTGAGGATTAAGCGAATAAAAGATTACTCTATCAATTTTATGATATCTAATATAATCTATTATATATGAAACATCATCAAGAGTTTCTCCAAGACCTAAAATTATTGTAATTGCCTTTTTAAATCCTAAATCTCCTGCAATATCTAACATATTACTAATATCATCTAATTTTTTAGAGGGACAAACTTTTTCGTGTATTTTGGGATTAGCTACCTCAACTGCACCGGTTATGCCTTTAATTTCTGAACTGTACTGATTTAATTCATCAGTAATTCCAGTATTTAACCAAACTCCATCTCCAGTGATATTCTTTATATTTGTGGCGATTTCTTTAATTTCTTGAGTTGTAAAGGATTCATATCCTCCAGATAGGAATTCTATATTCCAATCAAGGCGTCTGCACATTTCAGCTTCAGCATATATATTATTAATATTTCTTCTAGCTTTCTTTGGATCTTTTATTTTTTCTTTTTGTGTGGACATATAACAAAAGGCACAATCTCCTTTATCACACCACCAAGATAAGAATACTGCTCTTTCCAGAGTTATTAAATCGCCATGTTTCTTTAAAGTAATTTCATTGGCTTTTTTAATTAGGTCAAATATGTTAAAATCCATGTTATTATATATGCTCCTTAAAGTTTATATACTGCGATGACTAATTTATGTATGTTGACGATTTTTTCCATAAAAGTTTTAGAAAAATCAAAACATTTATATACAATGTAATGTATAACTATTATTACTGTTTAAAGTCTTTGATTTTTAATCATGGGTTTTATTTGGTTAAGTTAGTTGGGTGTTTCATGCCATCGTAGCTCAGTAGGTAGAGCGTTCGGCTGTTAACCGATTGGTCACAGGTTCGAGCCCTGTCGATGGCGTTTTTGGGCCCATAGCTTAGCCAGGTAGAGCGTCCGGCTCATAACCGGAAGGTCATGGGTTCGAACCCCATTGGGCCCATGGTATCTTAAAACTTTATTTATTATATGTGCTCCGGTGGTGTAGTCCGGCCAATCATTTCGGCCTTTCGAGCCGAAGACTCGGGTTCGAATCCCGGCCGGAGCATTCTAAAAAATTTTGTTAAGATTTTTAATGGTTTCTATGTATCCTTTCTTTTAAAGCGGGGGTGCCCGAGAGGCCAAAGGGGACAGGCTTAGGACCTGTTGACGCAGGTCTACCAGGGTTCAAATCCCTGCTCCCGCACTTTAACAATTTTTTTTATTTAATTTAATAAATGCCGGGGTAGGGTAGGTGGTCATCCTCCAGGACTGTGGATCCTGGGACTCGGGTTCGAATCTCGGCTCCGGCCCCATTTATAAAAACTATTTTTTCAAATTTTAGAATACTTAGCAAATGCTCTCTCATTTTATTTATATAATGTTAAAATCAAATTATTTAATCGAGTGTTATTTATGGCAAAAAAAGGATCTGCTGAAGAAAGGGATTTGGTACATAAGTTGTGGAATAGGAAGTTTGCTGCTATGCGTGCTCCCGCTTCTGGAGGTGCTACTAAAAGACCTTTACCTGATGTTTTAGCGGGAAATGGTAAAATTTATTTAGCAATTGAAGTTAAAACAACTACTAAAGAAAGAATTTATATTGAAGAAGAACAAATTACTTCCCTTTGTGAGTTTTCAAAAATATTCGGTGCCAAACCTTATATTGGGGTGAGGTTTAAATACACTAAATGGATATTTTTAGAACCTGAAAATACTCCTAGAACTAGAAATGGAAACTATCGTGTTGAAAAGGATTATGCACTTGAAAAAGGTTTTGAAATTGATGAAATAACCGGTATTGATAAGCAAATGAAATTTGAATAATTGCAAATATTTATATATTATTAAAATCAGATTTACTACTGTATGTTATGTGGGGTTATGGTGTAACCTGGCAGCATCGGGGACTCCAGTTGTCTTTGAAGAAAATATACGCGTAACTGAACAGTACCTGTTGTGATGAACAATTGGAGTACTGAGGCAAGAGACATCCCCGGATTGGGGTTCAAATCCCTATGACCCCATTTTTATACAAAGTTTTTTCAAAACTTTTAATTACTTTTTAAATTATACTATCTTTCATGTCAAATATTGTTTTTATAATGGGATTTAATTATGATTCAAATTGTTATTTAATTAATGATAGCATTCTTGTTGATACTGGTGCTGGACATAACAAGGATTATTTATTCTCAAAACTCAAAGAAAATGGCGTCAAACCGGAAAATGTCGAATTAATTGTAAACACTCACTGTCATTTTGATCACATTGGTGGAAACTATTTATTTCCTAATGCAAAGATTGCGGTTCATGAATTAGATGCAATTTCCATGAAAAATAAAGATTCATTAGGCACTTCACTTTCTGCTTTTGATTTTGAAGGGGATAACTCTAGAGTGGATATTGAGCTTGTTGATGGCGATAAAATAGAAGATTTTGAAGTTATTCACACACCGGGACATACTAGTGGTGGAATTTGCCTTTGGGATGGCGAAAACTTAATTAGTGGAGACACTATATTTGCCGGTGGGGGTGTTGGTCGAATGGATATTGGTGGAAGCTATTCTGATATGAAAAACAGTATTGAAAGATTATTGGAATTAGATGTTAAAAACATCTACCCAGGTCATGGACCAATTGTTGAGCAAAATGGAAAAGAACATATTAAAATGTCTTATTCATTGCTCTAATTTTTTAGAAACCTTTTTTAAGGTTCCTCTTTTAACAAGGATAGAAACTTTTTCTCCGCGAGCTATTGTATTGTCTGGTTGAGGTATTACAAGTTCACCGTTTTGATATGTAGCAATAATGATGTAGTCTTTTGTAGGGGATACTTCTTTAAAACGTTTTCCAATAACTTTATCATTAGTTATTGTCATTTCAATAATTTCTGCATCACCTTCACCGATTGTGGTTAATGTAGATACTCTTGGATTAGTAACATATTGTGCTAAGTCTTTTGCAGCACTCATTTCCGGACTTATTACTCTATCAATTCCAACTTCTTTAAACGCTTCTTCGTGTTCGGGGTTACTTACACGGGCGATAATTGTTTCAACATTATATTTTCTAACCAGAATGCATGAAAGTAAGTTTGCTTCATCGTTTCCAGTTGTTGCAATAAAAAAGTCAGCATCTTCAATATTTGTTTCTTCAAGCAATTTGGAACTAGTTCCATTCCCACATATAACTAATGCATCGAGTTCTGATGCAACATCATTACATAATGATTCATCACTTTCAATTAATGTGATGTCTGCACCATTATCAATTAGTAAATTTGCAAGGCCAAGTCCTACACGACCTCCTCCCATTATAATAGCATACATTATATTACCTCATCAAAATAATTAATAATCAATATTTATTTTAAGATAATATAAACCTATCTTTTAAATACTTCGAAAAATGCTCTTAGTGTAATTAATACGGGATATATTTCCAATCTTCCACTCCACATGTTAAATATGCACGCGAGTTTTAAAGGGTCTTCAAGAGAGAAATTTATCTCTCCAAGGATCACACCATTGTTTCCTTGAATTGAAATGGTGTCAAATAAACTATTAAATGGATCGTGACCATATAAACAGAATAATGCCCAGCTAACCAGAATAAAAATCATATAAAGGGTAATGAAGTTTCCGCTGTCACTTACGGTTTTTTCATTTACTTTTGTTTTTGAAATTTTTATTGGAACAACCCTACCTTCGGGTGATAAAATTTCACGAATATGTTTATAAATCCCTTTAAAGAATACAATGACTCTTGAAAGTTTAATTGCACCAACTGTGGAACCACTTGATCCTCCAATTAACATCAATGCCATTATACAGATTAATACGAATGGTGGCCATCCTATCATCACGTCAAAACTATTGACGCTGGCTCCGGTTGTTGTTGCAGCAGATACTATTGTAAAAAGTAAGTCTATTGGAACAATATCTGAGACAAAATAAAGTATAACGGCAACAATAGCTATTAAAGAAATCATCACTTTAAATTGCAAATCCTGAATCAAGGATTTTCCTCTTGTTTTAATAACTTTATAATGGACTAAAAAGCTTGTAGCTCCTAAAATCATTAAAACAATAGAAATTAAGTAAATCACATCATTGTGGTAAAACCCCATATTCGCATTTTTAATACTCATGCCTCCGGTGGAAATAATTGTAAATGTATTGCAAATTGAATCAAAAACAGACATTCCTGCAAGTAAATATAAGCAAATTCCCAGCACGGTATAAATTAAATAAATTTTAATAGTTTGCATAAGAGTAGCTTTAATACTAGGTTTCAGACGTTCTTCACGAGCTTCGGATTGGTACAATTTTGATGATGCGGTTCCAGGTCTTGTTAAGATTGCTACAGTCATAACAATAATTCCTAATCCTCCAACCCATTGTTCAATTGATCTGAAAAATAAGATACTATGGGGCAGGACTTCAACATTTTGATACATGGTAACTCCACTTCCAGTTAAAGCGGACATGCTTTCAAAAACTCCGTTGATGAAGCTCAAATCACTTACAAGTAGCATGATTGCTCCACCGATTACACTGGCCCATAGCCATGCAAGTGCTGAAATTATCATCCCATGTTTTAGGCGCATTTTATTTGATGAGTATTCTTCAAAGTATTTTGTAAAAAATAGTCCTAAACCTATTGAAATTAAACTGGGGATTATAAATCCTAAAAAATTAAATTCGAAATATATTAAGTCTACAATTATTGGAACTAAACACATTAATCCAATTCCAACCATTATCATACCTGAATTTCTTATAACTATATATAAGTCAGTTTTGTTAATATATCTCATTGTGTAAATATTGATTAAAATTCTATATAAATTTATAAGTATCAAAAGTTCAATATTAAAATATTAAGTTGGTATTATCATGGACCGTAAAACAATATTATTATTTGGATTCAGTATTCTTATTTTAGTCATAATGTTATGGTTTGTAGGAATCGATAAGGTTATTATGGCATTGAAAACAGCTAATTTATATATTATACTTTTAGCAGTTGGTGTTCAAGTTGTTACTTATTTTTTATACACCTTGCGTTGGCAGATACTCAACAATCTTGCTGATATGTATGTAAGTATAAGAAAACTGCTTCCAATGGTAATGGTAGGTCTTGCGGTCAATAACATTACTCCTTCAGGACGTGGAGGTGGAGAGCCTGTAAGAGCTTATCTATTGTATAAGGAGAAAAATTGTTTAATGGAAGAAGCTTTTGCAACTGTTGTTGCTGATAGGGCATTAGATACATTTCCATTCGTTGTTCTTGCAGCCATTACAATTTCTGCAATGACATTATACTTTAATTTTGACACATGGATGCTTGTTGTAATGGTTCTTGCAGTCATCGCGATTATTGCAGTTTTAATTGGTATTATTTACATGTGCATTAATCCTAATTTTGGAAAAAGGGTGGATGGATGGATTATTGGTCTTGTCAGACGTTTTTACAAGAAGAACTCAGAGGAATTTGAAGAAAAAATACATGGAATTATTTCCGGTTTCCAAGACACTATGAAATTATTGATTTCAAATAAAAGGGGTTTGTTGTACACTATTCCATTATCTTTTTTAATTTGGATTTTTGAAATTTTAAGAGTTTATCTGGTATTTTTAGCATTTGGCGCAAATGTTAATTTTGTCATTATTGGTGAAGTATTTATTGTAGCTTCACTTGTCGGTATGATTCCGTTGCTTCCTGGAGGTGTTGGGGCTATTGATGGGGTCATGATTCTATTTTACTCCGCAACAGGAATTCCATCTTCAGTTAGTGCAGCCGCAACTGTAATTGAAAGGTTAATCTCATTCTGGATGACCACCATAATCGGTTTGATAATATTGCCATATTATGGATCAGCTATTTTAAATAAGATATCCTTTTCATCATCTTCTGGTGAAATCGAAGAATCCGATGGCGACGAATCATCTGAGGAATAGGCGATTATTGTCTAAATATTGTTTGATTATGATCATGTTTAATTGCCTGATTTTACAACTTCTGTAATTTAGAAGTATCAGGTTTTTATTTATACGCGGAAACATTTAAAATTTTTATATGGAATATATTTTATTGTTCTTAGTTGGAGGCATTATTCTTGGATTGTAATTTACATTTTAAGTAAAATTCCATATTTAAATGAGTTCATTGGTGTTAAATGCTTTTTTAATCATATAATGTTTTTCCATGATGATTATTAAATAGAAAACTTTATTTTTATATATATTCATAAACTTTATTATCACAAAATATTTAATTTTTTAAAAAAATTTGGTGAAAATATGGAAATAAATGGCGTAGAAATTAAAGATACTTATGCAGAAGGTTTCGGAATCAAAGTAACTAGAATTTTAGTTACTGCAGAAACTGAAGAATTAGCAAAAATTGCAGCAACTGAAGCTACCGGTTACGGAACTTCTGTTATTGGATGTCCTGCTGAAGCAGGTATTGACTGCTTTGTACCGGCAGAAAACACTCCCGATGGAAGACCTGGTTATGTTATAATGATTTGTCAAGGTGGTAAAAAAGCACTAGATCATGAATTAATGGAAAGAATAGGAATGTGTATTTTAACCGCTCCAACCGCAGCAGCATTCAACTGTTTAGAATCTGAAGATACTTTAAACACCGGTGCAAAATTAAAATTCTTCGGGGACGGTTTTGAAGAAGAATTAGAAATTGATGGAAGAAAAGTGTTCTCCATTCCAATCATGTCCGGCGACTTCTTAGTAGAATCTGACTTCGGATACAAAAATGGTGTGGCTGGAGGAAACTTCTTTATCTTAGCGACCGAACAAATGATTGGTGTAGCCGCAGCTCAAGCAGCAGTTGAAGCTATTTCTAAAGTTGAAGGCGTAATTACTCCATTCCCTGGAGGTATGGTCGCTTCTGGTTCTAAAGTAGGATCCAACAAATACTCAAAATTCTTAAATGCATCCACTAACGAAAAAATGTGTGTAACTTTAAAAGACAAAGTTGATTCAGACATTAGAGAAGATGCTAACGGAGTATTTGAAATAGTTATCGATGGTGTTGATGAGGAATCTGTAAAAGCAGCTATGAAAGCAGGAATTGAAGCTGCTTGTGCTGTTGAAGGTGTACTTGAAATTTCAGCAGGTAACTTCGATGGTAAATTAGGTTCTGCTATTATGCATTTACACGAATTGTTCTAAAGAATTTAATTCTCTTCATTTTTTTTTATTTATTGAGTATTTCTTTTTGAGTTAGCTTAGCTATCTCTTCATTAGATAAATTAACACCAATAATCTCTTCTTGTTTTCTTAAATCTTCAAGCAATTTATCAAAAGTAGTATTATTAGGTCCTGAAATTAAATGGGAGTGGATATTATTTGCACTTCGGTATAGGTTATCTAATGCTTGTTTTTGATCATCATGAATGCTTAGGCGATTTACAAATCTCTGACCATCTGCTATGTTCATTGTTTTAATTTGGCGGGTAAGTGTTGTTTCAATCCCCGGTAAGTGATACTCAATATTTTCTAATGTACATCCATGTTTAGTTATTATTTTAAATTCCTCATAAATTTCATCGGAGTTATGTCTTACAGTCACTCTTAAAAGATGAGGACTTGCAGATTCATAATAAAGGCCTTCCCCTCCAATCACTTCAGGGGATACAATTTTATTTGCTCCAGCTTTTTTAAGTCTTTTAATATTTTCAAGTTTACTGGCTCTTGATACAATCCATGCATCAGGATTTGTTTCTCTAATGGTCAATACTATAAATAAATTAGTTACATCATCTCCAGTACAGACTATAACGCTTCTACATTTAGTTCCTGCCAGCTTTGCAATTAAATCATTTTCTATGGCATCGCCATTTAGGATTACAATGTTTTTCTTTTCTTCAATGTTTTCACATTTTTCCTTGTCTTTTTCAATAACAATTACATTCTGATTTCTATCGGTTAACTCATCAAAAACCACTTTTCCAACTCTTCCTAAACCACAAATAATATAATAATCTTCCATATTTTCAATAGCTTTCAATTTTCTCGCTCCCTTTGAATACTTGGTCATTTTTTCCTGGAAATTTGTTAACATCATATTAAATACATATGCAAGTAAAGCAACTCCTGCAAGGGCTAGGGATGTTGCAAATAATTTTTCGATTCCTGTTTGAGGAAGATAATCCCCATATCCAACAGTTGCCATTGTAATGGTCGCATAATAAATTGAATCAATAAGGTTTAAGTCCATTATAAAATAAGAACCTAGGATACCATAAATAAAAATGGCCATAATTATTATTAATCCATTACTAATGTATTTTGTTGGAAGTTTTGTTAAAATTTTAAATGTTATTTTTCGCATATGATTTTTCCTAAAACTTAAGATAATTATACTTATATACTCTACTATATTTTAAACTATAATGTGTTTTGGCAATGGATAGTTCAAATCAACAAAGTTTTTGAAAGAGTCTGAAAACATAAGAAACATAAGTATCATAAATTTCTTTTATGTTAGTTATGAAATTCATGTTTTCTAATGAAAATTTTTAAATATTCTAAAAAACATAAGAAACATAAGTATCATAAATTTTTTTTATGTTTATCATGAAAATTATTAATAGAGGTTATAACCATGAAACATAATCCTTTTAGAAAACGAACAGGAATTCTTCCATCTTATTTCACTGGTCGTGAAGAAGAACTAAATGAACTTAAAAAAATATATCAATCAACCAAACAGGGGGTTCCTGGTCATTTAATATTATATGGCTCAAAAGGGATTGGAAAAACATCATTATTATTAAAGTTTCAAGAAGAATTAACTAATTTTGATGATGTATACTCAGTTAGAATTCCATTAATAGAAGGAAATTTTGAAGATATCTATACATTAATAATAGAAAAATGTTCCGACACTTTAGATATCAATATCAGTCATTTCTGGGAGAAAATAAATTTATTAGGTATCAATATACCCTTAATTGGAGGCATATCTCTATCACGTGAAATACCTAAAACCAGCCCAGCCATTGCATTTGAAAAAATATTAAATGTAATTTATGATGAGTTAGACTCTGACAATCCGGTTTTAATCTTATTGTTCGATGATCTTCAAAGGATAATGAGCAATGAAGAAACAATGAAGATACTAAGCATTTTACAAAATGCTCTTGTAGAATTAAATTTAAAAGGAAAAAATATAATGTTTGTAGCTACAGGTTCAGAGGATATTTTCTACAGAATACAAGATAAACTCGACTCTGCAGTACGAATATTCGAACCTTATCTAATAGGACCATTATCATACGACGAAGTATGTGAAGCAATCAATATTCCAATTAAAAAACAAAATGTAAGCTTTGAAGAAGATGTTTTAAAAGAAATATACGAATTATCTAATGGAATTCCATATTATATGCAAATTTTAGCTTACAACTGTTTTGACGAAATCAATGAGGGGAATAAAGTAACAATGGCTGAATTTAAAAAGGCATCTATACATTCCTTAAATATTTTAGCTCAACGAGAATTTAAAGTATTATTTAGCAAATCCACTATGGAAGAAAGAAAAATACTATGCTTGATGGCTGAAAGTGATGAAACAGTTTTATCCTATTCTTATATAAAATATAATGCTAATTTAAACTCAGAACCCTCAGCATTATTAAAAAATTTAATTAAGAAAAACATGATAATCAAACCAGCAAGAGGCAAATATAAATTAAAAAACAATCTTTTCAAATCATACCTACAAAATCTAGGGATAAATCAAGATACTGGTTTAATCAACTATTAATGCATTGTTCTTTTTATAATAATGAGACAATAGCAACCTTTATTTTTTTTCTGTACGTATTGTCTTGTGTAGTGAGCTAATGGGAGTATGTGAAAAATTATGTCATCTTATGGGAGTAACTAATAGGAATAAGTTTGTCCGTTTTGTGAACAATTTAAACAATGTTTGTTTATTATATTTTTCATATAAATTTAGTGATAAAGCTATTGCTAGGAATTTAATCAATTTTCGTAAAGTTTTGGATTTGAAAAAATTTAATTAATAGTAAATACAATACAAGTATTGTTGTAGATATTAAAAGTGTGGGATATTATGCGTCCTATTGATATGATGGTTACAGATTTTAATTGCGAATATTTGGGATTGTCTCGATTATGTTTGATGGAATCGGCTGGAAAGTCTTTAGCTGAAGAAATAGGCAAAATTGCAGTTTATACATTTTCAAAACCTGTTAAAATAGTAATTTTTACAGGCTCTGGTGGAAATGGTGGAGATGGTTTTGTAGCTGCAAGATATTTGTTGAACAGAGGTTATGATGTAGATATTTACATGCTAAAGGATAATATACGTTCAGCTGAAGCTAAAATAAACTTTGATATTTTGCAAAACATGCATCCTCGTCTATCACACTTAACAATTTATAATTTAAAAACTCTTGAAGATATTGATAATACTGAGGTTAATAAAAACTCTAAAGGGGAATATATTATTGTTGATGGACTTTTAGGAACTGGAATTAAAGGGAAACTTCAGACTAATATTAAAAGAGCCATTGAAGTTATTAATAAGTCAAATGGAATTAAAATTAGTGTTGACGTGCCTTCTGGAATGGATCCATTAAACGGTGAGGTAAGTGATTTGGCCGTGATTCCTGATTATACAATTAGTTTTCATAAAATCAAGGATGGTGTAAGGTATGCTGATGAAAAATGTGTTGGAGGTCTTGTAACTGCCGATATTGGAATGCCGTTTGAAGCCGAATACTTTGTAAGTTATGGGGATTTTTTAAGACTTAAAAATAGAGATTCATCATCTCATAAAGGAAACAATGGACGTTTGTTAATCATTGGTGGAAGTAATGATTACTCTGGTGCGCCTGCGATTGCAGGTATGGCAGCTATTGGCGCCGGTGCTGATTTGGTCTATGTTGCAACACCTGAAAAATCAGCTGAAGCTATCAAGGCAACCTCTCCTGATTTAATTGTAAAATCACTTGAGGGGGATAAACTATCATTAAGTCATGCTGATGAGATATTGTCAATTGTTGGTGATGTTGATGCTGTTTTAATGGGTCCTGGCGCTGGAATTGATGATGAAACTTCAAATTTATTCAATGTTTTAGCTACAAAAATTAAAAAACCAATTATATTGGATGCAGATAGCTTAAAACAAGTTAATTTATCATTACTCAAAAATCGTGAAGATATTATATTGACTCCTCATATCTTTGAGTTTAAATCATTTTTCAATGTTAGTGATGATTTAAAGTTGGACATTAACTCATATGACTTTAAAAAGGTCGATGAAAACATATCTGAATTTCAAAAAATCACTGGTCAAATTAAAGGGACTGTTCTAGTTAAAGGCAAATATGATTTAATATTGTCAGGCACTCGTTTTAGAATTAATAAATCTGGCAATGCCGGAATGACTGTTGGTGGAACTGGGGATGCATTAGCTGGAATATGTGCCAGTTTGCTTGCACAAGGCCTAAATTCATTTGACTCTGCTGCTTTAGGAGTTTTCATAAATGGTGTTTCAGGTGATAGGGCGTATGATGATAAAGGAAACGGCTTTTCAGCAACTGATTTGGTATCATACATTGGTAATGTGATTAAAGATGGATTATGTTAGGGGAATTTTTAAAGCAAGACCTAATCGCTTTATTGCTGAAGTAGAAGTTGATGGTAATAAAGAGATAGCTCACGTACCAAATACTGGAAGATGTAAAGAGTTATTGGTTGAGGATGCAGTCGTTTGGCTTAAACCATCAGACAATCCAAATCGAAAAACTAAATTTTCACTGCATTTTGTTGAAAACAAGGGAGTGTTAGTATCACTTTACTCTCAACAAGCTAACAGTATTGTATATGATGCAATCATAAATGGTAAAATAAAAGAGCTTGAGGGTTATGATTACCATGTAAGAGAAAAAACAGCCGATAACTCCAGAATAGATATATACTTGTCCCGTGAAGATGAGGAATGTTATGTTGAAGTAAAGGGAGTTACATTAATCGTTGATGGTGAAGCAAGATTTCCTGATGCACCAACCGAACGCGGTGCGAAACATCTAAAAGAATTGATAAAACTTAAAAAAGAGGGAAATAGATGTTGCGTGTTTTTCTTAATACAGCATCCGATTGGAAAGTTCTTCAGACCCAACTGGGAAAATGATCCTAAATTTTCACAAACTTTAAATGATGCATACGATGCCGGTGTTGAAATACTAGTCTACAGATGCAATAATCAACTAGAAGGAATAGAATTAGTTCCTGAATCTTTAGATTTTGATTTGGGAGAAAACATCACCAATGGCATCGTTAATGACTAAACTGGCAATGTTGTCATAAGGTGTTTTGCTTTTGTTAATTAAAACCAAATTTTCACCGTTGAAGTAATTTATTAATCCGGCGGCAGGATAAACAACAAGAGAAGTGCCGCCAATAATTAAAGTATCGGCTTGAGATATTAGGTCAACTGAAAAATTTAAAACAGCATTTTTTAAAGGTTCTCCATATAAAACAACATCAGGCTTAACAATACCTCCGCATTCACACCTTGGTATCCTTTCACTTTCTAAAACATGATCTAATCCATATTGTCTGTTGCAAATTTGACAGTAGTTCCTATGAACACTTCCATGAAGCTCTAAAACTTCCTCACTGCCTGCCTTTTCCATCTCTGCTAATTTTAAATGAGCCGGATTGGGATGGGCATTCTTAAAAACAAGTGTGTCTTTATAATATTCGAAAAATTCCTCGGTATGGTCTAGATAGTAGCTATGGGAGATTATATTTTCCGGAAGGTCTCCATATTTTTCTAAACTTTTATAAATTCCGCTTTCAGACCTAAAATCAGGTATTCCACTTTCTGTTGAAACACTGGCGCCTCCAAAAAACACAATATTGTCTGAATTATTGATAATTTCTTGTAATTGGTTAATTTTAGACATGTTTTTATTTATATTGTTAATAAATAATTAATTTTTCATCAGTTGATGAATAAACATTTAAGTATTATATTTTATAGAATGATTATTAACAACTTGTTGGTAATGATTGGGAATTTTATGGATAGTAATAATTCAACTCTAGAATGGATGCTTCATTGGTCACTGCCGAAGTACAGTCCCCGAAATAGTCAGGTCAGACTCATCAATGAAATTAACGTTGCAATAAAAAAAGGATTTAAAAATATCATTCTCGAAGCGGGAACAGGCATTGGTAAATCTGCAATAGCTACAACCTTAGCCAATATGTATGATGATTCATATATTTTAACAATGACTAAACAACTTCAAGAACAATATTTGGATGATTTTGAAGAGATATTGGTCGAAATTAAAGGTCGTGGAAATTATAAATGTAATTATAAAGGTAGCTGTGACTTTTGTATTAAGGCGGAATACAATTTAAGAAGATGCTGTGATTGTGAGTTTAGAATAGCATTTAAAGAGGCCCAGAAAGCTAAAAATGTCATTACTAATTATGATTTTTTATATTATGGGGGTGTTGTAAATCCTATTTTGGATTCTCGTGAATTGCTAATTTTAGACGAAGCACATAATTTGGAACGTAAAATGTTAATGCTGTCTTCATCTGAGCTAAACCGTGAATATATATCCACAAAATTTGGTATTGATATTTTTGAACCAGTAATGCATTTTACAAAATCAATCTATGATTTAAAAAGAAATCCAGAGTATTGGATTGGAATTTGCAATGATTTAATAAGGGAATGCAAAAAGAGAATTAAAAAAATTGAGGGAGATGCTAACAAGTCTGTTCAAGTTTCATTAGATGAGTTTGAAAGCAATCCTTCAAAGTATTCTGATTTTGATTATGTTGAAAAGCAAAATCTGGAACAAGACCTTAAAACATTTGTTGAAATTAGTTTGGGACTATCTAGTAAGGATCTAATTATTGATTTGCCTGATAAAGATATTATATTGGATAATAAAATGGATATTTCAGCTGAATTCAAACCATTTTCTGTTGTAGATGACACTCAAAACCTATTAAGCTTAGGCAACATCCGTATATTTTTAACAGGTACATTGGGAAGCAAAGACAAGTTCTGTAAGTGGAATAATATTGATCCTGATGAAACTCATTATATTTATGAAAAAAGTCCATTTGATGTGGCAAAAAGACCAATTTATATAGATTTCGTTGGAAGAATGAGTGGTAATGGACGTAGGGGTCCTAAATGGAAGAATAAACGAGCTATTGATAAAGTCAAGGAATTGCTTGATAAACATGAAAACGAAAAAGGTGTTATTCACACTTCAAGTAATGAACAGGCATATTGGATTATAAATCAATTAAAAGATTATCCGTTAGTTTTTGTTGGGGGTGAAAACAGAAACGCTGTATTAAAGAAATTTAGTTTATCTAAAGGCAATAGTGTTTTGATTGGAGCTTCCATTAAAGATGGTGTTGATTTTAAAGGTGATTTGTGCAGATTCCAGATAATATATAAAATTCCTTATCCTCAATTAAATGAACAAGTAAAGTATAGAAGAGAAATTGATCCTAAATGGTTTTACTATCAAACCGTAATGGCTTTAATGCAAGCTTATGGTCGTGGAATACGTGATGAGGATGATTGGTGTGTAATGTATATAATTGATTCTAGTTTTAAAGAGTTATTTGAATATAATCGTGGCTTTTTCAATGAATATTTCACAGAAGCCGTACAAAAAGAAGTAAAGGGATAGCTTGAAAGCTATCTGTTTAATTTTTGATGATTTGCAGCTTGAAGGCCGTGGTATTTAATCATGCCTTCGACTTCTCTTTGGTCAGTTTCTTTGTCTTCAAAGGTAATTTGTTCAATGCTGTGTAAGCTGAAAGGAGATTTTCTAACGATTGGTTGGATTGAACCTTTAAACAATTTCATTACAACTTCTCCACTTACTCTTTCTTGCATTTTATCAATTGCTTGGTCTAAATCTTCTCTTAAAGGTTCTTGCCAGAGAGCTCTGTATACTAAATCAGCATAAAGTGTTGACATGTATTCTGCAAATCTTAATTCGTCAGTAGTTAAAACTAATTCTTCTAATGCTTGGTGTGCTGCGATTAATAATTTTGCACCGGGGGTTTCGTATATTTCCCTGCTTTTAAGACCAATCATTCTGTTTTCAATTGTATCTACTCTACCGATACCGTTTTCACCGGCAATTTCATTTGCTTTTCTGATAATGTCTATTAATGGCATCATTTCACCATTTATAGCAACAGGTATGCCTTCTTCGAATTCAATAGATACTTTTTCGGGTTCTGCTTTGGCATCTTCCCAGGATGCAGTCCATTCATAAATATCTTCTGGAGGTTCGTTTGCAGGATCTTCTAATACATCTCCTTCAATAGCTCTTCCCCAGAGGTTTTCATCAATACTGTAAATTTTATCGTAACTTAGTTCAATACCTTTAGATTCAGCATATTCTTTTTCTTCCGTTCTGGTTAAATTCATTTCTCTGATTGGTGCAATAATATCTAAGTTAGACATTGCAAGAATAACTGCTTCAAATCTAAATTGATCGTTTCCTTTTCCAGTACATCCATGTGCAATTGCAGTTGCTCCTTCTTTTTCAGCTACTTCTATGATTTTTTGAGCAATCAGTGGTCTTGCAAGAGCAGTACTTAATGGATATCCTTCATATTCTGCATTTGCTTTAATTCCGCGTGAGATGTATTCGTTTGCAAATTCTTCTTTAGCATCGATATTGTAGTGTTTTAATCCACCAATTTTTGACGCCATAGTTTTTGCTTTTTCCATTTCTTCTTCACCTTGCCCTACATCTACACAAGCAGTAATAACTTCTACATCATATTCTTCTTCTAATAATTTAACACACACGGAGGTGTCTAACCCACCACTGAATGCTAAAACTACTTTATCAGTCATTTAATCACCATATAATAAAAATAAGTTTTATATAACATAATATATTTTTAATAGTATTTATAATTTTTAAAAAAAGTTGACAGAAGAGAACTCTTAATTGAGGGTTATAATTGAGGTTGAAAAGTTATATGGGCTTTGAAAAATCAAAACCTCAATTAAGAGTCTCGAGTTTAAAGTATCGAAATACTTTTCATCTCTTGTTTATACATTATTCTTCATTATATATAAAAGTTTAGGTTTACCTAAATTTTTAATAATAAGTCATTCTTTTCGCAAAAATTAATCAATCTCTCATAAGTTGGATCAACTTTTAAAGTATTCTTGTTGCCAATTATGATTAATTTTCTTTTTGCACGGGTAATTGCAACATTTAATCTTCTCAAATCTCTCAAAAAACCAATATTTCCATTTTCATTACTTCTAACTGTGGAGATGATAATGATTTCTTTTTCTCTTCCCTGAAAACCATCTACCGTTTTAACCTCAACGGGGGTCATATCCTGGATAATTTTTACTTGGTCGGCATAAGGGCTAATGATTCCAATGTCTTCCTGATTTACACCTATTGTCAAATAATCTTGAGCAATTTTTGAGCTAATTTCTGCTTCGAAGTTATTGATAATGGATTTCGAATCTTTTAGATGGGTTTCCCCTTCTAAATCAACATCAGAGGTATCAATAAAAAGCAATGCTTCTTCATTTTGATCAGATTCGACAATGTCATTAATATTTATCTCATCAACACTTGAATCGCTCTTGAGGCTCTTGTTGTAGAATTCCTCATTTGGAAACTTCATAAGCAAACTATTCATGCGGTATTGGATATTTAATAACTGGGATTTAAAAGGATACATCATTATTAACTCTTCAAATAAAGTTTTTGAGAGTGCTCCTGCTCTATCGCTAATGATTGTTGGAGGCAGCTGTTTGTGGTCTCCTGCAAGGATAAATCTATGGGCTTTAGCTATCGGGATTAAAACACTTGGAATCGTAGCTTGGGATGCTTCATCAATAATTGCAACGTCAAATTTAACTCTTTCAATTGACTCAAGAGCTGCTGATGAGTTAGTGGCAAGTATAACATCACTTGTTTCAATGATGTCTTTAATCATTTTATTTTCAATTCTCTTTATCTCGTCATGGGCTTCGTCGATTTCTTGGTTAATTTCAATCCATTTGGCCATGGATTTCATCTTTCCAGAGCTAATTCCACGACCGCATTTTCCTTTTGATGCCATATGGAGAATATCATAATCTCCATATCCTCTACGATACTGCGGTGTTGGTTTGGTGTGGACTTTACGTTTTTCAATCAAATTATTGATTTTTTTATTAATTTTTTTAATTTTTTTATTTAGCTCATGATTTTCAACTTTATATGCTAAAGTTTGTGTAATATTGTGTTTTGAAACTCTTTGAGGATGACCAAGCCTTGTAAGATTTAGTTTTTTATTTTCCATCAATCTCTCTAAAATGTTATCAACAGCAGCATTACTTTCAGCAGTTGCTAAAACCTTATGGTTTTGACGTGTTTCTTGGGATATTAGCTCAACTAATGTTCTGGTTTTGCCCGTTCCAAAAGGACCATGAATCAAAAAAAAATTTTCACAGGATAATGCATCTTCAATAGCCGACTTTTGAGAGGAGTTGAGATTTTCATCAATGTATGAAATGTATGGGGCAGGTCTGTTTTTCCTTGGATTTCTATCTTTTAAGATGTATTCAAGAGCATTTTTACCTTTCAGACTTAAATGTTTCAAATTATCTTCCATTCTTCTAAATGTAATGTCATTAGCATATAAATCAAGCCTAACTTTCTTTTTAATTGCCCATCTTGGAACACGTTTGTCAAAAGCAACTTTGACGAATCTGGTGCCTTTTTCAGTAACTGTGCCGGTTAAATCACTTCGCAATGGATCTTCACTGCTTACTAAGACCATATCTCCAACTGATATTTCAGTGTCAATAGCCTCTGGCCTTCCAAACTGGACAATCTCTAAGCCTAACTCATTACCTAAACTTTTTCCTTTAACTTTATTAATGGCTCTTCCAAGTTCTTCTCTTTTTTTACCTGACATGGTACTTATTTCATATGTCATTAAGTCAATTTCAGCATCTCTTTCATAATTTATGAGTCTTATTAAGTTTTTAATATATTTCTTCAATTTAATCCCTTAATATTAAATAAGAGTTTCACAGTATAATTAATATATGCATTTTAGAAAAATTGAGCAATTTGGTAATTTGGAAATGAAGTATATTTCTGATTTTTCAGGAGGATATATTTCAAGAAATAATCATCTTTTGAAAAATTTAGAATTAAACAAATTAACTCATTTTGTTCTTGAAAAATGTGTTTATGGAACTCCTATGTTTAAATTGGGAAACAAGGGAACCAAAGTATTGATTTTATCCGGAATTCATGGAAATGAACTGCCGTCACAAATAGCTAATATGCGATTATTAAATAAACTGGTTTATAAAGATTTAAATTGTACAATATATTTCATACCATTCGCATCACCAAAATCAAGCATGAATAATGAGAGAACATTTAATGGAATGGATTTAAATCGTTCTACTCACATTAAAAACTCATTAAGTAATTTGATTCTTCAAAATGTTGAAAATTTGGGGATTAACTTTGTTGGGGACTTTCATTCAACTGCCTATAATGCAAATCCGGGTATGGAATCAATCTTTTCATCAAAATCTCCATCTCCTGAAAGCTATTTGATAGCAAATTATATTTCACAAAATATCGGTTCTGAAATAATTTCATTTGATTATGCTGGTTCATCATATAATGGTGCAGTTGAAGATGTCTGTAATTTAAAAGAAATTCCAGCTATTACTGGTGAGGTATTATCTCCATTTGCCAGTGTTGGAGAGGGTTCTGTTGATAGGTCATTTGCTCAAATGGAATGTTTTTTAAGTTATTTTGGTGTTTGATCTTGTTTGGTTATTGATAAATTCATGATATTTTTCAATTTAAACTTAAGAGAACTCCTCAAATGCTCTCTCATTAATTGTTTATAATATATAAATCATATTTTTATATTGGTGATTTAATTGTCTTCATATAAGGGACACTCAGTATTTGCATTATTACTAGCTTTGATGTTTTTTCACAATCCTCTATCAATTGCTTTAGCTTTAATCGGTGCAATTGTTCCTGATTTTGACCATAAATTCAAAAAGGATAATGTGTATAAGATAATTATTTTGGGATTGGTCGTGTTTATTTCACTTTATATCCTTAAATTGCCTTATTATATTGGATTAATCATTGTATTTTTAGGTGCGGTTTTCTATTTTTCTGAACATAGAAGTTTTACACACTCTATTTTTGGGGTTTTAACTTTAACTTCAGCTGTTAGCTTAATTTTAATTTGGGCTTATGAATTAGTAAGTGCTGTAACTATTTTAAATAATCATTATCTTTTAATGGCTATTTTAATAGTTCTTTTAAGTTTTTTATTCCTAAATAAGAAGTTATTGATGATTTTCATTCCATTATTTTTTATTAGTTTGTTTATCCTGCCTACAATTGAAATTTCTTATATTGAAATAGTTTTAAGCATATTTTTAGGAGTATTTTCACATATGGTTCTTGATTCATTCACTCCTGCTGGAATTAAGATATTTGCACCTTTATCTTCAAAAAAAGCTTATAGAAATTTTGGATTGAGCATGGTATTCTTATTGGCTGTAATTTCCATAATTTACCATATTCCTGTTTTATTTGTACTGTTCAGAAGTTATATTGGTTAATATCTGCAACTAAAGAATAGTCCTGAATTTTTAACCCATAAACAGAATTTTGAAACAATATAAAGTATCGGTAGTTCTATTAATGGTCCAATTACAAGGGCTATTGAGATTAACTCATGGCCGGGAAAGGAATTAATGGCTATTGCAAGAGCTAGTGGTGAATTGCGGGCCAATGTTGTCATTGTCAGGCTGGCATACTCGGAATATGTAAAATTAATCTTTTCAGATACTAATAAATCTATTATGGCATTTGCTGTGAAAAATAGGATTAATGGAATAAATATGCTAACGACAGAGTCTAAATTGCTAAACAACAAATCTCCCTGACTTGCAAATATGCAAAACACCGCAAGTGATAAGAAGCAAATCTGTAAAGATGAAAACGAATCAACCGCCTTTTCTTTTAAATCGGCATTTAAGATAAATTTAACAAGTTGGGCTGCAACTAATGGAATTACAATAACAATTAAAAGTGAGTATGCGAGTTGGGCATAACCCATTGTATTTCCACTTGAGAAGAAAATAACTAAATAGATTGGCAGCAATATAATTTGCAAGACCAAATTCATAGGCAGTATTGATAAACTTAGTGTTAAGTTTCCTTTCGCCATTTTTGTAAATACTAGATACCAATCAGTACATGGAGTTAATATTAGCATGAAAAACCCAATCAAGATATCAACATTTCCTTTTAAAAATAGGGAACCTAGAAAGTATCCAAAAAGGGGTGTCCATATGAAATTAATTATTAAGCTTGTTGATGTGAACTTAAAATTTTTAAAGCTGTCTTTTAGCTCAACTATTGGCACTTCGAGAAATACTCCGAAAAGCATTAAGCATAAGAATATATTTATCAGTTGTTCTGTGTTTTGGGATGTAATTTCTATGTTTGAAAATATCAATCCAGCTATTACTGCTGAAAATATGATTATTGGTTCAAGTTTTTCTACTAAATCCATATTCTTCACCTATTTTGGCATAACTAAATTTGTATATTGGCATATTTAATGTTTTATAATTTATTAAAAAATAGTTATTTTTCAATTAATCTGTTAATTTATGAGTATTTGATTATTTTTTGGGATGCTTTTCTTTAGAAATATTTTTCCTATAATATTGGGTAACAGTTATATATGCTAAACTATAAACTAATTTACAAATTAACTTAACGGAGATATAATATATGACAATTAAAGTAGAAGTTTTTTCAACCAGTACCTGTCCGCACTGTCCTGCAGCTATTGACGCAGCTCAGCAAGCAAAAAATAAATTAGGTGATGTAATGGATTTTGAATCAGTTAAAATCGATGATCCTAATAATCCAGAAAACAGACAAAGAGCAATTGATTATCAAATTATGGCCGTTCCTACAATTGTGATTAATGGGGAAGTATCATTTGTTGGGGCACCTAGTGCTGAAGAATTAACTACTCATATTGAATCTTTATTATAGATTCTCTCTTTTTTTTATTTTTAAAATGAATAATGAAAATTATACTGGTGTTACAACAGGTACTGTAGCAACGGCTTGTTCTCTTGCAGCTTTGGATGCAATTTTGGATTCGCAAGATATTGCATGTGTTAAAGTTGAAACTCCAAAAAAAACTTTGGACATCCTAATCGATGAATGCAAAAAATTTTCATCCACTAAAGCTCAGGCAATAGCTCATAAAAATCCTTATAATGACCCTGATGTTACTGTTGACCTTGCAATAATTTCAACTGTTGAATTGTTAGATAAAACAGGTGGGGAAGTTAATGTTGTCATAACTGGTGGTGAAGGTGTTGGTAAAATCACAAAACCGGGTCTTCAAATTCCTGTAGGGGAGTATGCTATAAATCCTGTTCCTCGCCGTATGATTTTAGAAAATTTAACAGACAAAATACCTGAAGGAAAAATTGCAAAAGTTACTATTTCTATTCCTGAAGGTAAAAAGATAGCTAAAAAAACAATGAATCCAAAATTGGGCATCGTTGGTGGAATATCAGTTTTAGGCACTACCGGCATTGCAAGATCAATGTCAAGTGATGCATATAAAAATTCCATTGTAACACAATTGGATGTTGCCATAGCATTGAATTTAGATAATTTAATATTTGTTCCAGGTAATATTGGTGAAAAATTAGCTTTAAAACAATTAGGGGTTTCTAAAGAACAAATTATTCAAACGGGTAATTATGTGGGGTTCATGTTTGAAGAAGCTGAAAAACGTGGAATAACCAAATTCACTTTCTTTGGACATATGGGTAAATTAATTAAGGTTGCAGGAGGAATATTCAACACCAAACATGCTATTGCTGATGGAAGACGTGAAATAATGGTTGCACATGCTGCATTATGTGGTGCAAATCAAAAAGACCTTCAAAGATTATTTGATTCAAAAACAACTGATGATATGATGGATATTTTAAATGAACTGAATATTTCCGTTGAAGTTTCAAATAGTATTGCTGATGCTATCTCTGAGAGATGCCATCAACGTTTTGATTTAGATTTAAATGTTATCTTGGTGGATATGGAAGGCAATTATTTAAACAATAATTTCATTAAATAATATACATTGAAACTTGGAGTATTATTTTCATGAAAATAGTTATGGTTGGCCAGTTTCCACCCCATTTTGGTGGAGTGGGAGTGCATATACATACTTTATCTAAAAAATTAGTAGAATGCGGAAATGAAGTTTATGTAATAACTTATCCTCACAAAGACATTAAGGATATTGATGGAATACATGTTATTGGAACAAAAGGCATTAATATTCCCGGTGTTAGAGGATTGATGTTTAAAAAGAATGCTAAAAAAGCATTAGAACAACTTCTAGAAAAAGTTGATATTGATATTATTCATGGCCATTATATCTTCCCTGCAGGTGCAGCAGCAGTTGAAGTTGGAAAAAAACACAATATTAAAACTTATGTTACAGCACATGGTTCTGACATGTTTGAATTATATAAATCTCATCCATTGATGCGTTCTAGAATTAGAAATGTATTAAATGATGCTGATGGTATTTTTGCTGTAAGTAATGCTTTAAGAGATGAAATTATTGAAACTGGTATTGTCGGGATAGCTAATAAGACCAAACTTTCATGGAATTCTGTAGATATTACTAAGTTTTCAACTAATGAAAATGATTCCTTTAAGAAGGAATATAATCTTGAGGATAAACCTGTTGTTCTTTTTGTTGGAAATTTAATTAAAAGAAAAAATGTTGATTCGCTTCTTGAGGCTAAAAAAATTGCAGATAGTGATTATTATTTGATAATTGTTGGAGATGGCCCATTATTTAAAAAACTTAAGAAAAAAGTTGAAGACGAAAATATTCCCGATGTGATATTTGCCGGTTCAAGAAGGGATGTAGAAAACATCATTCCGGGATGTGACGTTTTAGTATTACCGTCTTTTTCAGAAAGTTTTGGTTTGGTGTTAATTGAAGCTTTGGCTTGTGGCAAACCAGTTATTGGAAGTAATGTTGGTGGAATTTCAGAGATTATTACAAAAGATGTTGGTTTACTGGTTAATCCAAATAATGTCAATTCAATATCTAAAGCAATTGATAATATTGTTAATGATGATAATTTAAGATTAAGTTTATCGAGGAATGCTAGAAATAGGGCATTGAATTTCTCTGAAGTTGATATTCCTTATGATGAGGTTAAATAATGAAAAAAACTGTAAGATCTCCCGGTTCTGCAACAATAATTAATGCTATTGCAACGGGTTTTGGTTCTGCTTTTGGAATTGGACTTGATATAAAATGCGAGGCAAAAACGACTTCCAGTGGGATTGCATGTGTAAATGACGTTGGTGCAGACAATACATTGATGGATTTATGTGTAAATAAAGTTTTCAATCATTATAATATTGATTTCAATGATTTTGGAATTAGCTTAAAAACAAAATCCAGTTTGCCTGTAGCATCAGGTCTTTCAAGCAGTAGCGCTTCATCAAATGCTGCTGTCAAAGTAGTATCTGATATTATTGCTTGTGAGTATAATTTAACTCCATTAACTGATTTGGAAGTGGTCAATATGGCTGTAAATGCATCAATCGATGCCGGTGTTACAATTACCGGATCATTTGATGATGCAACTGCATCTTACTTTGGAGGAGTTGTCATCACAGACAATAAAAACAGAAAATTCATTTTAAAAGAGAAAATGGAGGATTATTCTGTTTTAATTTATATGCCTGATTTTTATTCAAAGTCTGGCGATTCTAATGTGGAACGCATGAAAGTTTTAGCTCCATTAGTTGAAGTTGCATATGATTTTGCATGTAAAAGGGAATTTTTCAGTGCTTTGAATTTAAATGGATTGATTTATTCCGCGTCATTAGGTTTTAATTCTTCAATTGCTGTTGATGCTCTTGAATCTGGAGCTTTAGCATCAGGATTGTCTGGAACAGGTTCATCTTTTGTTGCTATTGTTGATGATAATTCTATTGATAATGTCCAGGAGTCCTGGATGAAGTATGAAGGACATATATTTAAAACTAAAGTGGATAATGAGGGGTGTTGTTTTTTATGAAAAAGATGTGTGTTGTATTGTTGCTTTTAGCTGTATTTATCAGTATTTCTGCAGTTTCAGCAACTGAAAATATCTCTGCTTCAGATAGCGCATGTGAAATATCAGAAGTAGAACAAGATAATATTGAAGTTTCAATTAGTGATGATTCAAATCAAAATAACACGTTAAGTACAGATAATGCTGGTGATGATTCGAGTCAAGAAATTATTCAGATTCCATCTAAAGTATCTGCTAAAAACATTAAAAGTACATATGGAAATAAAGCGAAGTTTTCTCTTAAAGTATTTAATCAAAATGGTAGTGTGATTATTGGGGAAAATGTAAGATTTAAAGTAGCAGGTAATGTTTATAATACCAAAACAGATTCTAACGGTATAGCTACATTAGAACTTAATTATGATGCAGGCAAATACACAATAAACTATTATGTTGGGAATTTATCTGGTGAAAATACTTATACTGTGTCAAATAATATTACCATGAAAATTTTTAAATGGGGCAATAAAGGAGATATTTCTAAAGTCAAATTACTTAAAAAGAACATGCCTAATAATAAATGGATAAAAAAAGCTATTAAAGCTGCTAAAAAAGGAAATCTTCTTTTAAAATTTAAAGGGGGAAAAGGCAAAATCGTATTCATCACTGCGGGGGTTCATGGTAATGAATTATCCTCTCAAGTGGGTGTAATGAAATTAATTGAGTATTTGAGCAAAACTCCAATTAAAGGAACTGTTTATATTATGCCTTTTGTTAATATTAAAGCAATTTCTAAAAAAGTAAGACATACCGGAACTGATTATAATCGTGTAGCTAATAAAGCTGGAACCATCTCTAATAAAATAGTAAATCTTGTTGTCAAGTGCAACGCTGATGCTTATGGTGATTTCCACACGACCCAACCTGGAGGGAGTCCCGGAAAAGATATTGTAATGGGATCTAAAGCTCCTGCGAAAAAATGCAATAAACTGACAAAATACATTGCAAGGTATGCTAAAGTTAACAAAAGAATTTATAAATATGCAGGTCAACAATATCCTGGAGCGCTGGCTGATAATGTTAATAAAAAAGGTATTCCTGCAGTTATTTGCGAAGTATTGCTTCCACATAATACTGTAACTGCAAAAACGGTTAAAACCTCATATAATATGATGATTGCATTATTAAAATTTAATTCAATTGTCTAAGGGAATTTTTATTAATGTCCTTTCGCTGTTGTTTGTCAGGCAAAATTGCTTTCAATAATCAAATCATTTTGAAATTTAAATCGTTTCTTTAAATAGTAAACATATAGTTTATATACTAGGATTTCAATAAATCATATTATTATCAATTTGGTGATTTTTTTTGAAAAGTAATGATGAAATAAAATCTTTTAATAATAAAGAAGAGGCAGAGCTACTTCTCGAGAAATCCCGAAAACGCATTGATGAAATTGATAATGCGTTATTTGATTTAATTTCCGAAAGAACTTCTCTTGCAAAAGATATATCTCTTTCTAAACAATATCTTGAAATGCCAATTTACGATAAAAGTAGAGAGGATGCAATTCATGAAAAAATCGAGAGGATGGCCAAGGAAAATAATCTTGACGTTGATATAATTGATCAAATAGTAAATATGCTGACTATTTTAAGTAAAAATGAGCAAAAGAAATTTTAAGGGAGGAATGTTAATGGGCAATATTAGAACTTCATTTGTTAAACGTTTAGCAAAAGAATTAATCGAAACTCACAATGGTGTTTTTACTACTGATTTTGATGAAAACAAAAAATTAGTACAGGAATACTCTACTGTAAGTACTAAACATTTAAGAAATAAAATTGCAGGATATGTAACTAGGCTTGTAAGGTTAGAACAAACCCACGAATAAGCTTTTTTTCATATTTATTTTTCACTCTTTTTTTATTTTAAACTTTTCAGCGATTTTGATGCATGTTTTACAATGTTGTCAATTTAGAAATTTGATTTTTTAGGTTTATTTTGTCATTATTATAATATTATTTATTTGTTGATTTTGATTGGTGTTTATTATATTTATTTTTTAAAATGAATTTGTTATTTATTGTCAATCTTTAATTAAATAATATTTAGCGTATATTATATTTAAAGTTACTTATGAAGATAGTATTGGCTCTTTCAAAAACTTGTGTGATTTCACTTGGACAAAGTTTCCATTAAAAACTTTTTTTCTGATATTAATGTTTTTAAACACCAATTAATCTAATTGGAGCGAAAATGGTCTATTCTTTTGATATGTTCATCACATAATTTTTTAAAATATTTGATTGTTTTGTGTCGAAAAAATATATTATCAAAGATAATGGATTCATTAGAGAAAGAAAAATAACCCAAAAAGAATTTGCAAAAAATTTATTAGATTACAAAATAAAAATATAAAGTAGACATTAAAGAGGGCTTTAAATGTGGGATACAACAAAAGATTATAGAATTTTAGTAGCAAGCAAAGCAAGAGAAAATTATTTAAACCTTATTCCAACAGCCTCTTTTAGAGGAAGTTGGAATAAAAAACAAGCAATTGATATGGGAAAACAAATGAATAGTGATTTCCAATCATTAACTTATTCTTACCTTGAGGGGGATGAATTGGTAAATTCACCAGATGTTGCTGCCTTAAATAAAAAAGCCTTAATGATTATCGAATATTTAGGAGGAGATGATTGGAATAAAAAATTCTTAAGAAATACGCCTAAAGAAGATCGTGAAAAAACCCAAGAAAATATTGCAAAAGTAAGATTTTTCTTAGATTCCATTATTGGCCTAAAAGATAGGCTATCCTTAGGATCTATTAATGACCCTATTCTTGGAGTTGACATTAAAGTTGGGGAAGTTATGAGTGTTACACAACATCCGAAAAATGAAGACTTAATGCTTTGTAATGTAAATCTTGGAAAAAGAGCAATTACTGTTGTAACAAATGATATGAATGTTAAAGATGATAACAAAGTAGGAGTATCCTTGTTGCCGCCACAAGCCTTTAGTGATATTGTTAGTGAAGGAATGTTTCTTGGAATGAATGGTAATATTTTAAAAGAAGTTGAAGGTGAACTTGGACAAATGCCGAAAAATATTCCAATGGAATCATTAAATGAAACACGTAATCTTGTTGAAAATTATTTAAAATGAATTAAGGATCAAATTACCTTAAATTTAATCCTATTAATTTTGTTTTAGTCATTTCTTCTACAGCATATTTTATTCCTTCTTTTCCAACACCACTATTTTTAAATCCGCCAAATGGCATGTTGTCTGTTCTGAATGTGGATTGTTTATTTATGAATACTGTTCCCGCTTCAATTTCCTGAGCGCATCTCATTGCTGAGGAATAATCTGAGGTAAATACTCCTGCTTGAAGACCATATTCAGTATCATTTGCAACATTGATCGCTTCATCAATATCTCCAACACGAATTATTGGTGCAACAGGCCCAAAGGTTTCATTTACAACCAAATCCATATCTGTTTTAACATTATCAATTATAGTAGCCTGATAAAATGCTCCATCCCGTTTACCTCCAGTCAATATTTTAGCCCCTTCACTTACAGCATTATTAACTGTTTCTTCAACTTGTCTAGCTGCATTTTCATTGATTAATGTTCCAAGAGTGGTGGTTTTATCTAATGGGTCACCCATGACTAGTTTTTCAGTTGCACTAACTAATCTTTCACAAAACTCATCGGCAATGCCCTCTTCAACAATTATTCTTTTAACTCCCATACATACCTGACCTGCATTTAAAAATGCTCCATTTATTATGCCTTTTACAGCGTTATCAATATTTCCATCTTTCAAGACAATCATTGGATCATTTCCACCTAATTCCAAAGTTAATTTTTTCATTCCTGCTTTTTGTGAAATCATTATTCCAGTTGTTACACTTCCAGTAAATGAGATTTTATCAACACCTTCAGAGCAAACTAAATAATCCCCAATTTCAGAACCAAATCCTGTGATTGTGTTTACAACACCGTCTGGAAATTCCTCATTTAATAATTCGCAGAATTTCATTACTGTCAATGGTGCTTCTGTTGGCGGTTTTACAATCACAGTATTTTTACATGCAATAGCCGGTGCAATTTTATGGATTGTTAAGTTTAGTGGATAGTTAAATGGAGTTATTGCAGCAACTACTCCCAATGGTAGCTTTTGTGTGAATGCAAAAAATCCTTTACCATTTAATCCTGCATCCAAAGGTACGCTTTCCCCATAAATTCTTTTTGCTTCTTCAGCAGCAAGTTTAAGGGTTTCAATCGACCTATCCATTTCACTTAAGGATTCATTTATTGGTTTTCCAACTTCTAAAGTTAACAATTTAGCAAAATCTTCACGTTTATCTTTTAACTTCTCAACAACATTGAATAATTTATTTGATACTTTAAAAGCGGACATTTCAATTAATTCATATTTAGCAATATTTGCACAACTGATTGCTAAATCTGCAGTTTGTCTGTGTGCAATTGGGATTGTATCTATTACATCACCATCATATGGATTTTTAACTTCAAGTACATCTTCACTAGATATATGTTTTCCACCTATTAACATGTCCATCATATCACCTTAGTTAATAATTTATAGTTTAAAACTTAAATATTGCAGTATGGAAACTAGTAGATTTGAAACATTTTTTGATGCAATAATTGCAATTATTATTACAGTTTTAGTTTTAAAAATCCCCCAACCAACAACCCCAACTTTGAGCGGTCTTTTAGAACTGCAAAAAATTTATGTTGCTTATTTTATTAGTTTTTTAGTATTATACAACATTTGGTACTCCAATCATGAGATATTTCGCTTAGTGGACCATATTGACAATAAAACATTATGGCTTTATGGAGCATTAACTTTTGTTATTTCCCTAATTCCTTATTTTACACTTTGGTTAGCTTATAATATTTATTCAATTCCTGCCGAGACAATGTTTGGACTGTTATTTATTGTAACCCACATTTTTTATACTCTTTCTACTTGGACTATTTCAAAAACAAATCCTTACAGTGAAATCCAAGAAAAAAATTTTATCCACTTATTCAATCAGTTTCCGGTGATCATTCTAATTATAGGTTTTATTTTGACATATACTGTTTATACCCCGGGAATTTATATCTCTTGTCTTTTATCGGTGATTTTATGGATAGTTATTGAAAAAGCTCTAAGGAGGCATGAAAATGGAAACTGAAAGGTTTGAAGCATTAGTTGATGCTATTTTAGCAATTATCATAACAATCATTGTTTTAGAAATTCCAATGGCTTCAAACGGCAGTTGGGAGGCGTTATTTAATTTAAGATACGAGTTCATAATTTATATTATCAGTTTCATTGTTTGTTTTAATTTTTGGAATTTCAACAATAATTTATTTAGTGTTGTTTATAAAATTAACTCAAAAGTTATTTGGACCATGGGGATTACATTATTTGTATTTTCATTACTCCCTTACATGACTACTTTTGTTGCGGAAAATTTTTATAACTTTTTTTCACAGTTCATTTATGGATTCTGTTTTATTATAACTTCAATTCTTACAAAACTCATTTCAAAATTACTTAAAGACTCGGATCCTGGAAATGTTGCACTTATATTGTCACTTGAAAAAGATTATGTGTTGGTTATTAATATTGTTTTAGTGGTAATTGGAATGATTATAGGTTATCTTGCCTATCCTCCAGCAATCACCCTGTGTTGTTTACTTTCAATCATTTCACTTTGGATATTTGGCAAACATCATTAAACAATTCCTCATTTAAAATATCTTCCAAGATCATTTAACTGATAATTGAATTCATCGACTTCTTTTGATGCGATTACGCCACTTAAATCATTTAAATAATGTTTATACATGTAAATTGCAAGTAAAACCACAACCATTATACCACCAAACAGTAAAATAAATTCTGCTGATGTTTGACCTTTATTATCCATATAAACCCCCCATAAGTAAACTTCCACCAAAATTAGAGATAAAATAAAATATTGAAAATGATGCAACAGCCAGTGGCAGTGAAAATTTAATTCCTTTTTTAAGCTCCCCATACATGATAATACTAATTATAAATGCAACTAAAACAGAATGTATGATTAAATAAATTTGGCCAACAATTGGAGCCGTTAAAACAATATTTGACTGCATTCCATAGATTTCCATAAACCCTGCATAAACACTAACCATACCTATTGCAAAAGGAGTTGCAATAATTGCTGAGATTATCAAAAACATGACCGACATCATTACTGCAGATTTTCTTTCCCGTTTAAGTGCAAGTAGCTCTCTTAAATCATCTGAAACATCTGACAAAACATTTGTAATACTAGATCCGCTTTTTCTTGCATCCAAGATAATCTCAAAGACCCTCTCTAGTTCACGAGATTTTAAACGTTTACTCATTGCTCTCCAAGCTTCATCAAAATTCCTACCCATTCTGATTTCAATAATCGTCCTACGCATTTCATCATACATTGGTCCCTCTCCATACTGTGACATATCTTCCATTGCATTTTCAAAGCTAAGTCCAACTTGTAACATGCTTGAAAGTTGTCTTAAAAAGTCAGGAGCGGTTTTTTCGATTTCTTGAGCTCTTCTCTCTTGTTTTACAATAACATATGTGAAAAGTCCGGGAATTACAAATAACGGTAAGACTAATGTAGATTCCGGCAGATTAAACATCAAGATTGAAAATGCTAAGATTAAATCTGAAAGTGAAATAAAAATTATAATCATGACTAAAACTTGCGATGCATCTGTAAAAATAGCTCCACTAAGTAAAAATTCCTGTAATTTTGATAAATATTTATCTGAAACAATATTGTCAATAATTCCTACCAAATAATCTATTGTTTTTAATTTCATGAAAATATATTAAGCTTTAAAATATTTAAAGTATTAGTGAGTTTTAAAAGCAATTTCAGAAAATGAAAACAATATTAATTGAAAATAAAACCTTGTAGAAACCCTTTTTTAAACTATTTGAATTGCCCCATTTCTAGAAACTTAAGGTTTTCCTGATGAAATTTTTTAATTATTATCATTATTAATACGCGTGTTATATCACGTTTAGATGGAATTTGAATTTTCAATCTCTTTCAAAAACTAGTGAAAATTCAAATCACACAAGTTGAAAGAGAATTATTAAAAAGGTTTTTATACACAATATAATAATATTATTACTCATGGTAAAAGATGATAGAAGTGCATTAAATCCTTTCACAGGCAAAAAACATTTTGACATGGTAGATGATGATCAGTTCCTTCAAGAGTCGTATAATGAATATTATGGAATGATTAATCAAGCACAACTTTTAGATAATTCTCAAAACGGTCAAACAGTCATTAATGTAGCTATTAATTTAATTAATGCTGTTAATGAGTATTTAGCTAAAATTGATAGATTAGATTATGTTGAAGATTACTACGATTGGGATGTTCATTTAGTGGCAGAGGATACTGTAAATGCTTTTTGCATGCCTGGAGGTAAAATTGTCATGTTTTCAGGTATTTTGTCATTTGCAAATACTGAAGAGGAAATTGCATTTATTTTAGGTCATGAAATGGCACATGCACTTCTTGATCACTCAAGAACAAGAATCAGCGCTCAAAATGCTCAAAATGCTATAACTTCAGCTGCTTGGATTGGTAGTTTTGCAATGGATTTGGTAGGTTTGGGAGGGCTTGGTTCTCTAACTCGTGCAGCTACCAATGTTGTAAGCATTGGCTCTCAATTTTTCCTGATGAATCCGTGGGGAAGAGACCAGGAACTTGAAGCAGATCATTTAGGAATGCTTATAATTCATTGGGCAGGATATGATATTGCTCATATTCCTCATTTCTGGCAAGCAATGTCTAATCAAAACTCTAATGAGCACGATTTTTTCTCTACCCATCCTTCTGATTCTAAAAGAATTGCAGCCATGAACGAAATAATTGTTGAAATTAATAATGCTGATGATTTTCATTCAAAACCAGTTATTGGTGAAGTTCCTACTCCAAAATCAGAATTTAGTGATAGTCATTTGACTGAAAATAATATTAAATTTTGTCAAAACTGTGGAACTAAAGTCGGTTTGAATGATAAATTCTGTACAAATTGTGGTTTTAAATTTTAAGAAGAACTTAAATATCCTAATGTGAAAATAAGATTTAACGGTGGTTTTAATGGTTGGTAAACAGAAGTATGTGGAAAGGTCTTCTTATAGGGTTCGAGTTTTAAAAGCTATTGGTGGCGGTATTAAAATTCCAACTCAAATCGCTGATGATAGTGGGATATTGCGCAGTCATATTTCTAATGTCTTGACAGAACTTAAAAATGAAGAATTAGTCGAATGTCTCAATCCCAATGCTAAAAAAGGCCGTCTTTATAGATTGACTGATGAAGGCATTGATATTTTAGAAAATATTAAATAGTTAATGTTTCATCGAAACATTTCTATGATATAAATTATTAATATGTTGTGAATAAGTTAAATATAACTTATTAATATGCAACTTGGGGATATGAAAACAGCACCTCAAAACGAAATATTTGATTTAATTTTTATCATGGATCGTAGTGGATCTATTATAGGCTCAGAAAAAGATACAATTGGCGGATTTAATTCTTTTATTCAAAGAGAAATGAAAAAAGACTCAGAAACTACAGTACTTTTTGAATGCTCTATTTCGCCTAACGCAACTTTCACAAACACCACAAGGTTCCTCTTCTCCTTTATAGCAGGAATAACTTAATTTCATTGGAGCACCAATTTTAACACCAAATTCAACTAATTCCTCTTTGGTTAAATCAATACATGGTGCTTCAATTTTAATATTATTTGGTGAACCAACCTTAATTAACTCATTAAACTCTTTTAAAAAATTTTTGGAATTGTCTGGAAAAGTAGCGCCTTCTTCATTATTCCAACCAACAATGATTATCTGGGCACCAATGCTTTCAGCATAAGAAAGGGCGATAGATGTAAAAACAGTATTTCTGGCAGGAACCCAAACATTACTGGCGGTTTCACTGCTTTTATCTAAATCATTTAAATCACTTTCAGATACTTCAGGAACATCTTCATCAGTATTTAAACTTGAATTGCTAATATTTGAAAGCCAAGGAAGGTCAATTACTTTATGATTCCAACCCATTTTTTCACAAATTTTTTTAGATACATTTATTTCTTGTGTTGCAGCTTTTTGACCATAATTAAAGGTTATTGCAAGGATTTCGTAATCATTATCAAATACAGTTGTTGCAACAGTACAATCAAGACCTCCTGAAAAAACCGATACTGCCTTTTTCATTTTATTATCTCCTTAACCTTCATCAAAGCCAAACCGCTGTCTTTTGCAATTTTTTTCAAATCCTCGTATTCAGGTCTTTTGGAAATTACTTCGCCATTAACATAACCTATTTTAAATGTTACATCATAAGTTTTACCGTTAATTTCATAACTTTTTATTTCAAATTCTCTTTTGGCTATTCCTCTATGAGTATTAGGCGCAATTCTAATGCCTAAACTGCCGGTCTCTTTAAAGATAGTTTCAATCATTATTTCTCTGTATTTTCTTCTGGATATTACTTTTAAAAGACTTCCTTGACGATTTTTTTTCATTATAATTGGAGTTACTGATACATCACTGGCGCCTGAATCTAAAAGCACATCAAATAAATAACCGATTTCTTCACCAGTTAAATGATCAAGATTTGTTTCAATAACATCGATTTCATCGTTTTCAATCATGTCTGAACTTTCAATTATTCTTAAAACATTTGGATGTTTAAAATTTTTTCTTCCAGCTCCATAACCTACTTTTTTAACTTTAATTTGAGGAATAAAATCTTTAATTTCATTACATAATTCCATATAAATGGCCGCGCCTGTTGGTGTTGCAAGTTCACTATCTACCGGACCACCTATCATTTTAGCATCTTTTAAGATTTCAACAACGGCTGGTGCAGGAACAGGTATTATGCCATGACATGTTTTAACTCTACCTCCTCCAATAGCTATTGGTAGGCCAATTATTTTTTGATTATCATAACCTAGTGAATAATATGCATAAACAGAACCTATCACATCAGCAACTGCATCACTAGCTCCTACTTCATGAAAATGAACTTCGTCAAGACTTTTGCCGTGAACTTTGCTTTCACTCTCAGCAATTCTTTCAAATATTTTAACAGAAGTATTTATGATTTTTTCATCCAGATCCAGCTCTTTAATTTTTGATATAAATTCCTTAAAATCAATAGAGTGGTTATGTTCAAGCATTTCAACATGGCAGAATGTTGAAATGATCCCGCATTTTGAAACTTTAGTGAATGTAACTTCAATTTTTCCAAATTCTAAAGCTGATTTTTCCATAACTTCTTTTAATTTGTCTGCATCTGCTCCTAAATCAACGAATGCTCCTATTAGCATGTTTCCCGCTATTCCACTGGACTGTGGATCAATAATAATTGTCATGTGTTAGGTCCTTTTTGATATTATAATATAGGTTTAAATTAAATAATTAATATATATTATCTCATGGAATTTAATATCATCGAAAAAGATTATGGTATTTGTATCAATAATCCAAATCATTTTTTAGCATTCAGTGATTTTACTGTAAGTGATGGGATTGATATTGTCCAAAATGTTAATATAATCAAATCTAAGAATGAATTTGAAGCTACAGCTAAAAGAGCAGAAGTTTTTAACAATATGGAAGGTTCATATATTGCTCAAGCAACCGAATCTTTAAACTACTTTAAAAACATTTATGATGATTTATCTATTTTTACTTTCATGGCAAATGATGTCATTATCGATGATTTTGCTGATAAATTACAAGTTGCAAATTCACATAAAGGTTTTACTGATGCAAGAATTAATTTAAGTCATGTAATTTATATTGATAAAGCAATCTCGCCAAAGGATTTGCTTAAAATCTTTAAATTAGTAGCCAGTACTAAGGCTAAAACATTAGCTAATATGGGTTTGCCTTTACATATTCAATATATTTTAAATGATAATGATTTTTTAGCAGTATTGTCTAATGTTTCAGATAATGTTGATGGATCTTTGGATATTAATAATGTAAAATGGGATGATATTGATTTTGAAGATTTAAAAATACGTATTAGTGATGCTATTGAGATAAGTATTGAAGACGCATTTAAAAATCTCAAGCTAAGCTTTGGCATTCTTGATTACTTGGTATCTGAAGGAATACAGATAGGCGATTTAGTTGATGCTGGAATGGAACTTTTACATGATGTTGAAATAACTCCTGTGTTAAAAGATAAAATGACAGCACAGATTTTCAAATCATTAATTGATATTAATGTTATTGCGTTATTGATGGCAGGTATTAGGCTAGAGCAAGATTTAAATCATAACCGCCTGAGGGAAGTTGCTACTTGTGATGATTCAACTTATCTTTATGGAGATGAGGTTTTGGGTTTTGCAATTTTAAATCAAATTGCTGGAACAAAAGCCGCATTCAATTTCAAAAGATACAATGAAATTAAACCTGGAATCATTGGAGGTTTGCCTCCGGTGTTTGATAATATTTTCGCCGGATTGATTGCAGGATGCATATCTAAAATATTTGAGGAATAATTATGGAAGATGATAGTTACTTTGAAGATGAAGAATTTTCACCAATAAAATCCATTTTAGGACTTTTAACATTCTCAACAATACTTCCAATCAATGTTTTCACATCGATTGAGTATATGACTAAATTAACATGGGTATGGCCATTTTTACATATATTGATTGGTATTTTAGCGGCAATTTGTGGTTATATTTCACTTGAGTTCTTACATTTAAATTCATTTTTCACGGCTGCTGTTGTATATGCATTTTTGATGATAATGACTGGTTATAATCATCTTGATGGTGTAATGGACATGGCCGATGGGGTCATGGTTCATGGGGATGCCGAAAAGAAAATTAGGGTAATGAAAGATTCTAGTGTGGGTGCTGGGGGAATTGCTACACTGTTTTTAGTTGCAAGTCTCACAATTGCTGGAATTTACAATATTTTTGATTATAATTTTATAATGGGCATTATAATATGTGAAATATCTGCAAAAACATCTTTATTGACTACTGCATTACTATCAGAACCTTTAACACCAGGTATTGGTAGCTATTTTATAAAAGAAACTAATGTTCCTAATTATTATGCTTCAACAGTGATTGTAGCAATTATTGCATATTTGCTTGGTGGATGGGTTGGTATTGCAGGTGTTCTAGGTGCAATGCTTTCCGGTGTTATAATCGCAAATATTGCAAAACGTAATTTTATTTTAGCTAATGGTGATGTTTTAGGAATGAGTAATGAAGTTGGACGTTTATTATCATTATTATTCATGGCAATAACATTGTTTTTCATTTAAATAAATTTAATGGCTCAAATTCAATATTTTAAGTAATTTATAGATTATTTCATGTATTGGGGAGTTTAATTTAGTAGTGATGAGATCTGCCCATATTTAAACAAATTTCCAATATTTATTTCTCATATTAATAAATCTTGCATTGAAAATTAATGCAAGGCATGCATCAAATTTATTGTAAAAGTTAGTTATAAGTGGTTTTTCTCATCAAATTTATATAATTTTAACAAGTAATAATTAACTGATTAATATGGATGTTAATGTTTTAAGATTAGATCACAGATTAAAGAGGGATACTAGAATTACAACTCATGTTTGTCTAACTGCCCGTGCATTTGGTGCAAGTAAAATATACTTGGCTGGTGAGAAGGATACTCAGTTAATGGAAAATGTTAAAGACACCGCTTCAAGATTTGGCGGGAATTTTAAGATTGAATATGCTGAAAGTTACATGGGAGTAATTAACAAATGGAAGGCAGATGGTGGAAAGGTTGTGCATTTGACAATGTATGGTACACAAGCTCATATAACTGCAACTGAAGTAAGAGAAGATGGATCAGATATTTTAATTATTGTTGGTGGTTCCAAAGTTCCCAGAAAAGTTTATAAGGCTGCTGATTGGAATGTTTCTGTAACAACACAGCCTCATTCTGAAGTTTCTTCCCTTGCAATATTTCAACACTTGTTGATGGATGGTAAGGAATTCGATTTAGAATTTGAAAATCCAGTATTGGAAGTAATTCCAACAGCTTATGGTAAAAACGTTAATGTTCACAATGAAAATCGTTAAGAGATGAAGTCATCTAATCTTTTTATGGCTTTTAACTTTTCATCTTTTTTTATTCGTGCCTGGCCAAGTGCATCTCGTATAGTCTGGATAGAATTATCATATGTCTCTCTATCAACCGGATATGAAAAACCGTCTTTGCCTCCATGTGTAAAGCTATATTTGACGGGATCCTTCCAACTTGCAGGTTCGTCATAAACCAAGTCAGATATTAAAGCAAGTGCTCTTAATTTTTTAGGGCCAATGCCATTCAGTAAAATCAATTCTTCATAGTTTTCAGGTTGGATTTCCCAAGCTTTTGTTAGCACTTCAAATTCTTTATCAGAAATGTCCATGTCAAGTACTGGATGATGTGAGGGCATTGAAAAATCTTCTAAAAGCATTTGATTATCTTTTCTTTTAAAATATTGTCTTAAATGATTTGGATTGTCATTAATTAAATCAACACTAATTTTTTTGCTTCTTCGCTATCTTTTGAAGACATATTTAATGTATTGGGAGTTTTTAAATCACATGAGATTCCGCTGTGAGGTTCATTTAATAATTTATCTATTTCATTACCTAACCAATGATAACGTCTAGCATATTTATTTTCACCATTCAATCCTTGTTGAACAACTGCCCAGTCTCCTTTTTCAGTTATAAAGAAGTTATGTTGGTATAATGTGTAGCCATCTTGAATACATGAGTTATCAATCTTAGCAGATAATTTACTTGTTTCAACTAATTTTTCTGTGGTTTTTGTTTTTAAATTAAACACATCTCCAGCATGTTTTATCCCTTCAGGTGTTTTTCTCGATCTTCCACCTTTCCCTCCAGTTAAATAAATTCCATGCTCTTCAGGGGATAGGGATGATTTCAAAGCACCAAGGGTTGTTGTGGTAGTTCCAGAGGAGTGCCAATCAAAACCTAGGACACAAGAAAATGCTTGAAACCAATAAGGATTGGAAACACGATTTAAAAATTCTTTTAAACTATATTCCTCAATAATTACTGAAGCTAATGCTCCAGATAGGTCAACCATTCTTGAAAATAACCAACGTGGAAGATGCCCTCTGTGAAGTGGTAAATTAACTGATCCTCTTCTTTGCATGGATAATATTATCTTTAACATGGATATTAGTGTTTTACTAAGAGCATTTGAAAAGTATTTATTTTTTAATGACACTTATTTTTCTTCTAATCAAACAAAACTTTAATAAATGATGCTGACTAAAATATTTACTGTTAGATTTATTAACAATTTATATAATCAAAATTATAAAGGAGCTTATATTATGACTATAGATAACGGAGATTTTGTTAGAGTAAATTTCACTGGTAAAATAAAAGACACTGATGAAGTATTTGACACTACTTATGAAGAAATTGCAGAAGAAGCTGAAATTTTTGATGTTAAAAAAGCCTACAAACCAATTCCAATTGTTGTAGGTGGAAACCATTTATTGCCTGCTATTGAAGAGGCAATTATTGGATTAGAAGAAGGAGACAAGAAAACTATTGAAGTGGATTCTGATAATGCTTTCGGCCCTAGGGATCATTCATTAATTCAATTAGTGCCTATGAGAGAATTCAAAAAACAAGGTATGACTCCGGTTCAAGGTATGAAAATCCAATCTGATGGTGAAACTGGTAAAATCTTAACTGTTAATGGTGGAAGAGTAAAAATCGACTTTAACCATGAATTAGCTGGAAAAGACTTAGTTTATGAAGTTGAAGTAACTGAAATCATTGAAGATGAAAAAGATAAAATCAAAAGTATGATTGAGTTACATTACGCTAATTCTAATGTCGATGTTGAAAAAACTGAAATTGACATAGTTGATGGTGTTGCAAACATCAAATTAGATGAAATGGCTAAATTTGACCAACAACCATACATGGACATTACTTTTGCAAGATTCAGAATAGCTAAAGATATCTGGGATAACATCGATGAAATTAATAATGTTAATTTCATTGATTCCTTTGAGAAAAAAGAAGAAACTGAAGATGAAGAAGAAGCAGAAGAATAATCTTCATATTCTCTAACAATGGGAATAAAAAGATATTAAGAATATAACAAATAACTATTAGTTCAATTTGAATTGATAGAATACTAAGAGTTATCTTGCTTTATAACTCTTATTATTTATTTTTTAAGGGATTTGCCAATATTTTAGTTTTTTAATATTTATATCAATTTTTAAGGTAATTTATTCTGTTTTTGAGAGTGGTTATGCTTTTTTTGTTGGAAGGTTTTAATCGTAATTTTTATTGGAGTTGAATTTCAAAATTAATTTGAACTTCCATTTTTTGAATTTATGTGTTTTCGGTTTGAAATTTAAAAAAGAAGTGGATTTAAATTAAATTTAATCCACCGATTTGTATTCGACTTTTTAAGTTAATCACATTATCAGATATGTTATTTCCAGTATATTCAGTATAATACCCAGTATCTTTTGAAGTGTATGATTCAGCGTTTACTCCACCTAATCTTTCATGGGATTTTAAATTTAAGTTTCCATTAGGTTCCATGTTTATACCGCCAATAACGATTTCAGAGTTCATATCAACTTTATTTTTAGCATTTCCGATGATATTTGCTCCTCCGGTGTTTATAGTTGTGTTAATTTTCTTTACATTTCCGTTGGTGAGTATTAAGTTTTCGCCGCCGAGTATAATTTTGGAGTTAAAGTTTTTAACGTCTCCATTTTCAAAGTTAGCAGTTAATCCTCCAATAGCTATGTCTGAGTTGATATTGTATTGGTATTTATTGCTTAGTTCAAATGTCGTATCTGATCTATTGGACTCGAGGTTTATATTTAAAGTATCTCCGTTTTTCGTGTAGTTAAATTTAACTGGGTCTTTGGAATCACTGGTAATGTTGTAAATATTGTCTTTATCTGTGAAATTAATTTTAACTCCACCTATTTCTTGTTTTAAGTTTATATTTACAGTTTTTATTCCATTTAAGTCATTTTCGGTTAAATTTAATTGCCCATCATTAAATTCAGTTAGATTGTAATCTTTCTTTTCATTAGAACTATTGATTGAAAAGATGGTGGCCGCAAATATTGAAAAGACAAGTCCAATAATTATAATTATTCCTAGAATTTTATAATTGTTCATAATATTAACCCCATTATAATAATTAAAATTAAAATTACTAATGCATATGATGCGATAAATGATTTACCGTATCCAAATTCAAACACACTATTTACAGCTATAACATTTACAATTAATTTCCATAAATCCACAAGTATGATTAATGGTATTACTATCAGGTTACCTGTAAGTAAGGCAATTCCAATACCTGGGATGATTAAAGCATATAAAGCCCCATCATAACACATTAAATTATATAATTGGCTAAATTCAGCATCTGCTTTATAAATCATTGCAATAACATAGGTTATTAGACTGTGTATTAATTTAGAGATTAACGCTCCAATTATTAAAGTAATTATAAGTATTATTGTAATAATTACACTTTTTGTTAAAATTCCAAAAATCAGTCCTAAAATTGCCATATAAAAAATTAATGAAAAAACTCCATCATAATTATGGGTTGCTTTTTTCACTAAATAATTCATCTGGATTTAAGAAAACTTTAGCACTATTTGTGAAAAATTCCATTATTTTAGTTTTCATGAAATTATATTAATTTATCATTATTAATATACTTTAAGCTAGATTTATTAAAAAGAGTATAAAGTGTGGATTTTTTTAATGGATTTATCAATAATCTAGTTTTATAATAATTTCCTTTTAATGTATTTATCCTTTGGTTTGTTTGCGGGAGGTTAAAAAGTTAGCTGATAGAATTCTCTTTGATTTTTATTTTTAATCTTTTTATTTCATATTTTTTGGCACTTTCAAAAAACTTGTGTGATAGATTATTTTTTGATTAACTTATTCACTTAAATTATTTCACGATAATCGAGTTATTAACTTTAAAATATAAAAATAACCTAAAATTTTTAATAAAATTTTGTTTAAAATGAAATCACAAGTTTTTGAAAGAACTTGATTCACATTATAAAAAAGATTAATAACTAAATTAAATACATATATATTAAGCAAGTATATTATTATAATACTTGAAAGTTAAGGAGAAAAAACATGAATAAAAAAATAATAAGTGTAATAATTATAATCTGTAGCTATTACAACATTATTAATGGGTGAGAATAACTCTAACTCTAATAATACTAAAGGCACGTCAGATAATGACAATTATAAACTACAAATTAATACCACTGGAAAATGGAGACTAGATTTAACTATAAATGGAAAATACTCAAGTGACGAAAGTACTGGACAAAAAACTATTGATGTTGGAGATGTTGAAACTGCTAGTGTAACTGTCAATCAATATGAAGGTGGACCAACGGATGTTTATTTACTTGATCCAAATAATAATGTAGTTGGTGAAGGTAGTACTTCAAGTGAGGGTGTAGGAACTATCTATTTCTATTACAGTAAATAATTATTTGAAAGGATGTTTAAACTTCCTTTACTTTTTTTATTAAATATTATTATTAATCTTGTAGAAATCATCATTTAAATACTTTGATTGTTCAGTAAATATTATATAATGCATTTGAGTTTAGTTTCTTGTTTTGTAGTTGTACTTTTATTATAGTTTCCTCAGTTGAATCTCTTTTTATCACAAATATTGCATTTACATTCATTGTTTGTGTATATGTCTCTTTTCAAAAGATTTTCACTATTTAATATAAATGTCCAGTTTTCACTAAAAACTAATTTCTCTTCATCATCGACTATCTGAAATATTCCAGGATATGCTAATATTTTACCTCCAGACATACAATATGCATTAACTTCATTCTTATTATCTAAATGAAACTCCCAATCATAGTCATAAACATAATCATAGTGACCAATTTTAATTAAAAACTCTTCAACTGTTTTAATCAATAGATACCACAGTTAAAATCATTCCACACTCATGAGCATTATATAATAATTCTGCATTGCCAATATCATCATAATACCACTTATAAATCATTTCTAAGAATTTATTATCATTAACAGTATCATAATGCTCTTTATCTGTATGGATTAATTGGACTTCTATCATCTTTAACCATTATCACATGCCAAAACAAATAGGCGAGGCAATTAATGTGTTCACAAATCATATTAGCAACTTTTGGCACGATTAAGAAAATATGGTCTTGTTTATAATATAACATCTCGAATCCTTAAAGGAAAACTTTAATCATTAACAACAGATGGAAAAAGAGTTTTAGAACTATATTAAAGAACAAGAACATATTCTAAACAATCATCGCTCCAATTAATTATTACACTAAATATAAACCCTAGAGAAATAACAATTGAAAAACAGATACAGTTAAAAGCAATAATAAAAATGCAACTATCAATCAGTTAACAATTGGCCCATTCTATTCAATCACCACTAGATTTGTCAACAGATTTCTAGTTTGTTTAGTGGTGCTATTTTTTAACTTTTTTGTTTAAACTGGAGCTATAAAAATATTTTTTTATTTTTAGCATGTTTGTATATTTTCATTTCCATTATTGTTGAAATTAGCAGTTGAATCCCATTGATCGTGTCATGATGATTCTTTGTTAATTGGGTATATGTCTGTTTAACTGTATCATTAGATTGATATTAACTCCAAAGTAAATGCAGAGCTAATATGTAACTGCATTTTTCAGCATATGATTGGCAAATGAGTATAATGGGAATTTCATGATTTTTGAAGGTTCAATGCCAAATTTCAGTAAAAATTTGATTTATTTTTAAAATAACTCTAATTATTGTTTTTTTATTTAAATAATCTTATTTCCTTTGTGGATAGCTACTATTCCAGGAATATTTTTTACTTTTAACTCAAACATGGCTTCCATGCCTTCATTTTCAAACAAAACACACTTTTTTTCTAAAACTTTGTTTGTAAGGAGAGCTGCAACTGGCGGTGTTATTACAAATATGGAATTATTTTCATCTAATGATTTAGCAGTCCCATCGCTTAACATTCCTTTTCCAATGTGTATTTTAACTCCAGATTTACTTAATGGTGCTATTGTAGATTCAATTTCTACCTTGCTGCTGGTAGTAGGTGCTATTCCTGCATTACTAAAAGCCGTATGCATTATTACGCTGCCATCTAAATCAAAAGGAACTTCATTTTTTTCAATTAACTCAACAAGTTGCGGAAGTGCCGCGTCACGTCCGGTGTAAATTGTTCCGGAAATTTGTATCTTATCTCCAACTTTTAGATTGTCAATATCTCCATTACTAATTGGTGTTGTCAGAGGTTTCATAATTATAATATTTATTTTATTTTTTAATAAATTTTCTAATTTATCATGATTTGACATAAAATATTTAAATGTTCATTAACATAAGTAACATACATTCTAGATTTATTTATCATAGAATTATTAAGGAGATTCAAAATTGATTATTATTGACGAAAAATTGTGTAAAGGTTGTCATCTTTGCTTATTCATGTGTTATAAAAATGTTTATGCAATATCTCCAGAGATTAATAAAAAAGGAGTGCAATTACCATTTGTTAAATTTGAAGAGAGATGTAATAAATGCGGTACTTGTGAAGTTGCATGCCCTGACCAGGCTATAACTGTGGATTTGCCGGATAATTGGTGGATGCAAGAGGACAACAATATGAATTTTAATCCTTATTTCACAAGGGGGAAAAAGTAGGTGTTATGAATGGCTGAAGAATTTTTTATTCAAGGAAATGAAGCATGTGCTAAAGGAGCATTAACTGCAGGATGTAGATTTTTTGCAGGTTATCCTATTACTCCGTCTACTGAAGTAGCGGAAACTTTAGCTCGTGAGTTACCAAAAGTGGGAGGTTCATTTGTTCAGATGGAAGATGAAATCGCATCAGCAGGTGCGATTATTGGAGGTTCTTGGGGAGGATCCAAATCAATGACTGCAACATCAGGGCCTGGTATTTCCTTAATGCAAGAAAATATAGGATACGCGTTTATAAGTGAAACCCCTATTGTCATTGTCAATGTTCAAAGAGGTTCTCCTTCAACTGCTCAACCAACTATGGCAGCGCAAGGCGATATGATGCAAGCACGTTGGGGATCTCACGGAGATTATGAACCAATAGCATTATCCCCATCAAGTGTTCAGGAATTTTTCGATTTTACAATAAAAGCATTTAACTTATCCGAGGAATACAGATGCCCAGTATTTGTAATGGCTGATGAAATTATAGGACACATGAGAGAAAAAATCACTGTTGAAGATGATATTGAGATTGTTCCAAGAAAAAGGTCTGAAAAAATTGAGGGCTATTTGCCATTTAAGAATGTTGAAAATGGAACAAATCCAATGCCTTCATTTGGTGACGGATTCAATATTCATGTAACCGGACTTACTCATGATGAAAGAGGTTATCCAGATACAAACAATCCTGAAACTCATGAAAAACTTGTTCAAAGAATTTGTGATAAAATTTTAAACAATAGAGATAAAATTTGCTCTGTCAAATCTGAATATTGTGAAGATGCGGATGTTATTATTGTTTCTTATGGTTCACCGGTTAGATCAGCTGTTGAAGCTACAAGAAGAGCTAGAGATAATAATCAAAAAGTAGGTTATGTTAAAATTGATACTCCATGGCCGTTTCCAGAAGAACAGTTAAAAGAACTTACAAAAAATGCAGGCGATGTAGTCGTCGTTGAAATGAATTTGGGTCAAATGTATTATGAAGTTGACCGTGTACTTAAAGATACTAATGTGCACTTAATGGGAGTTATTGGTGGATTATTGCCTACTCCAGATGAAATTTTAGATAAAATTGATAAAATAGGAGGAAACTAAATGACCGAACATAAAGAAAATAGGTTTCTCCCTTATTTAAGAGAAGATAGATTGCCTCATATTTTCTGTCCGGGTTGTGGAAACGGAGCAATTATTAATGCTTTTTTAACTGCAATGGAAAAGACAGGAATGGATTTTGATAATATTGCAATGGTTTCAGGAATCGGATGTTCTTCAAGAATTCCTGGTTATCTTAATTGCGATTCCCTACACACTACTCATGGAAGAGCGTTAAGTTTCGCAACCGGTTTAAAAACAGCCAATAAGGATTTGGATGTTGTTGTTTTTACCGGTGACGGTGATGCAGCTTCTATTGGAGGCAATCATTTAATTCATGCAGCTAGAAGAAACATTAATTTAACCGTAATTTGTATCAATAATAATATTTACGGCATGACTGGGGGTCAAATCAGCCCTACATCTCCTAAAGGTAGTTTCGGAACAACTGCTCCTTATGGTAATCCAGATACTCCATTTAATTTAGCTGAACTTGTTGCAGCATCTGGTGCAAGTTATTCTGCAAGATGGACAACAGTTCAATTGGACAACTTAATTCTTTCAATTAAAGAGGGATTGGAAAATCCCGGTTTTTCATTTATTGAAGTTGCAACCCAATGTCCAACATATTTTGGTCGTAAAAATAAACTTAAAACCCCTACTGCAATGGCTGCAGTAATGAAAGCAAACACTGTATTTAAATCAGCTGCAGATAGGATGAGACCAAAAGAATTGGAAGGCAAAATCGTAGTTGGAAAATTTGCAGATTACACAAAAGATGAATTTACAGAGAATATTGATAAATTAAGTGTAGAAAAATCAGGTAAGAAAACTCTTATCAATTCTGCATTTGAAACAGAATTTTAGGAGGATAATATGAGAACTGAAATTAGAATTGGAGGATTTGGAGGTCAGGGAGTAATTCTTGCAGGCATTATTTTAGGTAAATCTGCAAGCCTATTCGATGAAAAAGAAGCTGTTCAAACCCAATCCTATGGGCCTGAAGCTCGTGGTGGAGCTTCTAAATGCGAAGTTGTTATAAGTGATACAGAAATTGATTATCCTAAAGTTCAAAATCCAGATATTTTAATCGCAATGTCTAATGAGGCTTTAATTAAATATATTGTGGATTTAAAAGATAATGGAACATTAATTGTTGATCCGGGAACAACTGATGTTGAGGATGTTCGCGAGTTCATTGATGAACATAATATTGAAGTTTATGAAGCTCCAGCAACCAAAACAGCTACTGATGAAATTGGTCTTAAAATTGTAGCGAATATTGTTATGGTTGGAGCTATTGCAAAAATTACTGAAGTTATATCTAAACAAGCAGCTATGAAAGCTATTGAAGATAGTGTTCCTGCCGGAACCGAGGAAAAGAATATCAAAGCTTTTGAAGCCGGATATGCTTTAGTATAATTAGGTGTATATAATGAAATTTTTTGAAAATGTAGCAAAACAAATTTTTAATCAGGAAGGCATTCCTGTTCTGGAAGGCCATGTTGCTTATTCTCCTGAAGAGGCAATGTCGATTTATTCGGAAATGAATGTTCCAGTTGTTATAAAGGCACAAGTTTTAACTGGAGGTAGAGGTAAAGTTGGTGGAGTCAAATTCGCTAATAATCCAGGTGAAGCTTTAAAAGTTGCTGATGAAGTTTTAGGAATGGAAATTAAAGGTGAAAAGGTAAAGCATCTTTTAATAGAGGAAAGAGCTGTAATATTCAATGAATATTTTGTAACTGTATCTATTGATAGGGGCGCTAGAAGGCCGGTTATTTTAGCAAGTAAAGAAGGCGGGATTGAGATTGAAAACCTAGCCAAAAACCATCCTGAAAAAATTATCAAATATTATCCGGATCCTTTGCTTGAATTCTTGCCTTATGAAGCACGTGAAATTGCACGTCAGATGGGTGTTGAATCAAATTTAATCTCTCAGCTGGGAGATATTATTTGGAAACTGTATAATGTATTTGATAAATATGATGCGGATACCGCTGAGATTAATCCATTGGTATTGACTCCTGATGGTTTAATAGCTGCCGATGCTAAGTTAGTTGTTGAAAACGATTCTTTATACAGGCATCAGGATTTGGTTGAAAGGTTACATTATAAAAAAAAGGCCGTTGATTTTGTCCAGCTAGACGGCAATATTGCGGTAATAGGTAATGGTGCAGGTTTAACATTAACTGCCATGGACATGATTAAGCTTAATGGAGGGGAACCAGCAACATTTTTAGATATTGGTGGTGGAGCATCAGAACAGATTATCAATCAAGCTTTAAACATAGTTTTAAATTATCATCCAGTTAAAGTGGTCTTTTTAAATGTTTTAGGAGGCATTACTAAAGCGGATGATGTTGCTCGTGGTGTAATTAAAGCTTTAGAAAATGTTGAACGTAAAGTGCCAATTGTCATTAGATTGACTGGGACTAATGAAGAGGAAGGCCAAAGGATTTTGGAAGAAGCTGGAATTTCCTATGAAATCTCTATGGAAAAAGCAGCCAAAAAAGCAGTTGATATTTGCAATGAATTAAAACAAGAAACAAGTTAATTTGCTATTAAAAAATCATTAACACTTAAGGAGTTAGATGTAATCTGTGTTTTATTCGAGCAGTACAACTCGACTAATTTCAGATTCATTTACTATTTCTTTGCCACAAGCATCCACTAGCTTAGAAGCAAAATTTTTGACTTCATCAAATGTCGGCATATTGTCTAAAGTTAAACGGTCACGTGATGAGCCGACACACATATATGCTTTCACTTCCACATAATCAGGATCAGCTTTTTTTATTAATTTCCCATAATCTTCAGGGTTTTCCATATTTTTTCCTTTAACACATGTATTTCTTATACATGTACGGGAGTCAAAACTAGATAATGTTTCAAGTGATTCATTTAAATTGCTCCAAGCACCATTTATTCTAGGCCGACATACATCATTAAATGTTTTCTCATTAGGTGCATCTAATGAAAGGTATAGTTGGTATGGATCATTTTCTAGATTTCTTAATCGGTCTACACATTGGCCATTGCTTACAACAAATGTTGTAAAATCACGACGATTAAATTCGCCTATTAGTTCATCAATTTTAGGATAAAGCGTAGGTTCTCCTGCAAGGGATATTGCAGCATTAGTTGGTTTTTTAAGTTCTTCTAATTTTTTCTTATTTGCCTTGTCATTTCCATAAAAACCGCATAATAAATTATTTTGAGCTTTAATTGCCTCATCCACTATGACTTTTGGTTCATCATAGTCATCATCTTCCCAAGTCGTTTGGGTATAGGTTAAATCCCTCCAGCAAAATTCACATTCTTGTTGACAGTTTGGTACAGCAGGAGACATCTGGAGGCATCTATGAGATTGAATTCCATAGAATTTTTCTTTATAACAAACTCCTTTATCAACTATACTTTGACGGGTCCAGTGGCATGTTTTAACTGCGGTATGACCATGTCTACCCACAAAGCGATATCCACTTTTTTCTAATTTTTCTATTTGGCTTTTATCAAATGACATAAAATCAAGTTTAACTTTGGATTTGCTAGTATATACAATTTTATATGATTGCAATATTACACATATTGAACAAAATTTACTTTATTTAATTAAATATATTCACATGTTTAAGTTAAATAGTAACTGCTATGGGATTATGGTGTAAAAATCCAGAAAAATTATTCTCTTATTATTCAAAAAAATTCCCGTCATATGAACATTTATTTTATAAAATTTCTAGTGGAAGATATGTGGAAGGCTTGCCAAAGGAATATTATGGTGTAAAATCAACTCTTTAAGTTAAAAATTCATTAATTAGAAATTTTACACAAAAATTGGGCCTGTGATTTGCTTAATAATATTTTAGAATCTAAAAATTCATATGTTGTTCAACAGACAATAATGCTGGCAATTGGAATATCTAATAACTCTCCAGAGGGCATTATCACTGCTAATGTAAATAATAAGGTATTAATGCTTGAAGAAGTTAAATTAATCTTTGAAGTTAAAATATCAATTGTCCGGAATTGGGAATATGATATGATTCCAAATCCTCAGGAATTCATTAATTGTTTCAGTCATCTCATTTATCATCTTGATTTTGCAAAACAGATTATTTAAAAAGCACAGGTTTAATTTTATATTTAAACGCTATTTGAAGTATAAAATGATTATATGATTTTAAAACCAAGTTCGGGACAATATGAAATCTGCAGCTGCTTATTGGCAAATTTTTTTATTTAGTGTTATTAGTCAAGAACATGTTGATTTATCTCAAGTGATATTAATTAATCAAAAATTTATTTAATAATGTTTTCTAAATATTTAATTAATAAAAAGTTATTGTGGGATTATTATGGACACTCCAATTGTAATATTAAATTATAAAACTTATTTGGAATCAAGTGGGTTAAATGCTTTAGAACTGGCACATGACTTGGAAAGTGCTTCTAATGAATCTGGAATTGCTATGGTTGCAGTTCCACAATCTGCAGATATTTATAGAATTAGTGAAGAAACTTCATTACCTCTTTTTGCTCAACACATTGATGCTGTTTCTCCAGGGGGCCATACTGGATCTAATTTAATTAGCACTTTAATTGAAGCTGGAATCAGCGGGTCACTAATTAATCATTCAGAACAAAGAATGAAATTGGCGGATATTGCTGAAGTAGTAAAATTGTGCAGAGAAAATGAAATTGAATCATGTGTTTGTACAAATAATTTAGAAACTTCAAAAGCAGTGGCTACTCTTACTCCGGATGCTGTTGCTGTGGAACCACCAGAACTCATTGGCACTGGAATTCCAGTATCTCAGGCTCAACCTGAAGTTGTTGAAGATACTGTAAAAGAAGTTAAAGCAATTAATAAGAATGTTAAAGTGTTATGTGGTGCGGGCATTACAACTGGCGAGGATATGAAAGCGGCTATGGATTTAGGTGCTGATGGAGTATTACTTGCATCTGGGATAATTAAAGCGGAAAGTCCAAAAGATGCATTACTTGATTTGGTTAGTAAATTATAGAGTGAAAAAATGGTTAAAGAATTTAATACGATAGATGATTTTGATGTTGAAAATAAAACAGTCCTTGTGAGAATTGATATTAACTCGCCTGTGGATCCGGGTTCTGGAATTATTTTAGATGATACTAGATTAAAATTACATGCTCAAACTATTAAAGAATTATCAAATAAAGGTGCTAAAGTTGTATTGCTTGCCCATCAGTCACGTCCGGGTAAACAGGATTTCACAACTTTATCTCAACATGCTGATGCTCTATCTGATATTTTAAACTTGAGGGTTAAATATATAGACGCATTGTTTTCAAATTCTGCAAAAGAAGCAATTAAATCTTTAAAACCTCATGAAATTCTTTTACTTGAAAATGCAAGATTTTTTTCTGAAGAAACCCTTTCCAGAACTCCAGAAGAACAATCAAAGTCATTAATCATACGTAATTTATCTCCATTAATTGATTATTTTATAAATGATGCATTTGCAGCAGCTCACCGTTCTCAAGCATCATTGGTTGGTTTTACCGTAGATACTCCTTCTGCAGCAGGCAGGGTCATGGAAAAAGAATTAACTATAATTCAGGATGCCCTTGATAATGTCGAACATCCCTGTGTGTTCTTATTGGGCGGAATGAAACCTGATGATTCCATTGAAGTTATGGAAAATGTTTTAAGCAATGGAACTGCTGATTCAATTTTAACAACAGGTATTGTTGGAAACATTGTTTTGTGGGCATCAGGTGTAGATATTGGTGAAGTTAATAAAAAATTTATTATAAATAGGGGATATGAGGATATGCTCGCTAAATCAAAAGAGTTGATTGATAGATTTGGCAATAAGGTAAAATATCCTGTTGATGTTGCATGCAATATTGGTGGAAATAGGGTAGATATTGATTCTGCCGAAATTCCAAATGAATCCATATTTGATATTGGTGTTAAAACAATTGAGTATTATGCTAAAGAAATAAGAAATGCTAAAACTATATTTGCTAATGGTCCTGCAGGAGTATTTGAAGATCCTGATTTTGCAATGGGTACCGAAGATTTAGTTAATGCTATTGCATCTTCAGAAGGTTTTTCACTTATCGGTGGAGGGCATATTGCAGCCGCTACTGCCGGACTGGGTTGTGAAGATCAAATGAGCCATGTAAGCAGTGGTGGCGGAGCTTGTATTAGCATGTTGGCAGGTAAAAAATTAGCTGCTGTTGAAGCTCTAAAAAATAGTAAAGATTAACTATTAAAAATATTTAATAGTTTTTCTGCAGATTCTCTAGGATTATCAGAGCTCATAATTGCACTTACAACAGATAGTCCTTTTATTCCAGTATTGGTTAGTTCAGAAGCATTATCTAAGGTTATTCCTCCAATAGCCACTACGGGAATATTAATTGATTCTACAATTTCTTTTAAATCCTTTTTTGTTATTTTTGGAGCATCATCTTTTGTTGCAGTTGGAAATACTGCTCCAGTTCCAATATAATTCGCACCATCTTTTTCGGCTTTTTTAGCTTCATCAATAGTGGCGGCGGAAACTCCTACAATTTTATTTGGACCTACTAATTTACGGGTAACATCACAGGGCATATCTGATTGTCCAATATGAACTCCATCAGCATCAATTGCTAATGCCACATCAACTCTATCGTTGATAATTAACGGCACATTATATTTTGCAGTAATCTCTTTAACTTTTAAGGCTAAATTATAAAAGTCTAAGGTATCTTTTGTTTTTTCTCTAATTTGGACTACACTAACTCCGCCGTTAATTGCATCTTCAATAGTTTTTAGGAATTTTTCTTCATCATCGTTTTCATCTGTGACAAGGTATAGTGATAAATTTAGGTTTTTCATAATATCTTGATATTTGCTTCATTTACTAAAGTTTCACTGTTTGTTTTGTAGAGATAATCAATTAAATATGCTCTAAATGATCCGGTTCCTTCATTTTTTTCATCTACTTTTGCCTTTGCTTTTTCACCAGCAATATTCATAGCCAAAATTGCGACAAGACTTCCATCAAAGGCATTTGATCCTCCAATGCAACTTCCAACAATTGATGATAACATACACCCACTTCCAGTGATCAATGCCATCATTTCATCTCCATTGTCAATTACGACAGTTGTTGTACCGTCACTTAAGATATCAAGAGGGCCACTTGCTAAAATCACTGTATTTAATTTTTTTGCAAGTGTGCATATTAAATCTCCATTTGCTTTTAAGTTTTTTTCAGTAATTATGTCATCAGCATTAACATCAACACCTTTTGCAGTGTTGCTTTCATCTAATACTCCCACCAATTTAGCTATTGCTTTTATTTCACTTATATTTCCACGTATTGCAGTAATTTCATAGTTTTCAATTAAATCAAGTGTTGTTTTGTTTCTAAGTTCTGTTACTCCAACCCCTACGGGGTCTAAAATTATTGGAGTATTGGTTTTATTTGCTGTTTTTGAACTTATATTCATTGATTCAATTTGATCCTTACTTAATTTTCCAATATTGATCACTAATACGTCGGCTATTGTTACTACTTCTTCAAGTTCTTCGCTATCTTCTGCCATAAATGGGGATCCGCCAATTGCAAGAACTGCATTTGCACAATCATTAATAGTAACTGAATTAGTTATACAATGGGTCAATGCATTTTTTTCTTTAATATTTTTCAATGTGGTATCTATTTTATTAAGTAAATCGTTTTTGTTATTTATCATGATTATTAATTATAAATTTTTTAATATTTAAATTTTAATGAAAATGGTACATTTATAGTAAAGTATTTAAATAACTTCTAAGATAAATTATAGTGTTCTATAATATTAACATCTTGCCTCGGTGGCTCAGTCTGGTAGAGCGCGAGACTTGTAATCTCGTGGTCGCGGGTTCAATTCCCGTCCGGGGCTTTTAATTAATAATTTTTATATGCATGTTTTTTATAGAATATAGGTTAAATTATCGAAATGTTTATATACTTATAAAAATATATTACTATTGGTATGTTGTCCACGTACATATTGTATGTGGGTCCGTAGGGTAGCTTGGTCGATCCTTTGGGCTTTGGGAGCCTGAGACTCCGGTTCAAATCCGGGCGGACCCATTGTCCCGCCTTAGCTCAATTTGGCAGAGCGTTGGACTGTAGATCCAAATGTTGCTGGTTCAAGTCCGGCAGGCGGGATTTCAATTTATTTATTTGAAATCATATGTATTTTTGTAAAAAAATGTGATTTTTCCAAAACATTTATATATAATGAAAATTATATTAATTGTTAGTGTATTATTACTATTTGAGGATATGCCCTGGTGGTGTAGGGGCTATCATGTGGGCCTGTCGAGCCCGCGACTCGGGTTCAAATCCCGGCCAGGGCGCTCATATCTAAATAGTGAATATATCATATAGGCCTGTAGCTCAGTCTGGCAGAGCGCTTGGCTTTTAACCAAGCGGCCGCGGGTTCAATTCCCGTCAGGCCTGTTCTAATTTTATATTTTAACTTTTCTATCTGGAGGAAAAAATTTGAAAATTGATATTCAAGACCATATGCTTGTACCAAAGCATGAAATCATGACTGATGGTGAAATTTCAGATGAATTTAGCGAAGTAGATTATGATTTTAAAGATCTTCCTAAAATTAAATCTGATGACCCTGTTGTGAAAGCTATTGGTGCTGAACCTGGAAATATTTTAAGAATAACTCGTGAAAGTCAAACCGCTGGGGTATTTGTAACCTATAGGATTGTAGAAGATTAATCGTTTTTATATAAATTTAGAGTTGTGAAATTTAATATAGTATAATTTCTGTATTTTTTTGTTTTTTAGAAATTCATTATAATAAATTTGAACTTAGTTTGAGAGGAATTATCTTAATGGGAGATAGTTATGAGTAAATTAAGAATAATGATTAAATGAATTAGTTAAACTTAGGTTTAATCCTAATTGAATTTTATTTTTATTTAGTTAATTATTTTTATTGCGTACGTAATTGCTGGAGGATATCCATGACAGAGAATAATTGGAAATTAGTTGATGCATTTTTTGACAAATATGATTTAGTGGATCATCATATTAAGTCATACAATGATTTTGTGAATAATAGAATTCAAAATATCATTGATATTACCGAACCTATCACTTTAGATGATGGTAAATACACTTTAAAAACTGGTAAAGTACGTATTGAAAAACCATCAAATAAAGAGGCGGACGGTTCTTATAGTGAAATCGATCCAACTGAAGCGAGACTTAGAAATTTAAACTATTCTGCAGACATGTACCTTGAAATGGCTTTAAATGGAGAAGGAGAAGATAATGAACTTGAAGAAGTATACATTGGTGAATTACCGGTCATGCTTAAATCTGACATTTGCCATCTCAATGGACTTGGTCGTGAAGAATTAATTGAGAAACATGAAGACCCTCAAGATTTAGGAGGATACTTTATTGTAAATGGTTCTGAAAGAGCTGTTGTTACAATGGAAGAAATCGCTCCAAATAAAATTATTCTTGAGCGTTTTGATGAACCTGAAGACAGACATGCAAAAGCTGTTGTTACTTCTATTAAAAGTGGTTTCAGAGCAAGAATCACTCTTGAATATAAAAAACCACGTAAAAATGGAGTATTTTTAAGAATTTCATTCCCTTACCTTCCAGGTGAAATTCCATTAGTTATTTTATTAAGGGCTCTTGGATTAGCCACTGATGAAGAGATTATTACAGCGATTTCAGATGATAATAACTTCCAAATGATGATTGCAGACGATTTACAAGTATCTTCTGAATCATTAAAATTAGATCAAAATGAAATGGATGGCATGTCTTTTGATGAAAGAAGGGATTATTTGCAGCTTGCCGCCATTAAATATATTGGTAATAGAGTAGCAAAAAATATGCCTAAGGATTATCGTTTAAAACGTGCTCGTGATGTTGTAAATCGTTATTTATTGCCTCACATGGGTACTGAAGAGGAAAGATGTTATGATAAGGCTATATACTTAGCTGAAATGACTGAAATGTTATTAGAAGTCATTGAACAAAAAAGAGAGCCCCATGATAAGGACCACTATACAAATAAAAGACTCAGAGTTTCTGGAGATTTAATGGAAGATTTATTCAGAGTTGCATTTACAAACTTAACTAGGGATATGAGTTATCAACTTGAAAGAAGTCTTTCTCGTGGTAAAGAGCTTTCAATTAAACAAGCTGTTAGAAGTGATGTTTTAACTGAAAATATTAAACATGCTATTGCTACCGGAAATTGGGTTGGTGGAAGAGCTGGTGTAAGTCAATTATTAGACAGAACCAGTTATATGGGAACCCTTTCTCATTTAAGACGTGTTGTATCTCCGTTAACAAGAAGTCAACCTCACTTTGAAGCAAGAGATTTGCACCCAACTCAATTTGGAAAAATATGTCCAAACGAAACCCCAGAAGGACCTAACTGTGGTTTGGTAAAGAACTTGGCTTTATTGTGTAATATCTCTGAAGGTTCAGATGAACAAGAGATTATTGACGTGATTGAAGCAATGGATGTTGAATTGATCAAGGAGGTGTGATGTTGTCTAGAATTAAAAAACCTACTACTGATGAAAGAAAAGCATTCTATTACTTTGGATTTGATGCTATAGTTTCTTACAATGAAATTATTGGCAGAATTGAAGAATTAAAAGAAGTTGCTGCTAGCAATGATAAATTTGTAGAAAGAGTTAATGAACATGCTGAAAATATTGAATTGTATTTTGATTCTGATGAAATGAAAAACGACGATTCAATTTTTGAACAATTTAATAAAGATAAACGTAGACAAAAATGGCAATCTTATAAAAAGGATTTCAAGGGTTTTGAATTTTCAGCTGATGAAATTTCTAGTGAATCAACAGATATTAAACCTGTAGAAGAAGAACTCACCAACACTACAGACTCTGTTGTGGAAGATGAGGATCTAGTTGATGCTATTGCACCTGCTGGTGATGAAGAAGAAATCATTGTTGAAGATGTTGAGGATAGAAAAGAAATCGCTCTTCCTCCGAGACAGAATAAACTTCATCAACCTAGGCGGGGTCAAACTAAAATTTACATTAACGGTGAACTTTTAGGTTATTGTAAAGATCCAGTAAACTTCACTAAGGAAATGAGAGAAAAAAGAAGAAATGGGGAAATCTCATATGAAATGAATATTACTTACTATGAGGATAACAATGAGATTTACATATTCAATGACCCTGGCAGAGCAAGAAGACCGTTAATCATCGTTAAAGATGGAATTCCATTGTTAACTGATGATCATTTGAACAAAATCGCAAATGGCAAACTTAAATGGGATAATTTAATTGAAAATGGTCTTATTGAGTATTTAGATGCTGAAGAAGAAGAAAATTCATATATTTCAATGAATTTAGCAGAATTAAATGAAGACCATACTCACTTGGAAATCGACCCGGCCACTATGCTTGGTATTTGTGCAGGAATTATTCCATTCTCAGATCACAACTCTTCTCCAAGGAATACAATGGAAGCAGGTATGACAAAACAAGCTTTAGGATTATATGTTTCTAACTATGCATTACGTACTGATACTAGAGCCCACTTATTACATCATCCTCAAACTCCAATTGTTAAAACACGTATTATAGATTCAACTAATTATGATTTAAGGCCATCTGGTCAAAACTTTGTTGTAGCATTAATGTCTTATGAAGGATATAACATGGAAGATGCAATGGTTATTAACAAAGGTTCTCTTGAAAGAGGACTTGCAAGATCTTCATTCTTTAGGGCATATGATACTTCAGAGAAAAGGTATGCTGGGGGTCAAGTAGACAAATTCGAAGTGCCTGATAAAAATATTAAAGGGTACAGGTCTGAAGAATCCTATAGAAACTTAGATGAAGATGGTGTTGTAAATCCAGAATCATATGTTGAATCTGGGGATGTTTTAATCGGAAAGACTTCACCGCCAAGATTCTTAGAAGAAGACTTTGGTACTGTTGCAGATAGGAGAAGGGAAACTTCAGTAACTGTAAGGCATGGAGAAAAAGGCATTGTCGATGCAGTACTTTTATCTGAAACTGTCGAAGGTTCAAGATTAGCTAAAATCAGAGTAAGAGATACCAGACAACCTGAATTCGGTGATAAATTTGCATCCAGACACGGTCAGAAAGGGGTTATTGGTTTAATATTGTCTCCTGAAGACGTACCATTTACAGAATTTGGTGTTGTGCCTGATTTGATAGTCAACCCTCACGCGATTCCGTCTAGGATGTCTATCGGTCAAGTATTGGAAATGGTTGCAGGTAAAGCAGGCTGTCTTGAAGGAGAACGTGTAGATGCAACCCCATTTAACCAGGCACTTGAAGATGAAATCAAAAAACAACTTATTGATAACGGATTTGAATCAGCAGGATGCGAATCCTTATACAGTGGAGTAACTGGCGAAAGATTAGATGCTGAAATTTTCGTTGGTGTTGCATATTACCAGAAATTACATCATATGACTACTGATAAAGTTTATGCTCGTTCAAGAGGTCCAGTGCAAGTACTTACACGTCAACCTACTGAAGGTAGAGCACGTGAAGGTGGTTTAAGATTTGGAGAAATGGAAAGAGATTGTCTTATTGCACATGGTGCGGCTTTAACCTTAAAAGAAAGACTTCTTGATGAATCTGACAAATATGAGGCCATAGTTTGTGAAAACTGTGGCATGTTAGCTGTATTCGATAAAAATAAAAATAAAAAATACTGCCCTATTTGTGGGGATGTAGAAACTTATCCTGTTGAAATTTCATACGCATTTAAATTATTATTAGACGAACTTAAGAGTTTATGTATTTTCCCTAAATTAGTTTTAGGAGACAAAGCATAATATAAATTATTAAAGGAGCCAATACATTGAAAGGATTTATAAAAAAAATTGAGCAAATCAACTTTGGGCTAATGTCTCCTGAGGATATTCGTGCCATGTCTGTTGTGACTGTTGAAACTCCTGATACTTATGAGGATGATGGTTTTCCTATTGAAAAAGGTTTAATGGATCCTCGTTTAGGTGTTATTGATCCAAGTTTAGTTTGTAGAACTTGTGGATTTAGAGGTGGGGATTGTCAAGGACATTTCGGCAGTATTGAACTTGCAAGACCAGTTATTCACATTGGTTTTGGTGATATTATTCACAAAATTTTACGTTCAACTTGTAATGAATGTGGCCGTGTTCTTTTAAACGATGAACAAATCGCATATTTCACTGAAAAAATTCAGGAAGCAATGGATAATCGTGAAAGTTTGAGTAGTATCTTAAAAGAAGTTTATAAAGTAGCTAAACGGGAATTAAAAACAATGCCTGATGAAGATGAGGAAGTTGACCCTAAATATTGTTGTCCTCATTGTGGCGCACCTCAAGAAGCAATTGTATTAGATAAACCTGTTACTATTCGTCAAGGTGATTATAAATTAACCGCTTCTGAAGTCCGTGAAAGACTTGAAAGAATTACTGATGCTGATTCTTTTGTTTTAGGTGTAAACCCTGAAGTTGCAAGACCTGAATGGTTAGTTTTAACCGTATTGCCTGTTCCACCAGTAACTGTAAGGCCTTCAATTACATTAGATACCGGTGAGAGATCTGAAGATGATTTAACTCATAAATTAGTAGATATTTTACGTATTAATCAACGTTTACTTGAAAATATGGAAGCTGGAGCTCCACAATTAATCGTTGAAGACTTATGGGAATTATTACAATATCACGTTACTACTTACTTTGATAATGAAGCTAGTGGTGTTCCGCCTGCAAGACACAGATCTGGAAGACCTTTAAAAACTTTAACTCAAAGACTTAAAGGTAAAGAAGGACGTTTCCGTTCTAACTTATCCGGTAAACGTGTGAACTTTTCTGCACGTACTGTAATTTCTCCAGATCCAAATATCAGTATTAACGAGGTCGGAGTTCCAGAAATGATTGCAAAAGAAGTAACAGTACCGGTTTATGTAAATGAATGGAACATGGATGAAATGATTAAATACATTAAAAACGGATCTAATGTTCACCCTGGTGCAAATTATGTAATCAGAACAGATGGAAGAAAAATCAGAATACGTAATGAGGAAACTATTGAATTAATTCTTGAACAGTTAGAACCTGGTTTCATCGTAGAAAGACATTTAAAAGATGGGGATATGGTTTTATTCAATCGTCAGCCTTCATTGCACAGAATGAGTATGATGGCACATGAAGTTAAGGTTTTACCTTATAAAACTTTCAGATTAAACTTATGTGTATGCCCTCCATACAATGCGGATTTCGATGGTGACGAAATGAATATGCATGTATTCCAGACTGATGAATCAAGAGCGGAAGCTAAATCATTAATGCGTGTACAAGAGCACATTTTGTCTCCAAGGTTCGGAGGACCAATTATCGGTGCTATTCACGACCACATTAGTGGAGCATACTTGTTAACTCGTGATGGAGTTGAATTCACAGAAGAACAAGCTTTACAGATTATCAGAAAATCTCACTTAGCACTACCTGAATTCAAAGGTGGGCAATGGGTTTTAAAAACCGGGCTTGATTTAAAATCTGATAGTGAAATCCCTCAGGATATTGAGGAATCTTACATCTACAAAGATAAAGGTGCAATGTGGACAGGTAAAGAACTGTTCTCATTATTATTACCAAATGATTTAAATTTATCTTACAGTGCTGAAATTTCTAAATGTCCTGCAGTATACCCTGAAAGTGATGAAACCGTTGTTATTAAAAATGGTATTCTCAAACAAGGTGTAATTGATGAAGCTGCTTATGGTTCATTTTCAGGTAAAATCTTAGATAAAATTGTTAAAGAATATGGTCCTGGAAGAGCAAAAGACTTTTTAGATAGATCAACCGATTTAGCTATCTGCGGAATCATGAAAACAGGAATTACAACTTCCTTAAATGATGAAGAAATTCCTGAAGAGGCTAAAGACCGTATTAATGAGCACTTGGATAAAAAGATGGCCGAAGTAGATAAACTTGTAGAATCTTACGAAGAAGGGTATCTCCAAGCTTTACCTGGCAGAAGTTTAGAAGAAACCTTAGAGATGAAAATTATGCAAGTTCTAGGGGAAGCTAGGGACATGTCTGGTAGTATTGCTGAAAATTACCTCACTATGGGTAAACAATCTGATGATGACCCATATGAACATGTAATGGCAATTGAAAACCACTCTGTAGTAATGGCACGTACTGGTGCAAGAGCATCCATGTTGAACCTTACTCAAATTACCGCTTGTGTAGGACAACAAGCGGTTAGGGGTGGACGTATTGAAAGAGGATACTTAAACCGTACATTACCTCACTTTAAAAAAGGTGAGTTAGGAGCAAAGGCGAAAGGATTTGTACACTCAAGTTATAAATCTGGACTTGACCCTATTGAGTTCTTCTTCCACGCAATGGGAGGAAGAGAAGGTCTTGTAGATACAGCTATTCGTACTGCTCAATCTGGTTACATGCAAAGAAGACTTGTAAATGCGCTTCAAGATTTAAAAGTAAAACCATCTGGACTTGTTACCGATAATCAGGGCAATGTTATCCAAACCATGTTTGGGGAAGATGGGGTGGATCCTGCAAAATCAGACTTTGGTAAACCAGCTGAATTAAATAAACTCATTGATGAAATAAGAATGGAAAGCAAATAGGTGTAACTATGGATGATATTGAAACTAAAGTAATAGAAACTATTACTCAGCTTAATGATGATGAAAATTTAGGTATTGATTTTCCAGAAAGTTATATTGAAGATTTATCAAAAGCTTATATTAAAAGTGAGTTAACTGACGATGAATTAGCTGAACTTATCAGGAAACTTAAACAAGCCTATGACCGAGCTCACGTTGAAGCTGGCGAGGCTGTTGGAACAGTAGCTGCACAGTCTGTAGGTGAACCTGGTACTCAGATGACTATGCGTACTTTTCACTATGCAGGGGTAACTGAGTTAAACGTAACATTAGGTCTTCCAAGACTTATTGAAATTGTTGATGCAAGAAAAGATATCGCTACTCCAACCATGAATATTTATTTTAATGAAGAAAAACGTAACGATGAAGAATTTGTCAAAACTTTAGCCAATCAGATTGGTAAAAGTACCATAAATGATATTCTTTTAGATTTCAACTTAAACTATGGTACTATGGAAGTTGAAGCGAAATTAGATTCTAAAAAGATCGAAGAGAAAAGACTTGACCGAGAAGAGATTAATAGAGCAATTGAAAAACATTTCAAAAAAGCCGATATCAATGGTGATAAAGTTGTCATTCCTTCTTCAAAATCTGACAAATCTGATTCCAAATTCGAAATTCGTGAACTTCGTTTATTAGCAGATAAAGTTCGTGATTTACAAATTAGTGGTATTAAGAATATAGGTAAAGTCATTATCCGTCGTGATGATAAAGAATTTATTATACATACCGAAGGTTCAAACCTTAAAGAAATTCTGGATATGGATGGTATTGACTATATTAGAACCACTACTAACAATATTCATGAAATCGGCGAAGTTTTAGGTATTGAAGCAGCTCGCCAATCAATTATTAATGAAGCTCAAAATACCCTTTCTGAACAAGGTCTTAGTGTTGATGTAAGACATATCATGTTAGTTGCAGATATTATGACTTCTGAGGGTCATGTCAAATCCATTGGAAGACATGGTATTAGTGGTGAAAAATCAAGTGTTTTAGCTCGTGCAGCTTTTGAAGAAACAGGTAAACATTTACTTAACGCAAGTATTCGTGGTGAAGTGGATGATTTAACAGGTATCATCGAAAATATTATTATTGGACAACCAATACCTCTTGGTACCGGTTCCGTCGGTGTCAAAATGGATTATAAAAATGAATAGGAGGCTAGATGATGGACGTAGATAGAGGAATCAGGGTTGCTGTTGACACTGGAGATGTAACATTAGGCTCTGAAAAATCAATTCAATCTTTAAAATTAGGAAAAGGCCAACTTGTAGTAGTTGCTGCTAATGCTCCTAAAGAAATTATTGAAGATGTTGAATATTATGCAAATCTTTCCGAAATTCCATCCGTTGTATATGATGGAAGCAGTGTGGATTTGGGTTCTGTTTGTGGTAAACCTTTCACAGTTGCTACATTAATCGTAAACGATCCAGGAGATTCTACAATATTAGACGATTTGAGGTAGATTTAAGTGTCTATTAAATTTAGTGCAAATGAAATCAGATTCATAGCTCTTTTTGAAAATATGACTGGAGCAATGGTAAAGGATTGCATTATCGATGATGAACGTGGAAAAGTCACATTTGTAGTTAAAAATGGTGACATGGGACTTGCAATTGGTAAAAAAGGAAGTTCCGTATCTAAAGTTCAAAGAGCAGTTGATAAAGGTATTGAAATTGTAGAGTTAGATGATGATCCAATACAATTTATTAAAAATTGTTTATCTCCTGCAAAATTACAATCTGTTAAAATATCTCAAAAGCAATCTGGTGAGAGAATAGCTATTGTTACGACAGATAATGTCAATAAACGTATCGCTATCGGTAAGAACGGAATCAATATTGAAAGAGCTAAATTATTAGTGAATAGGCAATATAATATTGATAATATTATTTTAAAATAGCTTTGAGCTATTTTTTAATTTTTATTTTTTTCATTTGTTTTTTTTTAAAAATTTTTTTTTATTTTATTTTCATGCTAAAAATGAATACATTTATAAATGTGTATTAATATAAACCATCATAAGATATCTGTACTTTTTATAACATGACTATGTGTGCTTTTTGTCAATGTTTTGAATCATATTTCAAGATATCTTCTTTTAGGTAAATTATTTTATCTAATTAATTATTATCACTGATTGATATCTTTGAATTTAGATTGTACTATGGGGATAATAGTATAAATCGCAGCGGTGGATTCTTAGATATATTTTTAACAAAAAATTCGAGGAAAAATTATGCCAGGACTTTTTGCTGCAAAAAAACTTAAAAAGAACAGACAAAATTTTAAGTGGAAAGATGTAGATTATAAAAGGAAAGCTTTAAGATTAGATGTTAAAGCAGATCCTTTAGAAGGAGCTCCTCAAGCAAGAGGAATTGTAATTGAGAAAGTGGGGATAGAAGCAAAACAACCTAACTCTGCTATTCGTAAATGTGTACGTGTTCAGTTAATCAAAAACGGTAAACAATTGACTGCTTTTGCACCAGGTGACGGAGCTATTGGTTTTATCGATGAACACGATGAAGTAATGATTGAAGGAATTGGAGGGCCGTCTGGAAGATCCATGGGTGATATTCCTGGAGTCCGTTGGAAAGTTTCCAAAGTTAATAATGTAGCTTTATCAGAAATGGTAAGTGGAAAAATAGAGAAACCTGTAAGATAAGGTGGTTAAGTTTATGAGTAAATTATTTAATAAATGGGATCTCGATGAAGTAAAAGTTGAGGACTTAGGTTTAGTAAAATATATCTGCTTAGATGAAACTTTAGTTCCACATACTTCTGGTAGACATGTAAAAAGGCAATTTGCAAAATCTAAAGTATCTATTGTTGAAAGATTAATGAATAAAGTAATGAGAACTCATCTCAACTCTGGTAAGAAAAACAAAGCTTACAATACTGTTAAAGAAGCTTTAGAAATTATTAATAAGAGAACTAAAAAGAATCCTGTTCAGGTTTTAGTTACTGCAGTTGAAAATACTGCACCTCGTGAAGAAACTACTCGTATTAAATACGGAGGTATTGGATATCAGGTTGCTGTAGATATTTCTCCGCAAAGAAGAGTTGACCTTTCATTAGGATTCTTGACTAGAGGTACTTTACAATCTTCATTCAAAAACAGAAAATCTGTTGCTGAATGTTTAGCTGATGAATTAATTCTTGCTTCTGAAGGAGATTCAAGAAGCTTCGCTTTACAAAAAGCTGAAGAGAAAGAAAGAGTTGCTAAAGCAGCACATTAATCATATCATATTTTAGGTGGTTATTTTGAGTAGAAGAGACAAAATGATTGCAAAAATCAAAGAATTAATGTATGAACCTGAACAAATCAGAAATATTGGTATCTGTGCTCATATCGATCACGGTAAAACCACTTTATCAGATAACCTTCTTGCAGGTGCAGGAATGATTTCCGAAGACCTAGCTGGTGACCAAAGATTCTTAGATTTTGATGAACAAGAACAAGCTCGTGGTATTACTATTGATGCAGCTAACGTATCTATGGTACACGATTACAAAGAAAAAGAATATTTAATTAACTTAATTGATACTCCTGGTCACGTTGACTTTGGAGGGGATGTAACTCGTGCAATGAGAGCTGTAGATGGTGCAGTAGTTGTAGTTTGTGCTGTAGAAGGTATCATGCCTCAAACTGAAACTGTATTCAGACAAGCATTAAAAGAAAATGTAAAACCTGTATTATTCATCAACAAAGTTGACAGATTGATCAACGAGTTAAAATTAGAACCTGAAGAGTTACAAAACAGATTCTTAAAAATCTTCATGGAAGCTAATAAATTAATTAGAAACATGGCTCCTGAAGACAAAAAAGAGGAATGGAAATTAAATTTCACTGATGGTAGTGTAGCATTCGGTTCCGCATACCACAACTGGGCTATTAATGTTCCAACTATGCAAGAAACAGGAATCAACTTTAAGGATATTATTGATTACTGTAATGCCGATAATGAAAAAGAACTAGCACAAAAAGTACCATTATCTGATGTATTATTGGGTATGGTAGTGGAACACTTACCTTCTCCTAAAGAAGCTCAAGAATACAGAGTGCCTAACATTTGGGATGGAGACATTGACTCTCCTGCTGGCGAATGTATGATAAATACTTCTCCTGATGGACCTTTAGCAGTAATGGTTACCAACGTGTCTGTAGATAAACACGCTGGTGAAATCGCTACTGGTAGGGTATACGGAGGAGCTATTGAAAAAGGTACAGAAGTATACCTTGTCGGTTCTCACGGAAAATCTAGAGTGCAACAAGTTGGTGTTTACTTCGGTCCTGAAAGGGTTAATACTGATAGGGTTCCTGCAGGTAACATTGTATATGTCGCTGGTGCAAAAGGAGCTATTGCTGGTGAAACTTTATGTTCTCCTGAAGACAAAATTAAAGAGTTCGAAGGTTTGGAACACATTTCAGAACCTGTAGTTACTGTAGCTGTAGAAGCTAAAAATACCAAAGACTTACCAAAATTAATTGAAGTATTAAGACAAACTGGTAAAGAAGATCCTACAGTTAAAATTGATATTAACGAAGAAACTGGCGAACACTTAGTCTCTGGTATGGGTGAACTTCACTTGGAGGTTATCGGTTACAGAATCAATGACAAAGGTGTAGATATCACCACATCAGAACCGATTGTTGTATACAGAGAAACTGTAAGACAATTATCTCCACAAGTTGAAGGTAAATCCCCTAACAAACATAACAGATTCTACATTACTGTTGAACCTATTGAACCTGAGCTTTACGATGCAATCCAAAATGGCGAAATCAAAGATGGTAGAGTAAAAGGTAAAGAATCAGCTAATGACTTCATGGAACATGGTTTAGAAAAAGATGAAGCCAGAAGAGTTTGGGCTGTTCACAACAGAAGTATTTTCCTTAACATGACTCGTGGTATTCAATACTTAGATGAAGTTAAAGAGTTATTACTTGAAGGATTCGAATCAACTTTAGAAAACGGTCCATTAGGAAATGAAATTTCCATTGGATTAAAATTCAAACTCCATGATGCAAAACTTCACGAAGATGCGATTCACAGAGGACCTGCTCAAGTATTGCCTGCTATCAGAAACGCTATCTTAGGTTCCATGATGCTTGCTGAACCTGCATTACTTGAACCAATGCAAAAAGTAGTCATTGACACTCCTAATGATTACATGGGGTCATGTACTCGCGAAATACAAAACAGAAGAGGTCAAATTGTTAACATGGGTCAGGAAGGAGACATGGCAAGAATTGAATCTAAAGTTCCTGTAGCTGAAATGTTTGGTTTTGCTGGGGATATTAGATCCGCTGCTGAAGGCAGATGTTTATGGTCTACTGAAATTGCAGGATTTGAACCACTTCCACGTGAAATGCAAAATCAAATCGTAAAAGAAATCAGACAAAGAAAAGGCTTATCTGCAGAACCATTCCCTGCAAGCCACTACTTAGGTGATTTATGAAATTAAAATTTTAATCTTTTAATTTTTTAATTTTTTTAAATTTTTATTAAAATACATGAAAAAAACATTATCTTTTTATATGTTAAAAAACATATAAGGAATTTAAGCTATCATTTAAGCTTATTGTTAATATTATTAAAGAGGTTATATAATGGCAAAAGAAAAAGAACATCTTAACTTAGCATTTATTGGACACGTTGACCACGGAAAATCCACTTTAGTTGGACATTTATTATTAAAAGCTGGTGCAATTGCTGAACAACAATTAGACGACGGTGAAAACAAATTCAGATTTGTTATGGACAAATTAGGGGAAGAAAGGGAAAGAGGAGTAACTATCGATTTAGCTCACCAAAAATTCTCCACTAAAAAATACGACTACACTGTAGTAGATTGTCCTGGACACAGAGACTTCGTTAAAAACATGATCACTGGTGCTTCCCAAGCAGACGCTGGTGTTTTAGTAGTTGCAGCAGATGACGGTATTATGCCTCAGACTAAAGAACACGTATTCTTATCCAGAACTTTAGGTATTAATCAATTAATCGTTGCAATTAACAAAATCGATTTAGTCGATTACTCTGAAGACAAATACAATGAATTAAAAGAAGAAGTTAGTAACTTAATCAAAACCGTAGGTTTCAATCCTAAGGATGTACCTTTCATCCCATTATCTGCATTTGAAGGGGACAACATTAAAGAAGCAAGTGAAAACACTTCTTGGTACAAAGGCGACAGTTTAATTGATGCTTTAGATAAATTAACTCCACCTGAAAAACCTACTAATTTACCTTTAAGAATTCCTATTCAAGATGTTTACTCCATTACTGGTGTAGGAACTGTACCTGTAGGAAGAGTAGAAACTGGTTTAATGAAAAAAGGAGACAATGTTATCTTTGAACCTTCTGGAGCTTCCGGAGAAGTTAAATCTATCGAAATGCACCACGAAGTATTCGATGTAGCTGAACCTGGTGATAACATTGGTTTCAACGTAAGAGGTGTAGGTAAAAACGATATCAGAAGAGGAGACGTAGCTGGTCACATCGACTCTGCTCCTACTGTTGCTAAAGAATTTGATGCTCAAGTTGTTGTTTTACAACACCCTGGTGTAATTACTGTTGGATACACTCCAGTATTCCACTGCCACACTTCCCAAGTAGCATGTACTTTCTTAGAATTATCTAAAAAATTAAACCCTGCTACCGGTGCTGTTGACGAAGAAAACCCTGACTTCTTAAAAACAGGTAATGCAGCTATTGTTAAAATTAAACCTACCAAACCAATGTGTCTCGAAAATGCAAAAGAAATCCCTCAAATGGGTAGATTTGCTATCAGAGATATGGGTCAAACTGTTGCTGCAGGTTTATGTCTTAATGTTACTTCAGCTAAATAAGTTTGTAAACAATAATTAGAAAGTAATTTTTACTTTCTTTTCTTTTTGTTTTTTGGAGGAGAATAAATGAATCAAGCAAGAATTAAACTCACTGGAACTGATCCAGAAAAATTAGCATATGTTTGCGATCAACTTAAAAAAATCGCTGAAAGAACTGGTGTTGATTTGTCTGGTCCGATTCCGTTACCTACTAAAAAATTAGTAGTACCAACAAGAAAATCTCCTGATGGAGAAGGAAAAGCTTCTTGGGAAAAATGGGAACTCAGGATTCATAAACGTTTAATCGGTATTGGAGCTGATGAACGTGCTATGAGACAAGTTATGAAAGTCAACGTTCCTGATAATGTAAGTATTGAAATCGAACTTAAAGGTTAAATATTTAGATTTTTTCTAAATATTCCTTTCTATATGCCGAGATAGTCTAGTCTGGTAAGGCGCAGGACTTGAAATCCTGTGAGGGTTTCCTCGCCTGGGTTCAAATCCCAGTCTCGGCGTTTATATTTATATCTATTTTTTAAAAAAGTTTTTTTAATTTAATATCTAATTCCTCTAAATTAGATACTATGTTGTTTTTATTTAATTCATCTATTTTTGGTCTTTGAATCATTACCACACCAACATCTTTTTCATTTGCTGCTTGGATTTTTTCAATAACTCCTCCAATGTCACCGCTTTCTTTGGTAATCATCACGCTTGCATCATATTTCTCCATTAACTCAATATTTTCTTCAATACTTGCAGCACCATTCATTGGAATAATATGGGACGGATCAACACCTAATTTTTCACATTTCACAATTGAACTTTCTACTTTTAAAATTCTTGGATAGAATCTATCTGCTGAAACATATTTCATGATGTCTTCCATAGTGTTAGCTCCTGCAAAATGCAACACATTACCTTCCTTAAATTCCTTTTTAATTAATTTCCCCGCATCGTCAAAGGAATTAACATAATGGACGTATGATGTGTCTATATTTTCAAGGTTGGTGGTAGGTCTCTCAAAGCGAATATATGTTAGGTTCAACTCATTAGAAATACTTACGCTAGTTTTGGTAATGTGTTCTGCAAATGGATGTGTTGCATCAATTAATATTTCAAAACTTTGTTTTTTAATAAGATCAGTTATTTCATCCTTAAGAAGAGGGCGGGATATGACTTCGTCACTACCTGCTTTTTTAGCTAATTTTCCACCATATTCAGTAGTTGTGGTTGTTAAAATATATGCATCATATTTTTCTTTAATGTGTTGGATAATATTGGTAGAGTCTTTGGTTCCGCCGAGTAATAATATTTTCATTTTATCACACTATTCATTACTTTTTTAGTAATAATGATTGTTGATGCTACAATCATAATCATTATCCAATCAGTTAAATTAATTGATGATGTTCTGAATATAATTTGCAATTGAGGTATGTATATGATCAATAATTGGAGTATGAATGAAGTAATAATTGCTACATACAAATAAATGCTTCTTTTTTCGGAGTTTGCTTTTCCGTTATATGCATTAAATAGCTGATACATCACGAATAATGTAAATGCAACTGTCATCGCTTTACTTTCAGTTGAATTAATGCTTAACTGGTAAGCAAATACGCAGATAGTTCCAATTGCCATTACTATGCCTGAGATTAGAATTTCAGTCAATGTCTTTCGGGTTAGGATATCTCCGGTTTCAGGCGGACGTTCCATTAAATCTCTTTCGGCTCCTTCAATTCCTAATGTTTGAGCTGGAGGTCCGTCCATAACAATATTTAACCATAATAATTGAACGGGGTTAAATGGCAGGGGTAAACTTAAAAGTGATGTTCCAACAATTGTTAGTATTGCTCCAACATTTGTTGATACTTGGAATTTAACAAATCTTTTAATATTGTCATAAATTTTACGGCCTTCTTTAATTGCCTTTACAATTGTGGAAAAATCATCATTTTGCAAAATCATATCTGATGATTCTTTTGCAACATCGGTTCCATCACCCATTGCCACTCCAATAGATGCTTTTTTAAGTGCAGGTGCATCGTTTACACCATCCCCGGTCATTGCAACAACATTGCCAGTTTGTTTTAGCGCTTCAACAATTTTCATTTTTTGCGCCGGTTTCACTCTTGCATATACTTGAATATCCTCTGCAATAGCTAAGTATTCTTCTGTTGTAAGTTTACTTAGCTCTTCACAGGTTATTGACTTTCCATCAGTCAATATTCCCAAATCTCTTGCGATTGCACATGCTGTTTTTTCATAATCTCCTGTTATCATTTTAACAGTAATTCCAGCCTTTTTACAATCGCTCACTGCTTGTTTAACATCACTTTTTGGGGGATCAATTAGTCCAAGCAATCCTGTAAATGTTAAATTTGTTTCTATTTTTTCATCATCATTTATTTTGTATGCAAAACCAATTACTCTTAATGCCTTATCACTCATTTCATTAACTTTTTTCAATATGTTTTCCTTACTTTCAGCATCAAGAATTTCAATATTTCCATCATTATCTATGTATTTGCATTTGTCTAAAATTATTTCTGGTGCACCCTTTGTTAAAATAATCTTGTTTTCACTATCCAATCTATGTATCGTTGTCATCATTTTACGATTACTGTCAAGTGGGATTTCATCAAGTCTTTCCAGGTCTACTTCACAGTCTTGACAGTATTTCATAATCGCACCGTCTGTCTGATTACCTATGGCCTCTCCTTTATTGATACTGGCATTATTGCATAGTTTTCCAATTTTCAATGTTTTATCTTCATTAGTGTAATAGGAATCAACAACGGTCATTTTGTTTTCAGTTAAAGTGCCTGTTTTGTCACTGCAAATGATGGTACATGAACCTAGAGTTTCAACTGATAATAATTTTCTGACAATTGCATCGGATTTTGCCATTTGAGACATTCCTAAAGCAAGGGTCAATGTTAAAACTGCCGGAAGACCTTCGGGAATTGCAGCGACGGCAAGGGAAACTGCAGTCATAAATGTCTCAACAATAGGAATTCCTTTAAATGACTCTAGAATAAAAATGGCAATACAAACAATGATTGCAATTACGGATAGTGTTTTTCCTAATTTCCTTACTTTAATCTTAAGTGGGGTCTCTTCATCGTCTTCCTGAATGATCTTTGCAATTTCACCTATTTGCGTGTTCATCCCAATTGATTTAACGACTCCTAGACAGTTTCCAGATAAAATATTGGTATCCATAAATAATTCATCACCAACTTCTTTAGAAACTGCTGCGGATTCTCCGGTTAACGTGGATTCATCACATGTCATATCATTAGCTTCAATTATGATTAAATCTGCAGGTACTTTGTCCCCTTCATCAAGAACAACAATATCTCCAATGGTTATATTTTCGGAATTAATTTCTTCAATAATATTATTTCTCTTAACCGCTGCCTTTTTAACAATTAAACTTTTAAGACTTTCCATTGCTTTTTGGGATCGATATTCTTGAATAAATCCCATAACAACATTTAACAATACTGCAAGAACAATGACTCCTGCATCTATAACGTCTCCAATCACATAAGCTGCAGCTGCCGCAATTAAAAGAAGCCCTATTAAAATATCTACAAATTGTTCTAAAAATAATATAACTAAATGGGTTGGTTTTTTATCTTCAATTTTATTTAAACCATACTTATTCTGTCTTTCAATGACTTCTTCATTAGTCAATCCATTTTTTGAAGTGTTAAATTTTGATAAGGGGTTTTCCATTTCATCACCTTAAAGTATAAAAGCTAGCTCTCTTGTAATTTTTTAATTTCATTTTAATTTTACCAGTATTTAAATCTTCGTTAGTTAAAGGTTTAATGATTAATTGTGCGTTGATTTTTAAAGCCAGGTTCACTAAATGTGGTTGAAGTTCGCTTGGGGGTCTGATTGAGTAAATAACCTCTACACCTTTATATAAATCTAGATTCGGATTTGCAATATCGTCTCTTATAATACTTTTATCCTTGGGGTGGATATCTGTTTTTATTAGAGTTATGTTCTCGTTCATAGCTAATTTGTTTGCAATTTTATCGAATCTGCCAACAGCAACTTCTGCAATTTTAATATTGTTGTCTCCAACTTCGTTTAGAATATACTCTTCAAAATCATTCCACATTTTATATCCTCAGTTTTATATTCGTAATACAAACTATTAAATATCTTGTATTTTATATTTTTATTCTGTATGATTATAAGGAAATTTAATCCAAATGATTTAAAGAGAGTTTTTGAAATAGAAAACATGTCTTTTGACCAATCTTATGGTATAAACATGTTTCAACAGTTACATGAAATGGGTGTTGGATTTTTGGTAGCTGAACATGAGGGTTATGTAATTGGATATGTGATTTTTTGGATTAAATATGAAAAGCAAGGCCATATTATTTCCATTGCTGTTGATAAAAATCATCGTCGCCTAAAAGCAGGAACTCAACTTCTTGTAAAAGCCATTTCTATACTTTCACTTCTAAATCTAGACACGATTTATTTGGAAGTAAATGAAAATAACACCGGTGCAGTTGAATTTTATAAAACATTTAACTTTAAAGTTGAAAGGGTGGTTCCGGGGTATTACGATAATGGTGACGGAGCTATTGTAATGTACTTGCCTTTAAATTGATGTAAAATTTCCTGCAAGTAATTGTTTATATTGGGTTAGTATGTCAGATGGAATTTGTCTGGTTGCAATCAATATGATGATTACCAGTAAATAGAATAGGAATATTGATAATTGAATATGTCCATGTTTTTTAGCTACAGGATCTTTTCTTGTAGATAAATAAATTGCAATAATTAAACCTAGGAGTCCTCCAAGAATAGAGAAGATATATCCAAAAATTATTAACCATTTGCTTGTTTTTGGTTTCCTATAATTTTGAGCATTATCTGAAATTTCTTTTTTAATAACAATTGGATTCAAATTGCTATCGGGGTCACCTGGAAATTTTTGTTTAAAAACTAATGGAGTTCCACATTTAACACAATAATCTGCTTCTTCAGGATTATTATATCCACATAATGGGCATCTGTCTGCATCAGATTCAATTTTTGGAAATTCATGACCGCATTTTATACAAAAACCATACATATCATCTGTTGCCGTACCACACTGTGGGCATCTTCTTATCATATTATCACTTATTTTAATAATTACAAATGATTATTATATAAATGTTTGTAATGCCGGATAAATATATTAAACTTGTAAGAGATAGAATAATTGATGATTAAAAAAATTGAAGTCACCCAAAGATTTAACTTTAAAAGACTGAACTGCCATTATGAATGTTTTACATTGGATTTTGTTAATAAAAATGCTTATTATAAAATCTCAGAGCGAGGAAATGGGGATAAATTTTTAAATGAAAATCCACTTTGCGATGATTCATGGAGGGATATACTTGTTGATTTAAGGCGTAAAATGACTAGTGAAATCTATCATTTAATTGATAGGCAGATTGATGATTTTTTAGGTGATTTTCATAATTTAAAATTATTTGATGGATTTAAATCTGAAGATTTTTCTTATTTTGAAAAAATAGAGTTGATCTATTCATGTAATGTGATTATTTATTCAACTGACAGTTATGAGGAGTATAGCTTTAAAAATAATTTTCCGGATAACTGGGTTAAATTTGGTGAGATTTTAAATGATTTATTTGATTTTGATGTTTTGCATTTGAATTATCAAAAGCAATTGGCAACTCCACTTTATTTTGACATTAAAGGCGATGGAGTTTATCTGGAGGATAAATTGCCAATTAAAGCAATTGAATTTGGACATTACAAAACTTATCCATATGAACTTCCAAACCCAAGATTAATAGTTAATTTTAGAAATAATTCAATCGAGGGATATATTGAAAAAGAGATGGATTCAGCCGATAAGGAGTTAATTTATAGTCTCCTAGAAAAATATCATGTTTATTCATGGATTTTCGATGAATACCATATTAAATCAAATACACGCAATCCTGATGACTTAGAAGGTTATGATTGGTATTTGGAAATTGTTTTTGAGGATAACATTATCTGGCATATATTTGGATATAATGATTATCCGGATACTTATGTTCATCTAGCTCGTGAAGTGAGGGATATTTCTGGAATGGATCTGCTTGAAATCGATACTATTTCAGACAAGGATTTAGAATTATTTGAAAAATTTGGAAAAATGAAATTAACTGATTAACTCAATGTATTCATTGAGCAAATCAAATAACTCTTCTTTTGTATTTATTTTAAATATTTTAGGTTTTATCTCAGAGTTTCTCCATTGATTTTTAAGATAATATGCATTATGGGTTCTCATTTTATGCATGGCTACTTTTTCAGGCATAATTTCACTAATCAACTCAGCATGTTTTCTTATCATGTCAAGCTTTTCATCAATTGTGATGTTTTCAGGTTCAATTCCTTTGTCTAAATACTCAATGCATTGGCGAATAAGCCAGGGATTGCCTAATGCTCCTCTTCCAACCATTATTGCATCACAACCAGTTTCATCTATCATTTTTTGAGCATCATAACATGTTCTGATATCTCCATTACCAATAACTGGAATTGACAATGCTTCTTTCACCTGTTTTATAATGGACCAATTGGCATTTTCACTATATCTTTGCTGACGGGTTCTTGGATGGACCGTAATTGCTGATGCTCCTGCATCTTCAATAATCCCAGCTACTTCAAGGGCATTAATGGAGCTATTGTCCCATCCACTTCTGATTTTACAAGTGACTGGAACATCAATGCTTTTAACTACTGCTTCAACAATTTCACCTATTTTCTGAGGATTTTTTAAAAGTGCACTTCCTGCCTGTGAACGTATGGCTACTTTAGGAACTGGACAGCCCATATTAATGTCAATAATGTCTGGGTTCATATTCTCACAGATATATTTAGATGCAATTTCAAATGATTCTACTTCAGCACCAAATATCTGCTGTGCAATTGGTCTTTCGAATTTGGTCATGTATAACATTTCTTTGGTTCTTGTGTTTTCATACACTATTGCCTTATCAGACACCATTTCTGTTGATATCAGTCCGCAGCCCATTGATTTAGCTATTCTTCTAAATGCTGAATCACATATTCCTGCCATAGGTGCTAGAACAACTTGGTTGTCGATTTTAACATTTCCAATTTTCCATTTCATAAAATTCACATTAATTTATGCATTTTTGATAGTTTTTTCATTACTTATTTATATTTGTATTTATATAATTATAACCATTATATTAATTTAATTTTTAGGGATAACATGGCTAAAGTATCATCAAAAGAATTATATGAATTTAAAAAAACCTTAAAAGAATTAGCAAATAAAAGAGGTAGAGGTACAGAGCTTGTTTCCGTTTATATTCCACCAACTAAACAATTAAGTGATGTTGGTAAGCACATGAGAGACGAAATGGGTCAGAGTGCTAACATTAAAAGTAAACAAACAAGAAAAAATGTACAGTCTGCGATTGCAGTAATTTTAGAGAGTATTAAATTATATAAACAACCGCCGGAAAATGGTTTGGTTTTATTTGTGGGTATGATTCCCAAAGGAGGTCTGGGTACTGAAAAAATGGAAAAATATGTTTTGGAACCGCTGGAACCAATCACAACTTACTGGTATAAATGTAATAATGAATTTTTCTTAGAACCATTGGAGTACATGATTGAAGAGCATGATGTTTATGGTGTGGCGGTTATTGATAGAAATGAAGCTACTTATGGTACTTTAAAAGGTAAAAAGGAAAATATTCTTGGTCATTTAACTAGTGGTGTTCCTGGAAAACACAAAGCCGGAGGACAATCTCAAAGGAGATTTGACCGTGTAATTGAAGATCTTGCTCATCAATTCTTAAAACGTATTGGTGAACATATGAATGAATCATATTTACCACTTAAAGACGATTTGAAAGGAATTATTATTGGCGGGCCGGGATTTACTAAAAAAGATTTCTATGATGGGGATTATCTTCAATATGAACTTAAAAATAAAGTTATAAGTATAGTTGATACTTCTTACACTGGTGAAGAAGGTATTCGCGAGGTCATTGCCAAGTCTGCTGATGATTTGGAAAACCTTGATGTAATGCATGAAAAGAAACTTGTTCAAAGGTTTATTAAGGAATTGATCAAAGAAAAAGGACTTGCTTCTTATGGGGAAAAGGAAGTTAGAAATAACTTAATCATGGGGGCTGTGGATGTTTTACTTTTATCTGAAGATTTAAATAGTATGCGTAAAAAATTTACTTGTTCTGGTTGCGGATATGAGAAGGACATTACTGTTAAAACACAAGCTGAAGCAGATAATCTTAAAGAAAAATGCCCTAATTGTAATGAAACTTTAAAAGAAGTTTCTTCAATTGATTTAGCTGATGAATTTGTTGAAAGGGCTGAAGAAGTAAATACTGATGTAGAATTTATTTCCACTGAAACTGAAGAGGGTATGCAACTTTTAAGAGCATTTGGTGGAATTGCAGCAGTGCTTAGATATTACGTTGAATATTAGTCATTTTATATGGCTCTATTTTTTTATTTTTATTTTAAGTTTGGTTTTTCCACCACCATTTCTTTGCTGGAAGGTACTTTCCGACTTGTTTATAATTTGATTATTTTTATTGTTGATTGTAGATTAATATGGTAAAAGACATGTTTAAGTTACTAATTTCTTTTATATATTTTTATTCATTGTTTAATAATTGTATTAATTTATTCGAATAATCTTATATAAATTATGGTAAAAATGAATAATATTTAAATATGAGAAGGTGTATATAATTAACTATATTGTTAAATTTTAATGATATTTAAAAATTAATTTAAATTTTATTTGGAGGAATATTTTTGTCATATGTAGATGAAGTAATTGAAAATATAATAGCACAAAACCCTTCAGAACCTGAATTCCATCAGGCTGTACGTGAAGTAATGGAATCTCTAAGGGTTGTAATTGAAGAAAATGAAGAAGAATACAGAAAAAATGCGCTCCTTGAAAGATTAACTAACCCTGAAAGACAATTTAAATTTCGTGTCCCATGGGTTGATGATGAAGGGCAAGTAAATGTAAATACAGGATACCGTGTACAATTCAACTCAGCTATTGGACCTTACAAAGGAGGATTACGTTTCCATCCTTCTGTAAATATAGGTATTATTAAATTCTTAGGATTTGAACAAATCTTCAAAAACTCTTTAACCGGACTTCCAATTGGCGGGGGTAAAGGAGGGTCTGACTTCAATCCCAAAGGAAAATCCGATAGGGAAATCATGGCATTTTGTCAAAGTTTCATGACTGAATTATGCAAATATATTGGTGCAGACACTGATGTTCCAGCAGGGGATATTGGAGTAGGTGGTCGAGAAATTGGTTTCTTGTTTGGACAATACAAAAGAATTAAAGGTTTATACGAAGGAGTATTAACTGGTAAAGGATTGACTTTCGGAGGATCTCTTGCAAGAACTGAAGCGACTGGATATGGGTTATTATACTTTACTAATGCAATGTTAAAAGCCAATGATATCGATATTAAAGATAAAATTATTGCAGTATCCGGTGCAGGTAATGTGGCAATCTATGCTATTCAAAAAGCACAACAATTAGGTGGTAAACCTGTAACTTGTTCTGATTCTACTGGTTGGATCTACGATCCGGAAGGAATTGATGTAGCATTGCTTAAGGAAATAAAAGAAGTAAAACGTGAAAGATTAACAGCTTATGCTGAAGCAAGGGAAAGTGCAGAATACCATGAAGGTAAAGATGTTTGGACTATTGATTGTGACATTGCCCTTCCATGTGCAACTCAAAATGAATTACAATTAGAAGATGCAAAAGCATTAGTTGCAAACGGTGTTTTGGCTGTTGCAGAAGGAGCGAACATGCCAACTACTATTGAAGCAACTGAATACTTGCAAGAAAACGATGTTTTATTTGCACCGGGCAAAGCTTCCAATGCAGGTGGAGTAGCTACTTCAGCACTTGAAATGTCTCAAAACTCACAAAGATTATCTTGGACCTTTGAAGAAGTGGATGCTAAACTTCAAGGCATCATGGAAGATATCTTTGCAAATGTTGCTGCAGCTGCTACTGAATATGGAATGGATAAAAATTACGTGGCAGGAGCAAATATTGCAGGATTTAAAAAAGTAGTTGAAGCAATGAATGCACAAGGAATTGTATGATATTGCTTTAATTTTACACTAGAAGATATGAATAATAACATCATGTTATTAAAATAATCATGATGTTAATGAAGATGATTTTTTCATCAATTGATGTTAAAATTCTCTTCATTTCTTCTATAATAAAAGTATAATGTTGTATTAAAATTTTATCTTGATTTGAAGTGAAAAATACTTTTTACATTAACTTCATTTCATATATTAAAATACAATCTTTATTTGATTTATTTTTCTTTATTGATGTTAAAACAAATTAATAATATTTATTTTAAAAATATCTTTCGAAATTGTTAATTAATTTTTATTATAATGATTAATTATAATAAATAATTTATTTTGCGAATTTGGAGTCTATTTTCTTTGTGTAATTTATATATTACTTATTTTAAATAAAAATAGATTATTATTAAATCTTTATTTATCTGAGGACTGTATAATTTTGATTTACAAATTTTAAACAGTATATCAAAATATTTTTATTTTTTTAAATTATTTTCATTAAATTTATATATATTAAAAAATAATAATCAATTGACTTAATGTTAATTTTATAGAATTAATATTTAAGTCGAAAAATAATGAGGTTAAATTAAATGTTTAAATTTGATAAAGAACAAGAAGTTTTTGACTTTGCCGGAGTCAAAATGGGTGGACAACCTGGGGAATATCCTACTGTTTTAGCAGGAACCATTTTCTATGGTGGACACAACATTATTAATGATGAATTGATTGGTGATTTCGATAAAGCTAGAGCTGAACAATTAGTTAATGAAATGGCATCTATTTCAGATGTAACCGGTAATCCATATATTGTACAAGTTTTCGGACAAACTGTCGAAGCACTTCCAAAATATATTGAATACATTGGTGAAATTTGTGACGCTCCTTTCCTTATAGATTCTACCTCTGGTGATGCTAGAGTTGCTGGTGCACAGTACGCTGATGAAGTAGGCTTAACCGAACGTGCAATCTATAACTCAATTAACATGGCAGCAGATAAATCTGAATTAGATGCACTTGCCGAAACAAACATTTCCGCTTCCATCATATTAGGATTCAACCCAATGAATGCAACCGTTGAAGGTAAAATGAATATGTGGGAAAACGGAGATGATGGTGCTTATGAAAAAGGTTTACTTGAAGTAGCTGCTGATTGTGGTATTGATAAATTTATGATGGATACTGCTGTGACTCCTTTAGGTCAGGGAGCAGGTATTGCTGCTAGAACTTCTTTTGCTGAAAAAGCAAAATGGGGTTATCCTGTTGGATCTGGTATTCACAACGTTCCATCTGCATGGGATTGGTTAAGAGACTATAAAAAAGAAGGAAATAAAACTGCATTTACTGTTTGTGATATTGGTGCAAACATTGTTCAAGTTATGTGTGCAGGAGACTTTGTTCTCTTTGGACCTATTGAAAATGCTAAAATCGCATTCCCTGCAGTTGCTCAAACAGACATGTTCATTTCAGAGGCTTCAAAACCTTTAGGAACTGAGCCTGTTGAAAATCACCCTATGAATAAATTATTATAATCTTGTTAATAACATTTTCAAACCTCAATATCGATTTGTTCTAAGTATCATTTTTCAATGATATTTGCAAATCTAAACATTAATCCAAAAATACCGAATTAGCACTGGACATCCTAAACACGTCCGGTGCTTTAATTAATAATAAACTATTAACCTTGCAGAAACCTTCGTCTTAAAATACTTGGAGTGTTATGTAAATATCATGCCTCTTCTAGTTTGATTCATTTGTTTTGTAGTTTTGTGCTTCCATTATAGTTTTTTTCGTTGAATTTTCTTTTTATTAGTATTATTACTCTTTTGTATTATTTTTCGTGCATATAAGTCCTTTCAGAAGATTGTTAGATTATTTAGTCTATAATGTCCTGTTTTCGCACCTTGGACATATCGATGCACCTGTTTAGCCATTTATATATTTTCTTATGGGTTCTGAATTATATGCTCTGTCTGCAAGTGCAAGTGAAAAAGAAAATTAATAAAAAGCATTTTTCCTATTGTTTTTTAATTTTTTAATGTTTCATATTAAACAGTTTCATTAGAAACGTTTATAATGTTTTAAGATAAATTATAATTATGAATGAAGAAATTTTTGATAATGTTCCATTTATAGCATTGATTCATAATATCTCTAAAAATCAATTAAAATACTTAAATTCAAAATTAGGTGATTTAGGTATAGATCATGACATTCGATTCATACTGTTTATTCATGATAATCCTGATTGTTCACAAGACGATTTAGCTAGTTTATTGGCTCAAAGTAAGGGAAATATTGCTAAAGTTTTAAAAAAACTTGAAGATAAAGGGTATATTGAACGTGAAATTAATCCTGAAAATCGTCGAAAATATATGTTAAAAACCACATCTAAAGCTAATGAAATAGTTCCTAAAGTAAGACAAATATCAAAAGATTGGGAAATGAAAGTAGGATTAACTGAAGCCGATGAAAATTTAAAAAGAAGAATTAAAGAAATTTCAATTAATTCTATGAATATTATTGGGAAGTAATTAATATGGAAATAAAATTTGAAACAATTGTAATGTTTATATCTTTCATTACATCTTTTTTTGCAATATTTTTATCAAATGGGATAATAATTGGTGTTCCTGCAATTGCACAGGATTTTGTAATGAATAATGTAGTTCAAAATTGGATTCCAACAATATTTTTCCTAGTTGTTGCGGTGTTCACCGTTCCGGCAGGTCAAATTTCAGGAAAATTCGGAGTTAAAAAATCACTTTTAGCAGGTATTATTGTATATTTGATAGGATCTATTGGAGGATGTCTTTCTTTTTCAACAGAATCCTTTTTATTATTTAGAATTGTTCAAGGGATTGGTGTATCATTTTTAAATGTTTCATCAATGGCTATGGTAGTTCAAGCAGTTAAACCACAAAATCGTGGTAAAGCTTTAGGTGTTACTGTAACTGGTGTTTATCTTGCAACCTCACTATCGCCGGTAATCGGAGGATTTTTAGTTCACAATCTAGGTTGGAGATCGCTATTTTATTTTGTAATTCCATTTTTAGTTTTATGTATGATACTGATGGCGGTAAAAATCCCACAAGAATGGAAAACCTATGAAAACCAACCTATTGATAAATTAGGTTCTATTTTATGGGGAATAGGTATTTTAACATTCATTTATGGATTCACCTCTTTAGTAAATACTCGAGGTGTTATTTTAACCATAGTAGGTATAATAATTTTATGCATATTCGGTGTTTATGAGTTAAAACAAAGTTTCCCTGTATTTAATTTGAATTTATTTAAAAATAATAAGTTCACATCATCAAATATTGCGGCATTATGTAGTTATTTCGCCATAATGGTTGTAACAACTATTTTAAATTACCATTTTCAGTATGTGCGGGGTTGGGATGCCCAAATGTCTGGTTTAATATTAGTTATTACGCCAATTATAATGGCAGTAATGGCTCCGAATACTGGTAAGTTATCTGATAGAATTCATCCACAGAAATTAGCAGCAGTTGGAATTGGAATTGCAGCAGTATCATTAGGAATATTAATATTTCTCAATGAAGGCACTCCATTATTCGTCGTTGTTTTAGCCATGATTTTACAAGGTATTGGAATGGGTTTATTCTCAAGTCCTAATATGAATGCGATTATGAGTTCTGTTCCACCAAAATATGCTCCAACAGCATCTGCTTCACAAGCAACAATGAGGACAATTGGTCAGACAATGAGTTTGGGTCTTTTAACATTGGTATTTGCTTGGGTTATGGGCAATTTAAAATTATCCCATGAATATGCAACTATGATTGTTCAGGCATCTCAAACAATTTGTTTGATTTGTTTTATTGCATGTATAATTGCGGTTTTCGCTTCTCTTGTTGGAGTACATTCAAAAGATGAATTTAACACAAATAGGAATCATTAATTTGATTCCTTTAAAATTCTAGTTGCTTAGCAATATAAATTTTACAAACCGTATTTGGAGATTCAAGATTAGCATCCTTAAATGATATTATATGGATTCAGCATGCTTTTTCAGCTATTGTTAAATTCATTATAATTGAGATGATTATTCATTCACAAATTTTTCTAAAGCTTCACCTTTAAAATGGAATAACTCCCAATCTTTCATTTCAGCTCCAATTGACAAGTAAAAATCAATACTTGGTTTATTCCAAGAAAGACAAGTCCATTCAAAGCGTCCATAACCTCTATTAAGTACTATTTTTCCAAGTTCTTTTAGAAGTGCTTTCCCGTAACCTTTGTTTCTGTGTTCAGGTTCAATAAATAGGTCTTCAAGATGCATATTTACATTTCCAGTATATGTTGAAAAACTTAAGAAGTATAGTGCAAAACCTATTGGTTCGCCATCTAGAAGAGCAAATATTACTTCCGCCTGATTTTCATCAAAGACCCATTTTTCAATGTCTTGGGATGTTGCAATAACTTCATCTGATCTTTTTTCATAATCAGCAAGTTTTTTAATGTATTCTAAAATTAAACCTGATTCTTGTCTTTCAGCTATCTTCAAAGTTAATTTTTCCATATTATTAATATAATAATTTCTCATTATATTAATTTTGACAGGTATTTAAAATATTTAATTATAATGAATATCTAAATAATTAGTAGGTGTTAAATATGGTTAATTATGATTCAGTCGAAAGTGCAAGAGAATTTTTCTATCAAGACAAATTTGCAGTAAATACTGGAATAAGATTAGATGATTTAACTGAAGATGAAGCATTTTGTAGTTTGGAATTAAGTGATGAACATAGAAATGCTTATGGTGGAGTAATGGGTGGAGTAATATTTACATTGGCCGATTTCGCTTTTGCAATTCTCTCAAATCAAATACACCAATTAACAGTTGCTCAACAAGTAAGTATTAATTATTTATCTGCTCCAAAAGGGGATAAACTCTTTGCCAAGGCAACTTGCCGTAAAAGTGGCCGAACATCATCAATTATAATTGTTAACATATCTGATGATTTGGGCAGGGACGTTGCACAGTTTGTCGGAACTGGTTTTAAGTTATAAACTAGATTTAATTTTTATTTTTCAAAACCAAATAGGATATTAATTTTTTTCATGCGTTCAAGCAGTTTAAAAAACGCATCGTGTTTTTCAATGCCGCCACTATCTGGATTAATTTCAAATGCTTTTTTAAAAGATTGTATTGCATCTCCAATTCTACCAATTCTAATAAATAATTCACCTTGCGCAAACCAAATTTCATCATAATTTTGATTTAAATCTATTGCTTTTTTAAAATAACTCGCAGAAATTTCAAAATCATTCATTTGCCAATGTTTAAGAGCTTTATACATAAAATCATGTGGTGTTATATTAATATTATTTTTCTTTTTGAGAAGTTGTGATTTTAAATTTGCAGCATTTTCATTTTTCGGATCAATTTTAAAGACAATATTATAAACATTTTCAGCCAGTTTAAACTCTTCTAATTCAACTAAATTCCTCCCTTTGAAAAGCAATGCTGAAATATTATGGGGTTGTTGTTTAATGATTTTATCAATACATATAATCGCTTTTTGATTTTGATTAGTCTTTTCTAAGTAATGGGCTTTTTGAAATAATCCTACAATATTGGTTGGATTTATCTTTAATAATGCGTCAACAGCTTCATTTAACTCCAGAGTTCTTTTAAGAGAAATTAATGCATTGGTTTTAAGCATTAAAATAGTTTCATCTTGGGTATGTTTCAATTGTTTATTACATTCTTCTAAAAGAATTTCATTATAATTCTTTGATTTTTCATTATCTCCAAGAATACTATAGATTTGAGCTAAATTATTTAAAACGCAAACATTGTCAGGTTCCAGTGCAAGACATTCTAGATATGTATTTTTAGATTCACCATATCTCTCATTTTGCAATTTCTTTTCAGCTTTTTTAAGTATTTTTTCAAATGAATTTTTTTAAACATTCAATCTCTCCTTAAATAAGTCGTAATATTAATTAGTGCGAGGATGTTGTAGGGATTAATATGTAACAGTTCATTTGTTGTTTCAAGAGATTTATAGGATTTGTTTAGGTAATTTAAGGAGTTAATTTTGAATTGGCATTGCTTCGTTTTTTGGAAACTTGTCGCAAAGATTAATAATATTTTTGTGATATTTTCTAGACTTTTCATTTTGATTTGTAATGCTGTAGAGTTTAGCTATTTCGCTCATACGAGTAATGTCATTAATAATAATATTGCTTTTAATTTGCATATTTTCCACCAATTTAATTTGTAATTACTTAATATTATTTTAATTATTTTTAAATGTATCTATTATGTAATTTGAATAATATTGATTTGTTATTATTATTTTTAAGCTTAAATAAACATTATTTTTATCATGTAGTTGTCAAGAATATTGTTAATATGTAATTTGTTTTATTTTCTGGTGAAAACCGTTGTTGCGTATTTTGCTGAAGTTTGCCTATTTTGAATTTAGATTAAAATTCTTTTTTTAAAATTTGCAATATAATCTGATTAAATACTTTCTAAATACTTTATTTTCATATTCTTAATAAATAATACGATTTGTATGGCTTTTTTTATAAATTTAGATTGTTTAATTCATTTTTATCTTGGATATGCATTTGGACTAACCATTTAGTTTATATGTAATGAATGCAATAACTATTAAGTGATTTATTATCAAGTCGTGAAAAATTTTGATTTCGGAGTTTGCACTGCCGTAGACTCTGAAATTTTTTATAGAATTTTGACTGTTGTGATTATCAACAGATTTATAGCTATTTTTGATGAAATTACTTTTTATTGCAGTATTATTGCTAACTTTAAAGGGTAATTGAAATAAATTATTGTTGATTTGACTTAATTTTTTGATTCATTTTGTTTGAATGGTAATATTTAAATATTTAGTTATACCTAAAATACTATAAGATATATTTTTATTATATCTGTGTACTTGAGGTGAAATTATTAAAAATAATAAATTTATTATGGCTGTTTTTGTTATTGCCATAACTCTACTATTCTTAGGTTCTGTTAGTGCTGTAGATGATATTAATGATGTAAATCTAACAGATTATGATAATTCTCTTGAAATAAGTGAATTAAATGAAATAGATGATGTTGATGATGTTGCCATGGAAGGCAACACTGTTAATGTCGGTGATGAAAAATGTAATGAAGTTCTAGGGGCTTCTAACGATGATATTTTAGAAGGAACAGCATATACTTCTTTAACTCCTGTAAGTGGATATGTTGATGTTGGCGGAGTAATAACCGCTACTGTCAATGTCCCTATCTATGTTAAAATGGGTACTGATTATGATACATCATATGGTCCTCCATCTAGTGGGGATACTGTTTATATTCGTGAAAATCAGAATACTTATGTGAATTTGCTTCCATCAACAACTTATGGGGTAGCTACAAGTGGTGAGGGTGCTCCATTAACATTCACATCTGTGGGCACTTATTCTTTCTTATTTAAAGTACCTAAGGACAATTATGATATTTATTCCAATATATTGAATGTAAATGTTGTTGAAAATTCTGAACCTTTGGCTACTACTGTAACTTTGGAATTGTCTCCAAGTGAAGTAATAATTAATAATAATATTACTGTTATTCCTACGGTTAAGGATGAAAATAATAATGTTGTAACTTCTGGTGTTGTTAAAATTTATGATACTTTAAATTATTATTATGCTGACCCTATTTTAACTATTAATGCTGGTGAAACTGGTAATTATTCTGATTCAGTTCATTCCCCAGGTTATACTGGATATTTGTATGGTGTCTACTTCCCGGGTGAAGGTAATTATAAGCAAAGTGATGTGTCTGCGGGGGCTTCATACACCCTTTTATCTTCAAATACTTTAGACTTAACCGTTAATGGCGGCACTGAAATTACTGTTGAGAATGGCACAAGTTTTGATGTGTTAGCTAGCTTAACTGGTGGAAATGGTGTAATAACATTATATGTTAATGGTGTTGAAAACATTACTTTAACTAAAAATGTTGTTACTGCTTTAACTTTACCTGTTGGTAATTATACTTTATCTGCTAGTTACAAAAAAGATGGTGGCGATTTTTATGCATCAGCTGAAAGTAACGAAGTAACTGTTCATGTTGTTGAAAAATCTGCTCAAAATCAAATTGTAGTTTCTGTTGAAGATGTAACGTTACAAAGTCAAGTCGAAATCAAAGTTGCCGCAACAATTGATGGCAAATACACTATTGATGTTAACGGAACTATGGTGGAAGTAACCGTAACTGGTGGAAAAGGCAGTCAAAATATTACTTTAGCTGCTGGCGAGTACTATGCTAATGTAACAGGTCAGGATGGGGCAAATATTACAAATGCAGTCTTTACTGTATACCCTGAACCAAAAATCGGCGAATTAATTATTAGGGATGCTAACTACATTAGTAATGACACCATTACAATATCTGCTGAAGGCAATGTTACAATTTATATTGAATATTACCTTACTTCTTCTGTTGATAATCCAACTACTGAAAGAATCGAATTTAATGTTGGAGGATTTAAAAAAGCTGTTGATAATCCAGTAAGGGGAACTTACACTGGTGCATTTAGTTTTGTTGTAAATGAAACTGCTGATTTCACTATTAACGCAAGTTATTATGCATACAAATTCATGGAAGGTGAATATGCATTTGAAAGTAACAATATTTTAAGATATTCAGTTGTAATCAACGGATCGTCTAAAAAAGATGTTACCTTAAATGTCACTGTTAACCATGAACATAATGATGATAATTATTATACTGGAACTTGGGATGACAAGTCATTTGATGTTGTCACAACCACTTTAGAGGGTATCGACGGAGTAATTATCTATAAAAAAGGCGAAACTGAATTAGGTAGAGCAAACATCGGTGAAGAATTTGTATTAAATGCTAGTACTTTAGGAATAGGAGCTCATGAAATCACTGCTGTATTTGAAGGTAATGATTCATACAATGGAGCTAATTATACTTTTACTATTGCTATTGCTAAAGCAGAAATTAACTACGTATTGACTATAGATAATGTAACTTATCCTAATCATGCTATTGGTAAATTCTATGCTAATGTAGGTGGTAATTATACCATAACTATTGGAGGAACTGATTATATTGTTAATTATGTGGAATCAGAAGATGATAATCCAGTGTCATTCGATATTAATTTATTGCCTGTTGGAGTTTACACACCTTCAAACATTGTATATGAAGATATGGAACATTATGAATTTGCCATGACAAATGCGCTTCCTACATTTGAAGTTATTGTTGGTGAAGTTGAATTAGATAGTAATGTTTTGACAATTGTAAACAGTACAACTCCTACATTCACAATCAGTTTACCTAATGCAACTGGCAATTTAACTGTATCTGTTGAGGGTAAAAATTATACTGCTGAATTAAAAGATGGTAAAGCTACCGTTAAGATTACTGATTTGAATCCAGATAATTACACAGCTACTGTAACTTACTCTGGGGATGATAACTATAAAGGCAGTTCAATCGAATCCAGTTTTGTTGTTAAAGAAAAAGTACCTATTGATGCAAATTCTACTTTATATGTGACCATTCCTGATGGAAGCCCTAATCCTGTATTTAGTATTAATTTGACTGATGCTACTGGTAATTTAACTGTAACTATTGGAAATAAAACCTATACTAAAGAGTTAGTAAATGGTAGTGCAACTATTGTTGTTGATGATTTAAATCATGGATCTTACAATGCAACTATAACTTACTCAGGGGATGATAAGTACCCAAGTATTTCTAAAAACACTACTATTACTATTCCAAAACCTGTTTTAAAAGCTTCAAATGTCAATGCTGTTTACTCTGCTAAAGCATATTATAAAGTTCTTGTGACAGTTAATGGAAAAGCTGTAGCTGGCGGAAATGTAACCATTAAATTCAATGGCATAACATACTTTGTCATTACTGATAAGTATGGTTATGCTGTTTTTAAAGTTAAAACAAATGTAAAACCTAAAAAATATGTTATAATATCTTCTTATAAAGGAGTGCAGGTTAAAAACTTATTATATTGTGTATAAAAACCTTTTTAATAATTCTCTTTCAACTTGTGTGATTTGAATTTTCACTAGTTTTTGAGCCACGAATTTTTTTTCGTTTAATTTTTTCTTTATTTTTAATTTAAAAGTAGTAAAATTAATATAAAATGTGGAACTTAAATATTAATATGAAAAACAACAATATCAAAGCTCCACATGAAGTGTATGGAGTTAAAAGAATATAAACTTTTCGATTTTATTCCAGAGTTTTCTGAATTCCATCAATCTGGTGATTTTTCTCGATTTGGATGTGAAAATATTGCTGATAATCTAATTAGGCTAGAAAAGAGGTAAAACTTATTTTAAAAATATAATATAATTAAAAATTAAAAAATAAATTTCTTAAATTAACTGGGTTGATTAATTCATAAGGATTATATAATGAAACTTTTTCATTAACTTTTATTATTGTTTTCTCAAATATTTTTTCACAATTTTTATAAGTAAATTTTTCAATAATTTTAGTCACTGTTTTAGTACTAATTTTAATACCCATTCCATAAAATAGTAAAATAATTGATAAAAAATTATCAAAAAGGAGAAAATGAGAAATATTCCAAATCAAATAATTGCTACCAACACTCACTACTCTCAAAAAAAAGAAATATATAACGGCAATCTATTTGATTACCATCAAAGTATCCCCAATACTTACTGCATCACCAGTTTCTACGAATATTTCTTCAACAACACCATTTACTTCAGATTGTATGTCATTTTCCATCTTCATAGCTTCGATTACAGCAATAGTGGATCCTTGTGAAACTTTATCCCCAACATTAACATTGAGTTTGATTACCATACCCTGCATTGGTGAAGTAACTGCCCCTTCAACCGGTTTAAAGTTTCCAGATTGAGTTTCTTCAATTTCCATAAACCCAGTAGGCATGATTTTAACTTCAAACATATCTCCATCAACTTCAACATTATATTGAGTTGGTATGCCAATTCCATCATCATTGATTGTATGAGCTAGTTTAAGTTCTTCTTCTTCAGCTTCACCTTTAAGGAATTTAGGTGCAATTGATGGGTATAATGCATAAGTTAAAGCATCTTCATCAGATTTTACAAATCCTTTTTCTTTACCTTCAGATTTGAATTTATCAAATTCAGGTTCAAGTAAATCTGCCGGCCTGCAGGTAATTATTTCTTCATCACCAATAATTCTTTTTGATATTGCGTTATTTACTGGTGCTGGTGGTTTACCATACATTCCTTTCATGTATTCTTTAACTTCATTAGATACTGTTTTGTATCTTTCTCCACCTAAAACGTTCATTACTGATTGGATACCTACAATTTGACTTGTTGGAGTTACAAGTGGAGGATAACCCATATCTTTTCTAACTCTTGGCATTTCATCCAATACATCAGTGTATCGATCAAGAGCATTTTGTTCTTTTAATTGTGAAATAAGATTTGAAAGCATTCCGCCTGGAATTTGATATAATAATACATCAGTATCAATACTTTCAGAAATAGGATCGAGTATTCCTAAGTATTTTTCTTTGATTTTCAAGAAGTATTTTTTAATATTATTCAATAATTTCAAATCCAATTCAGAATCAAATTCCGTTCCTTGTAGTGATGCAACAATACTTTCTGTTGGAGGTTGTGATGTTCCCCAAGCAAGAGGTGAAATTGCAGTGTCCAATATGTCCACTCCAGCCTGACATGCAGCGTAATAACTAATTGGAGTCATTCCACTAGTACAATGACAGTGCAAATCTACAAGCAAATCAGTTTCTTCTTTAAGTTTTGATACTAAATCATAAGCAGCAGTAGGAGTTATTAAACCTGCCATATCTTTAATTGCTACTGAATCACAATCAAGAGATTTTAAATCTTTTGCTAAATTAACAAAATCATCTAATGTATGTGCTGGACTTAAAGTATAACTTATTGTTCCCTGAACATGTGCACCTTGATCTTTAGCAACTTTAATTGATTTTTCCATATTTCTAATATCATTTAAAGCATCGAAAATCCTAAATATATCGACGCCGTTTTCATAGGATTTTTCAACAAATTTTGTTACTACATCATCAGGATAATGTTTATAACCAACTAAATTCTGTCCTCTCAAAAGCATTTGAATTGGAGTATTTTTAAATTCAGATTTTAATTGTCTTAATCTTTCCCAAGGGTCTTCGTTTAAGTATCTAATACAAGTATCAAAGGTTGCTCCACCCCACGCTTCAACAGAGAAATATCCTACCTTATCCATCTCTTCAGCAATAGGAATCATGTCTCTTGTTCTCATCCTAGTTGCTAGTAAAGATTGGTGAGCATCACGAAGAGCTGTTTCTGTAAATCTTACTTTAGCCATTAATTACACCTCTCTAAATTTTTATCATAAAGTAATCTTAAATTATCCAACTATAATATATGTCCTTATTAGTTTATATAAATTATGTTATTATACCTAAATAATCATTAAAAATAAGTTAAAACAAAAAATAAAATGAATCATTAATAGATATTAAACAATATCTATTTAAAATTAAAAAATATAGGAAATAAATTGAAAAATTATCTTTCTAATTCCCCAGAAATGAATTTTTCGACATTTTCATATGCTTCATCATCAGTGTATTGAATTGGAGGATGCTTCATAGTATATGAGGAGATTGAAGTTAATTGACCACCGACTCCTCTTTCTAAACCAATTTTACAACATCTTACAGCATCAATTACACATCCTGCAGAGTTTGGAGAGTCTTCAACACTTAATCTAAGTTCAATATTCATTGGAACATCACCAAATGTACGGCCTTCCATTCTAAGGAAACATAATTTATTATCATTTTGCCATGGGACATAGTCACTAGGACCAATGTGAATATCCCTGTCATCCATTCTTTCATCTAATACTGATTGAACAGCTTCAGTTTTAGATTCTTTTTTAGAATCCAATCTTTCACGATTAAGCATGTTTAAAAAGTCAGTGTTACCACCAGTATTAATTTGATAGGTTCTATCCAGTTTTACACCCCTATCCATGAATAAGCTAGCTAGTGTTCTGTGTGTGATAGTAGCACCGATTTGAGCTTTAATATCGTCACCAACAATAGGAATTCCTTTAGCTTTAAATTTAGCATCCCATTCGTCATCACTTACAATAAATACAGGCATACAATTTACATATGCGATTTCAGCATCAAGTGCACATTGTGCATAGTATCTTGCAGCTTCTTCAGAACCTACCGGCAAGTAGTTTACTAGAATTTCAGCACCACTTTCTTTTAAAACACTAACAACATCAACAGGCTCTTCTTCACTTACTACAAATGTGTATTCATCATCATAATTAGACATGTGTTCTGCAACACCATCTAAAACATGACCCATGCTTACTTTGACATCATATTTTGGAATATCTTTTTGGAAAACAGTTGTGCAGTTTGGTTTTTCAAATATTGCTTCGTCAATAGTTTTACCAACTTTTCTTGCATCAACATCGAATGCTGCAACAACTTCAATATCACTAGGAGTATATCCCCCAATATCCCAATGCATAAGTCCTATTGCATCTTTTGGGTCTTTACCATCATAATAATGTATTCCTTGGATTAAAGAACTTGCACAGTTTCCTAATCCAACAATTCCTATTTTAATTTTTTCCAATATAAACACCAGCTAATTAATTAATATAAAATTAATACTTTAAAATAATTTAAATACTAATATTATGTTACATTATATACTTTATAAAATTATTGTTTTATGGAGCTATTTTACAAATTATTCGAAATTTTCATTAATATTTTTTAAGAATTTAATTGCTTCATCAAAAGAATTATCCATTTCTTCTTTTGAATTAAATTGAGTTTCAATTAATTCCAATGTATCATGATTCTCAATAACTTCAGGAAAATCCATATAATGAGGGCCGAACATTGAAGTGAGATGATGATCAACATTTTTAGGACAATTAAACTCATGTCCTTCAAATTTTATGGAAGTTAATGGAAATGTTTTATCAGTATCGAAAATTCTTATTTTCCAATGGGGAACCCCTTCAATAGTATCCGAAAACTGCTTTGTTTTCAAATCTGTAAATCCAACTTCCTTACGAGCCAAATCAATTTGATCAACATATTTAGATTTATTCGATAACATTTCATGATAAAATTTATACTGGGCAGGTGCAAATTTAGTATAAATATCACCTAACTTGTCATCTTCAATAAAATCAAAAGGAAAGAGATCTATTTTAACAAATGGTTTTAACCAGGCGATTTGTAAAAAGTTATATTTTCCATCAATTATTTTATTGCCCTCTTTATCTTTAACATCATAAACACTATTAAAATCATTGAAATAATTTTTTCTATTTTCCAAAAGTAATGTTAACCCGCAAAATTCTTTTAAATCATGTTTATTGAGTTCTTTTGGGAGTGCTTCGATTAACTTATTATAATCCTTTCTAAGAACAACTAAATCAATATCGTCATCCCAGGGAATAAAACCCCCATGCCTTACAGCACCTAAAAGCGTACCGAAACCTAACCAATAATCAATTCCATATTTATTACAAACCTTATCTATGAAAATAAGCAATTCCACATACAATACCTGAAATTTACTATGAGTTCTTTTAAACTTATCATCCCTAGAAAATAATTCTGAAATGTAGTCTTGAGGTGACACTCCCGTGGAGCTATTAATCCTACCTACAATATCAAAACTCAATTTTAGAACTTTAGAATTGAATTTTATAAAATCGGGCAATTTAAGATAATAGTCTTCCAAACTCATAGTTACACCAAATATTAAGTAAAAATAGCTTCAGCATATGAAATTTATTGAATGATAAAATAAAACTTCAAACTATATTTTTAAATATATCAGATATATAAATTTATGGGCAAAATACTCTTTAAACTTATAATTAAAACAGATTACACCATATAATTAATTTTTTAAAGAAAAGAGCATGATAATAATAAGAACAAAAAAAATCCAATAGTTAAATATATAAATTATTTGCAAATAAAAAATTATAATATAAAAACAGTTATTATGTTTAAAGTGTATTTTAAGCTAAAAAATCATGTTATTAATACTTTTAAAGAAAATGACAACCTGAGAGAGAAGATGAAAAAAGTCATTTATGTTGCATTTAATTATAATCATGACACCGGAATTGCATCAAAAAGATTAAGAGGTGTTGCAAAATACCTGCCAACACTTGGCTGGCAACCTATTGTAATTGTACCTAGAACTTCAAATGAAACAGTGCAGATTGACAATGTTAGAGTTGTTGAAAGCGATTACCGAGACATGATTTCAAAATTTATGCCCATTTCCAATAAAAATAATGCCGGTAGAAAACGTGAAGTGAGTGGTAATGATCAGTCCAATAAATTCATGTCTAAAGCATTATCCCTTGCAGGAGAAATATTCGCATATCCAGACAGCATGAAATATTGGAAGAAACCTGCAACTGAAGTGGCATCTGAAATTATCGAAAATGAAAAAATAGATGCAATAATGTCAACCTCATCTCCCATGACCTCACATCTCATAGCTCATGATTTAAAAGAAAAATATGGCATTCCATGGGTAGCTGATTTAAGAGATTTATGGAATTTGAACCCCTATATTAATCACAACATTATTCGAAGGCAATTTGAAAAAAGATTAGAGATGAAAACATTTGAAAATGTTGATGTATTGACTACAACTACTGAATTAGCTAAACAGACATTGCAAAGAATCCATCCAAGCAAAAAGATTATTCCTGTCATTTCGGGTTTCGACCCAATAGATTTTGAAAGTGCAAAACAGACAGAACACAGCGAAAAATTAACTTTGATCTATGCCGGTTCCCTTTATAATGGAAAAAGAGACCCATCAATATTATTTGATGCGATAAATCAATTAATAAATGAAAACAGAATAGAAAAAGATAAAATTATTATTGATTTTTATGGAGATGAGACAAACCTTTTAGAACTTTCTCAAAAATACAATATTCAGGACAATGTTAATATTCATGGAAGAATAACTCAAAATGAAGTCCTGCAACACCAGATGAACTCGGATGTGTTATTGTTAATCTCCTGGATGAACGAATCGGAAAAAATGTTTATTCCAGGAAAAATCTATGATTGCATTGGATGTAAAAAGCCAGTTTTATCAATTGGATATGAAGAAGGATCCCTTAAAGAGTTAATTGAAAAAACAAATATTGGATATCATGTATCCGGCGTTAGTGAATGTAAAAAAGCTATTTATGATTAATATTCCAAATATTATAATAACGAATTAAAATATAGTGGAAATGAATTTGCAGAGGATTACTCTTTAAAAAATACTGCAAAGAACTTTTCAAAAATTCTTGAGGAAATTATATGAATCCATATGTTGAAATTTTGAGGCCGGGAAATGCAATTATGGGAGCAATTTCAATAGTTTTGATTGCGCTTATTGATAAAACTATCAGCATTCCCATAATACTTGCAATTATAACAGTATTTTTTGAAACCGCAGCGGGAAACGTTATCAATGATTGTTTTGATTATGATATTGATTTAATTAATAAACCTGAAAGACCTATTCCTTCAGGTAGAATTTCCTTAAGAAAAGGAAAAAATTATGCATATCTCTTATTTTTAGCAGGAACAATATGTGGATTTTCAATTAGTTATTTGACAAACAACTGGATTCCATTTATCATAGTTTTAATAGCTGATGTGATACTTTATTTATATGCTTATAAACTAAAAGCAACACCTTTAATTGGAAATTTAGCTGTAGGATTCATGACCGGGTTTGGATTTGTCTTCGGAGGATATACAATAAACAATCCAAGTATTGTGATGACTTCAATATTTTTAGGTTTCTTTGCTTTTGTAATGACAACTGCACGTGAAATTGTTAAAGATATTGAGGATATAGAAGGTGATAAAGCAGACGGAGCTAAGACATTACCAATATTAATCGGTGAAAAAGTTCCTGCACTTATTGCAGCTATTTTAATAATCATTGACTCTGCATTATGCCCCATACTTTATTTCCACCACATTTTCGGAATTTATTATTTAGTAGTTATTGCAGTTGCAGTTTTAATGTTTCTTTACTGTGCAATGTCCATTATTAAATCACAGAACAGAAATACTGCAGCTAAAGTAGCCAAATATCTAAAAATTGGAATGTTGATTGCGTTTGTTGCATTTATCTTTGGATCATTTTAAATTAAAAACCATCTAATATTTATATAAAAATATTAAAAAAATAAAAGCAATGATACAAGATTTGGATATAAAACAAAAAGATAAATATTATTTATTATTTATCACAATTTTCACTACTGTTTTAGTTGCATACTATATTAAATTTAATATTAATCTCGGCATTTATTGTTCTGATGTTTATGTTTATTTACTAAATTCAATTTATTATACCGGAAAAAATATACATTCTACAAGCAATATTTATTTATCTCCAGTAATTTGTTTTATAACATCGATTTTCTTTAGAATGGGCTTTGTTGATAGAACTGTAATTTATATCGTAACCGGAGCTTTTGCAATATTGGGAAATATCGGTTTTTACTTGTTGTTAAAGAGATATTTTAATGAAACAATGAGTTTGACCGGAACAATAATTTATTCCGCATCTACACTTTATCTAACATGGTTGGCAAACGGCACTTTAGACATTCCTGCAAATACAATGACTATTTGGATTGTGTTATTTTCAATTATTGCTATTAAAAATAACCCTAAATTTTACAAATATCTATTTACCCTATTTGTTTTAGGAGTTTTCACAAGATATTCTGTAATGATAGTGTTGCCTGCAATAATGTTATACTATGTTTATGAAAAAGGATTTAAAATTGAGTCGGAAGATAAGAAATATATAATAAAAGGCATTGAAATCGCAGCAATACTGGGCGTTATTGTTCTTGCAATACTTCTAATAATGGGCAGTGGCCAATTTGGTGCTGGATATCAAATATCTTCAGGCATTACTGGACAACAAGGATCTGAGCTCGATCCAGCATACAATGCAGATGAAAGCTATTATTTAATGAATTTGCCTAATTTCATATCTAATTCCCACACCATAATCAAAGGCAATCCTATTTTAGAAAATCCGACAGTATTATCATGGGCCATTTTTGCAATATTGCTAATCGGTGCCGGATTATGGTTGTATGACAATAAAAGAAAACTCAATAAGAAAGATAGCATTGTCATAACCCTCATAATCATAACAATCGCGACTTTTTCACATATTAGTTCATTTATTACAATACTTTTATCTCTACTTACATTGTTCTTAATGGGCAAGGATAATGAGAATAAAACAGGATATTTTATGGCAGGTTGGATTTTAACCAACTTTATTTTTTACAGTTATTATAGCATAAAAGTCAATAGGTATATCTTACCTGTCTTTCCACCATCAATCTACTTTATTTTAATGGGAATTACTCAAATCCATAATCATCTTAAAATCAACAAAAGCTTCATACCTATAATTTTAATCGTGTTATTCATTATACAGGCATTTGCTTTTACCTCAACATTTGATGTAAACGATGAATTTAGACATCCTGAAGAGATGTCTAAATATATTGTTGACAATGACCCCCATTATGACACAGTATCAATTGGAGCATACAATCTCCGCCCATATAGCTGGTGGTTAGGTGAAAATGTAGTTGGAATAGTCAACAGTAACCAAACGGCAATTGATGAAAGTAATGTTACATATTATATTTCAAATAAACAGCTAGACAATCTAAATAATTATGATGAAATAAAAAATATGGGTAACCTATATTTATACAAAAAAAGTGTTTAATATGAATATTTTACATGTTGTAACATATTTTGCTCCTTGCTTTTCAGCTGGAGGAGTTGTAAATGCGGCTTATGAAATAGCTAAAACACAAGTTGAAAATGGACATGACGTGTGTGTCTATACTACAGATAGCTGCCAAGAGCGAATTAAACTTGAAAATAATTATAATGAGGATATTGATGGAATAAAGGTTTTTTATTTTAGAAATATTTCAAATAGTGTTAAAACAAAACTTACCATTGACATGCCGATTTCTTTAATTAGATATCTTAAAAAAACAATAAATAATTTTGATATAATCCACCTACATGAACACAGACACTCTTTAGCTATAGCGACACACAGATATGCTAAAAAAAATAATATTCCTTATGTTTTACAAGCTCATGGGTCTGTTCTTCCATTTTTCCAAAAAGAAAAAATGAAAGAAATTTTCGATAAGGTGTGGGGATTTGACATATTGCACGATGCATCTAAAGTATTTGCATTAACAGAAGTTGAAAAAGAACAATATCTAAAAATGGGAATTAAACAAGAAGATATTGAAATTGTTCCCTTAGGCATAAATTTAGAGGACTATACTGACTTTCCAGAGAAAGGCAAATTTAAATCCCGATTAAATATTGATGAAAATGATAAATTAATATTATTTTTAGGAAGAATTCATGAAATTAAAGGTTTGGATTTGTTAATTAAAAGTTTTAACCAGATTTCAAATGACAATATCAAATTAGCAATAGTTGGTGGAGATTATGGTTTTAAAGGGGAAGTTGAGAAATTAATTAACGAATTTGACTTAAATGAAAAAGTTATATTTCCCGGAGTATTGACTGGCAGTAATAAAATTGAAGCACTAATTGATTGTGACATATTTGTCATGCCATCACGTTATGAATCATTTACAACCAGCGGTCTTGAAGCAATGGCATGTTCAAAGCCATTAATTTTAACAAAAAATAATCATATCCACACATGGGTTAAGGATTCTGTGGGGCTTGTATGTGAATTTGATACTGATGATTTGAGTAATTGTATTGAAAAATTACTGAATAACGAAAAATTATCTGAAGAATTTGAAAAAACTGGTAGAAAACTTATCGAGGAGAAATATAACTGGAATAAAGTTTCTAAGCAAATTGAAAGCATTTATGAAAATTGCATTATATAAATATTAGAAACATATATAATAAAAAAAATTAAAAAATATTACCATAAAGCAATTTTAAGAGGATAATAATGAAAGTTGTATGCTGTAAGAACTGTGGTGCAAAATACCAGCTCGATGATGATGACGATATATCCACATTTGAGTGTTCTTCATGTGCAGGTGACTTAGAATACTTAGAAAATTATTCTAATGGTGAAATTAGGCAAAACAAATCATTTACTAATACATTCAAATATGATAATTCCTATATTGTTCAATGTGAAGATTGCGGATTAAAATATAAAATTAAAAGTAGCGACAGCATACTTGATTATGAATGTGATAGTTGTGGTGGATTTTTAAGATATTTAGACGATGACATGAATAAAGAATTGGATAAATATATTGAAGAGAGAACAATAGAGCTTGAAAACATAAAGCAGGAATCTAATGTCAACGAACCAACATCTGAAGAAATAACAAATGAAGAACAAGACCACTCTTTAAAATCATTTACTGACAAACTTGGAGAATTCTTTTCAGAAGAAAGTATGCTCCAGATAGCTCATGATGAGAGAAATGAACAGGAAATTGAAGATGAACCATTTATTAAAACCGCAAGAACTACAATTCCTGATGCTGTTTTATCTAAATTCGGAAAAGAATTTGCTATTCCAAAAACAAATGATTATTATATTTTAAAGGATTTCCTTAAAACAGAATTCTTTAAGAGTATGGATAAATATTATCCCAATACTGGAAAAAAACAAAAGAGTTCTGGAAGTTTTCTCAATAGGATAAGTATTAAAGAACCTGAAAATGATGAAATAGTGCCTAATGAAACTTCACTTAATGATGAATTAAATTATGATGAAGTTAATATAGATATGAATCGGACAATATTAATCATTGGAGCATTTATTTTTATAGGCAGTATCATTGAAATATTAACTATTAACAGTGGTGTGGGAATCATAACATTATTTATTGGAGTAATTTTATTATGTTATGGAATTTATAAGACTAGGGACGTTCAACAAACCGAAGAAAGATCAAGAATCATACGGGAACATTTATTGACTCTTCCTAATGAATACTATGTCTTTTACAATGTTAAAATACCAACCGCTCCATCTGGTATAAATCATTTAGTTGTTGGTCCAACTGGAATTTATGCTTTATTATCCCAAAAATATAATCCTAAACTCAGATTAGAATCGGAAAATGAAAATTTAAATTTAATCGGTTCTAGTGAAAGTGATGAAAATAAACTTGAAGAAATTCCAAATTATGGAAGCGAAAGAAGGTTCAGGTATACAACTAAACAGGCTAAGTTTTCACAAGACAATAAAATAAAACAAAAAGCATTGTCCCTAGGGGAAGATTTAATTAACTTTTTAAGCGAAAATAATATAAAAAATTGCTTTGTTGAACCATTAGTTGGATTTATTAACCATGAGGTTGTTGTAATCAATATGCCTTTAACTGATGAAGATTTATTCATTGAAGAATTATTAAATCAAATAAAAAATAGCACTATTAAATTAGACCAAGAAACTATTGACAAATGTGCTGTTTTAGTTAATAAATATTCTGCAGACTGTTCTGCGGAAATTTAATTTCTTTTTTTTTTAGATATTATGATTTTTGATAAATTAAAGAAAAAATTTTATCAACATAGATGCCAGAGAGTTGCAAAAAGTTATGGTAGCGGCTTCAAGGTAAATGGGGAAAGTTACGTTACACCAAAAACCACTTTGAGAAATAATGTTAATTTTAATGGAATGAAAATTCAAGGAAACGGCAATGTCATTATCGGGGACAATTTCCATTCAGGCATTGAATGCATGATAATTACAAGCATCCACAATTATGATAATGGTGATGCGATACCCTATGACAATACAATTATCTCAAAAGACGTTATAATTGAAGATAATGTATGGCTAGGAAATCGTGTGACAATATTGCCCGGAGTAAGGATTTGTGAAGGTGCAATTATTCAGGCAGGAAGCGTCGTAGTTAAAGATGTTGAAAAATATGCAATAGCCGGAGGCCATCCTGCAAAAGTCTTTAAACATCGCGATATTGACCATTATGAAGAATTAAAACAAGAAGGGAAATTCCACTAATAAAATTCACTTACACCATACTTTGAATTAACTCTATTTCTTTTTTATTTATTCCCTTTAACAAGAACAACACTGCAAAGTAAATTACAACCGCCCCCAAAACAACGATTGCAATATTAATGATGCCCGTTGGATTTGCAATGCCAACAAACACACCCATCACAACTGATGCAATTATTATTTTAGCTATTGATTTATAATCAAATGGTAAGCGAGCATATCTTTTAGAATAAATTAAAGTAATTACAAATGCAAAGAAATAACAAATTAAAGTGGTTATACCTGCTCCATAAATTCCAATATATGGAACTGCAAATATATTCAATACAATATTTAAAATAGCTACAGTAATCCATATATGGCTTAATATCATTGTTTTTTTCTCTAAAATGATTATGTTATTCACGATACCGTATATACCCATAAACATTGCACCTAAAGCCACCATTGGAGTGACCAAATATCCGCTATCTGCAATAATGGTTGTAGTTAAAATATAAAGCACCGGTTTAGAAAGTAAACTTAAACCTACTGTAGCAGGAATAGTGATTAAAAGATAATATTTCAATGAATAAGTTAAAAATGTATCTACCTTATCCATATCCCCTTTTTCATAATATTCAGGCAATACCGCGGGGAGTAAAACTGCAAATGGAGTTAAAAACATCAGTATAATATTTCCTAGCGAATAACCCGGAGAATAACATCCTACAGCAGCAGATCCTAGAAAAACACCGATAACTATTTTATCACATGAATCAACAACCCATGAAGATACATTATTCGGAACAGTAGGAATGGCAAATTTCAATTCATCCTTCAGACTCTTAAGTTTAGTTGTAAAACCCAAATCCCTAACAATTAAAATAGCCATTGCTACAAATACCAAAAGAAAACCTGACAAACGCCCTAAAACAACCACATCTATTGGTTGATGCATCCATGTTAAAATAATGCTTAATATCACACCAATATAAGTCTGCAACACTAAGAAAGTTGAATAAAGAGTAATTTGCTGAAATGTTCTAAAATAGCTCAATAACATCAAATCTAAACATGCGAAAAATGCCATCACAATAACGATGTACATTATCTGCATGCTTCCATCAAATAAAGCTAAAGCTATTTGGTTTGAGAATATTGACAATGCTACAATCATGACTATTGTTGACGCTAAAACCAATAGCATCATTGAGTAAAATGATTGCTTGATAATTGTTTTGTCCTTTTCAGCAGCTAAAAATCTCACCATAGTATATGGAAGACCCAAATTAACAATATTTGGAACCAAAGATACAAACGTATTTACCTGAGACCAAACACCATAATCCGCAGTCGAAAAACTCTTAGTAATGATTGGAATGAATATTAATCCGCTGATAGATATTAATATATTTGCAATACCCACTATGCCAATTCTTTTGATGAATTTTACATATTCATCCATTGTCAACCACTCTCTTTAACAGGTCTTTATCGAAATTCTTAAAAAAGAAATTTTTATCATAAACAGCTGGTTTGAATTCATCTAAATTATCATTTAAATCATCAGCATCCCTAATTTTAAAAACATAACCCTTTTCAATTAAATCATTTAGATATTCAACTCCCGGAACATCCAAAATAAATGTTTTGCAATTAAACATCAAACCTTCATAGATAGCTGTTGAAAATGCTCCCACCTGATAATTAGATTCCGCCAATAACTTATACAAAGGAACTTCACTATTATCGATGACTTCAAAATTGTGAGAACTTGAAACTTCAGCTAATTCAGGATAGTTTTCTCTCCAAGTTGCATATTCTCCAGGATGCAATTTATAAATAATTTTTAAATCCTTTTGAGTTTTTGCAAATTCAACTGCGAGTTTTGATAAATATCTGCCTATTACCCCCTGAGATATGAACAATATTTGATTATCAATAGCTTCAATGCCAATGAAGTCTTTAGATTGGGATTCGAAATATGAAAATCCAATAGGAATGACATTTTCCTGGATAATCGGACAAGTATCCTCATTCAGCCAATAATCTCCAAAAGACAATATTTTATCTGGGAAATAGGGAATTTCGCCATTTAATCTAGTTTTTTCAGGATAAGAATATCCTAAATGATAATCAGTAATGGTTCCATGTTGAAGTTCAATGACTTCAATGCCCAGATGTTTAGCGGCGGCTACAATAGGATGATTTTCATAAGCTACAACAACAAACACCATTTTAGGATTTCTTTTTTTAAACAACTCAATATATTTTTTATAATCATATTGAAAATTTAAAATATGTGTTGTTAACATCCATGGAATATTAAGCTCAATGTTAAAAATTGATTCAAGTTCATTTTGAACTTTTAAAATAAGTTCCTTTTCACTTTGACTAAATTCTATCTTGTTAAGCTTTTTGTGAATATAAGAACCTAACTGAATCGCATCAGTATATGAGATATAATCCTGTTTTTGTGTGAAATGATGATTTAAATAAGGAGATTCCAAAACCTCAAATGAATAGTCATCACTTAAAAAGTCCACTAAAAAGTTACTGTAAATATCATAATACCCGTCATTAAAGATAACCTTACGGGGATGGTCAAAAATTAAAATGTCCTTATTGTATTTTCCAGTGAAAGGATTGTGAAGTAATGAATTTTTAAAAAAAGGTAAAAATGAATTTACCTTATCTAAAAGAGATAAAGATTTTTGTTGGGGTGCTCCAAACATTTGTGTTTTTCGTGTGATATCATAATAGAGATGCATTCTAATTAATTGCCAAGCAAAACAGCCTTGAATTTCCTGATAATTAAGATTATATTTCTCTTCAAGACTAAAAAATGCCTCACAGATATCGCGAACACTAACCATTTAAACACCAAATTATTCCAACATGTCAAAATCAAGTAATGTATCTTCCAAAATGTCTATCTTTGCAGTTTTTCCAACGACATAGTCAATTTCGGAAGGATAAATACCAGTTCCCGGACGTTTGAATGTTAAATCCTCAGCAGCTATCACATCACCTTTATTAATATCATTTGCAGCAACGATGGATCTTCTTGCTTGTCTTCTGGAAGAAGATTCGCAAATTAATGGCTGTTTATTCTTTTTACCATTAATTTTTGATAAGAAATGAACATTCCATTTGAATTTAATAACATCATCAGGATCCATTGCATGGTAGTGATCATTACCCTGAAGTGTTTTATCTAATGTGAAATGTTTTTCAATTATTGAGGCTCCATAACTATAAGCGGTTGTTAAAACATCCATATTCTTATCAGGTTTTGTGTGATCAGAATACCCTATTTCATAATCAGGGAAATTTGCAGCTAAATCTTTAATCATCAACAAATTAGCATCTTCATATGCTGTAGGATACGATAAAACACAATGCATAATTGCAATATCGACAGTGGAAACTTCTTCAATAGCATTGACTGCCGCTTTAATCTCATTTAATGTTGATGCTCCAGTGGAAAGTAAAATAGGTTTGTTTTTAGTTGCAATATATTGAATAAATGGAATATTCGTTAAATCAGAAGAGGAAATTTTATAAACATCCATGAATTCATCCAAATAATCAACGGCTTCAAAATCAAATGGAGTGGATAAAAAGTTGATTCCGATATTTTGACAATACTCTGCAAGTTCCCTGTATTCCCCAACACCGAACTTATCAAATTTTTTAAACAGTTCAAATTGAGAAGTAGTCGGCTCTTCAGATAAATCCCAATAAGCAGGAGAGTTTTTTGATGCTATTGTTTCAGCTTTATATGATTGAAACTTTACTGCATCTACACCACATTCTTTTGCTTCATCAATCATGAATTTAGCTGCGGCCATGTCAGACATTCCTTCTTTTTTAGCAATGTCATAAAAATTAACACCGATTTCTGCTATTAAATATGGGTATCTTTTAAAAATTTTCATGTTTTACCTCTAGGACAAATTTGCGATATTCTTCACGAACAATAGACCAAACATTTTCAAAACCGTCTTTTAAATCAGTAGCCAACATTTTTTCATTCATTTCTCTTCTTAAATCATAATTATTAACTAAATTAATGAATTCATCGATTATTTCTTGCCTTCCAACATCAACACCCAAACCCAGATTAATAAAACCATTTCTACTGTTAGCAAAGACATGAGTTAACTCTCTTTCATTTTGACACAGACAGATTGTTGGAACACCCAGTGAACAAACCTCATACATTGTTCTGCCAGAAGAAGTAAATATTATATCTGCTTTGAACATGAATTCACTAATATTTAAAACATTTTTATAAATTTGAATTGACGGATAAGGTTCATATTTAGAAATAAGTCCTTCAATATCCCTGTAACCTAATCCAAGTATTACATTAATTCTCCCCTCATAATTAGTAGTTAAAATTGAATCAATGACCTTTTCTGTGAAATTATTTGGGTCAGTTCCGCCAAAGGTGATTAAAATGTTGTTAACCCCTTGAGTGATGATTTTTTGAGGTTGAAAGTAAAATTCATCTTTTAAAATATAATATTTATGACCTGTGAAAACATTTTTTTCACCAATCTCATGCTCATATAATGCATCAAAGACCACATCCGCTACTTCCGTACCGGTTCCCAAATCCTCAAAATTAACTACAAAATAACCATTATTTTTTAAGATAGTAACATATTCACGAGTAGTGTCTAAAATATCATTAACTACAAGCTGTGGAGAGTATTGTCTTAACTTATTTAATAAATCATCACTGCCATCATATGTAGTGAATGGATAATTATAATTATTTACAATGTCGATTCCTAACTGATGAGATTCATCAAGGAAAAATAATACATCATGGAAAACCAGTTTAGAGGCAATTGACAAACACCTGTAAACATGGCCAGTGCCGATTTCATCATAAGCATTTACGACAATAGCTATTCTTTTTTTCTGCAGATAATTCTCAGCAATCCACCAATCTTCATAATTATCAATATCGACACTTTCTTCACGTGATACTTCAATTAAGTCAACATTAACTCCTAAACGTGAATCTTCATGCATGCAATGTCTGCGGGTTGCAAGAATTGCTCCCGTTTCTCTAAAATTTTTTGGCAAATATTGTCTGTTTTTTCTCTCAACATAATTTGGGAAATATCTCTGATTATCCTCATTATATCTCCAACTTAAATGCCTATCATCTACAACAGACAATACACTATCTATCCCAAAATCTTCAAATTTTTCAATAGCCATATCTAAAGTTGAAGTTTTTAACAATGGGGAAGTTGGTTGAAGTGTGATTACCAAATCATATTCATCAAAAGCCTGTTTTTCTTTTTGAATCATAGCATCATAAACAACCGGATCAAGTGGAATTTCATCCCTCGCCAAATCTTTAGAGCGTCTTATAACGCTTGCACCAAATTTTTCAGATAATAATGCTATTTCAGAATCATCAGTAGTTACGACAACATCATCAACATATGCTGAAGATTTAGCTATATTGATGGAATAAGAGATTAAAGGCTTGTTATCAAGTAAACGAATATTTTTACGAGGAATACCTTTTGAACCCCCTCTTGCAGGAATAACTACTAAAATTTTATTATTGTTAAACATGTCTATCCCTTAAAAATTACAATAAAATTTAATTAATGCAATATTAAATATTATAATAATATAATATTAAATCTTCGGTGCTATAATGAATATGAAAGAGATGTCAAAAAAATTGTTAGATAAAATAAATGATTTAGCTACACCAGTTAAAATAATGCATGTTTGCGGCTCACATGAACATACCATCATGGAAAACGGCATTAGGAGTTTACTTCCCGAAGAAGTAGAAATAATTGCCGGACCAGGATGTCCCGTTTGTGTAGTTCCATCACGTGAAATTGATGAATCACTGGAACTTATTGATAAGGGCGTTACAGTAACCACATTTGGGGACATGTTAAGAGTTCCCGGTTCACAAAAATCACTTGCAGATGCTAAAGCAGAAGGTGGAGATGTAAGAGTAGTTTATGGAATCAATAGAGCTATTGAAATAGCTGAAAAAGTAGACAATGATGTTGTTTTTATCTCAGCAGGTTTTGAAACGACCGCACCAACAACCGCTGCAGAATTACTTTCAACACCTCCAGAAAACTTCTCAGTATTGTCCTGTCATAGATTAATCCCACCGGCAATTGATTTTTTAATCAATTCCGGAGAGACCAGTTTAAATGCTTTAATCCAGCCAGGACACGTCTGCACCATAATTGGAACTAAACCATTCGAATACTTCTCAACAGATTATGGAATCCCACAGGTAGTGGCCGGATTTAACCCATTAGACATATTAATGTCAGTTTATATGATCTTAAGACAAATTCATAATGAAACACCGAAAGTAGAAAATGAATATAAAAGAGCTGTTAGAGAAGAAGGAAATGAAGTTGCAACAGATATGATTAATCAGGTATTTGATGTAACATCTAGAGAATGGAGAGGATTTCCCAAAATGCCAAATTCGATTTTAGAAGTTAAAAAAGAATTTGATGACTTTAATGCCCGTGAAAAATATGATATTGAAGTTAAAGATGTTAATGAAGCTCCAAAGGGCTGTATTTGTGGACCGATTTTAAGAGGTCTTGCACGACCTGATGATTGTACATTATTTAGAAAAGCATGTAACCCACTTCACCCAATCGGAGCATGTATGGTAAGCAAAGAAGGAACTTGTAACATTGCCCACAGATATTCAAGAGGATAACATGACAATTGAAGCAATAGCAGTTGATATTGATGGTACAATAACCGATGAGAAACGTCAAATATGCATCTCAGCAATCGAAGCTTTAAGAAAAGCTGAAGATGCGGGAATTCCAACAATTATAGTCACCGGAAATGTTGTTAATTTTGCATATGCTGCAGAAGTGTTTATCGGATGCAGCGGAGGATTAATTGCAGAAAACGGAGGAATCGTTTTTAAGGAAGGTCAAAATGACAATGCTGTTGAAACCATGATAGAACGTGATTTTATAACCTCCGCTGAAAATCACTTAAAAGAAAAGTTAGGTGATAAATTTAACGAACATGCATCTCACGATAATATGTACCGTTTAACAGAAACCGTATTTTACAAAACCATTTATAAAAAAGAACTAGAAGATGCCCTAAAAGATTTTAAATATAGTGATCAGCTTGAAATCTACGATAGTGGTTTTGCACTTCACATTACCGATAAACGTGTTAATAAAGGAACTTCCCTTAAATATTTATGTGAAAGAAATGGAATAAACATGAAAAATGTAATGGCTATTGGGGACAGTCAAAATGATGAAGAATTTTTAAGAGAAGTTGGATATAAAATAGCTGTTGGAAACGCAGACGACAAATTAAAAGAGATTAGTACTTATACTTGTGAAAATTTCTTCGGTGATGGAGTATCCGAAGCCATTGAGAAATTTGCCTTATAGTGATAATATGATATATGAAATTGCAGAAGATGTGAAAAAAGCTGTTGAAAACAAATGTGATGCTTACGAAATTTATATTGATGAAAGCAAAACAATCCAATTAGATTCACTTAAAGATGAATTAAACTTTGCAAAAGAAGAAATTGAACGTGGTCTTGGAGTAAGAGTTATAAAAGACAATAAACAAGGTTTTGCATTTACCTCAAACTTGGACAAAGTAGCTGAAACCGGGTTGCAAGCTATTGATAACACTAAATTAACAAAAATAGATGAGAATTATTCATTTGCGGAAGCTGAAAAAGTAGCTGAAGTAAAAAAAGTTTACGACAATAAATTCAAAGATTTAAGTCTTGATGAAATGGTGGAATTTTTAAAACATACCATTGCAATTGCTGGTGAAAGCGGATGTGAAGTAACTGGTTCTGGATTTAGTGCAAGTGAAGGAAAATCATTAATTATAAATTCAAATGATGTCTCCATTGAAAATGAAGGAACAGGATTTGGTCTTGGTTTATCTGTAACAATACAAAAAGATGGTGAAATTGCAACTGCCTATAACTCAAAATCATCAAGATTCTTTGATATAGATGGTGAAAAACTAGCTAATGAAGTATGTGACCTTGCAAAAAGTTCACTTAACACAAAACCTGTTGAAACTGGAGATTATGATGTGGTACTTGATTATTATGCTGCAGTTGGACTTCTGCAAACATTTTTAGGTGCTTTTAATGGTGAAAATGTAAGTAGAGGAAGATCAATCTTAAAAGATAAATTAGGGGAAAATATTGCAAATTCAACATTATCCATTATTGACAATCCATTACTTGAAAAGGGAATGTATACCTCCAAATGTGATGGAGAAGGAAGTGTTTCTCAAAAAACAGCACTAATTAAGGAGGGTGGATTAAGCTCATTTATTTATGACATCTACACTGCCAATCGTGAAGGCGTAAAAACTACTTCCAATGGAATTAGAGGAACATACTTATCAACACCAATGATTTCACCAACAAACCTCGAATTTAAATTCAGTGAAATGAAGGATTTGTCTGAAATCAGCAATGGAGTTTTAACAACCAGTGTGCTTGGAGCCCATACTACAAATCCCATTTCTGGAGACTTTTCAGTAGAAGCAAGTAATGCATTTAAAATAGAAAATGGAGAAATGGGCGATCCTATCAACAAAGCCATGATTTCTGGAAATGTATTTGAAATTATGAAAGAAATTGAAGGAGTGAAATCCGAAGTCAAACAATATGGACCGTACATTATTCCAAAATTATTAGTTCATAATTTAAGAGTTGTTGGACAATGAACGAAAAACTTAAAGAATTAATTTCAATACCTGAATGTGAAGCAAGCTCTAAAGATGATGAATTATTAGTTGAAGAATTAAAAAAAGCCCAATTGATAATGCCTATTGAAATTATTTCTGCAGATGCTCTTAAAAACAGCACCATTGAGAATATTGAAGAACCTTTACGTTTTAAGCCATTGAAAATACCTGATGATAATGAAAATCAATTTATAGCATTGTTTAGTGATGAAGACGAAGTTATTAAAAGTAATGTGGAATTTGATGTAATCAATATTTATACTGAAAACTTAGCTGAAATAATTCAGGATAGTGATGGAGAATATTTTGGAATAGCTATTAATCCATTTAGCAAGTTTTCACTAGCCATTCCCTTAAACGAATTCATAGAATTATTTTAAAAAAAAGTTTTTTTGAGAAAAATTAGATTTTTTTCAATTTTTCCCGATATCTATCAACTGTATCATGACTAAAATCAAGCTCCAGATAATCATGAGTCATCTTCTTATTATCATCAAAGCTTTTAATTTTATCATCTGAAAGCTTATCAATTTCTTTATCCAATCTATTTAATTGCTTATCAAAAGAATATTCGGATTTTCTCATATTTATGTTGGATTGACGGGCAATTCTTTTAATTTCCTCATCAATATCCAGTTCTTTTTTAGCCATATTATCACTTACATTTCAATGATTGGCAATTGAATTTCAGTTATAAATTCATTTTCATCATCACAATTGTGGAAACTTCTAACTAAAACTTCCTTAGGAGATCCGATAATATCATAATGATTTTCTTGAGCGACTTCAACTAATTCGGCATAGGTATCCAAAATATTATCTGTAGGACCATAATGTTTACCTGCTAAAACTTTATTTGCAATCATATCAACAACACGAATCTTATCGGTCTCATCAGCATCTTCTTTAATTGCAATACTAACATCGTAAACTGCATCGCCTTGATTAACTTCATGTCTTGGTGAGAAATAAACAATAAATGGTTCACCCTCAGTTTCAATCTCTTCAGCATCAACCCATCCCATCAGCATGGAAAGGAAAACACCTAAATCTGAAATAGGAGTTTTACAATTAATAACTCCCAATTTTTGTTCTGGAATAACTTTAACTTCATACTCCATAATTACACCTACCTTAAATTTTTACTTCTAATTGAATAAATAAATTTTTGTTCTATAGTCGAAGTTAGGCATCTGATTTTTCAAACCCTGACCAGATAATGTGAAAGTATGAAAAATAAAAGTTCGCACATAATGAAACGAACAATATTTCACTATCTTTTTCAACACTAACTTCTTTAATAATCATTACTCTTTGTACAGATAATATTTTTGAAAATCATAATATATAAAAATAATATAACCTAAAATGTTGAATTATATTATTATATGTTTTTAAAAAAAAATAATCCCAACTAACAACAATTTGTTGCTAGTTGGGATTAATAGTGAATTACCTTTTATTTATTTTACTCAACAAATCTAAAAAAGAAATAAAAGTAAGAAAAGAATAATAATTTCTCTATAATGGATAATAAAAAACTCTAAAATATTTTAGGCTGATGTTTTAAATCAATTAATATTTTAGTTTTACATCCCCCTTATTTTCACATTCTCTGCTACTATTGCAATGGTGAATAGTCCTATGTCCTCGAGTAAAAAAAAATGGTTTTATTCAAGTGATTGTATTTCTTTTCTGATTTTCAATGCCTCATCAGTCAATTCAGGATATTGACTAAGTTTAGCATATCGTCTTTTCAAGTTTCGTAAATGTATTTGTTCACGATAAGCAATATCCTCCTGTGTTAAAACATTCTTCATAAGTTTATCACCTCGGTTTAACACTATAATAACCAATATCACGGCCATTAGTAGCCTTATCCAATATACTTAGACTGCATTTTTTAATACCTTTAGTAGGGTCTGCGATTTTATAGTAACCCTCTTTAGTGTAACCATAGATTAATATGTAATGTCCATAGTCTCCAGTGTATCCAAGGCAGGTTGCAGGTCGGGTCTGGATATGTGCTATTACCGGCATTCCCGCTTGTAAGCTTTTTTTAACTGCACTGAATCTTCTAGGAATACGAGTCACATTATACCCTAAACTTTTAGCACCATTAATTAACTTGTCAGGTGTAGTACCGGAACCGATAATTGTACCGCAGGCTTTAGCACATTTTTTTTCACTAATGTAATCGAAGCACATTTGTATTGCCATGCTTAGGCTGGTGGGTCCGCATGTGTAACCATTGTCTTGGTAATCCATTACAAGGGGATTATTTGCAGTTGAATTCAAGGACACATAATTAGGATATCTGCCATTTTTCATTATGAATATGTTTTGTGATTCAAATAAACTCATATATTGTGCTTTACTGATTTTATGGGTTTTATTAGCCATGTCTACCATTTTAATGGTGTCGGGTAATTTTTTACCTATACTTTTTCTTAAAATTTTTGCAGTTTTTTTCATTTCATTTTTACTAAATTTAATCATAGGATTCTCACCTCTATTTTTTATATTGTGTCGATTATGGCGATTGGTTGAGTATAATCATTATTCAAGTATAGTAATATTCCAGTATTGCCGATTTTCCGCCCTCCAATAATAGGAATATATTCTATTACTTCATCCTTGTCTGTTTTGACATCCGCATAATGGTTGTCATCATATACTTTTACAAGGGTTATTTTTTCAGGGGTGGGTATTTGACTGATTGTGTGGTCTATTTGTATTTGTATTTGTTTATTCATATTTTAACTTCCTTTAAAATTTTGTGATGGTTTGGAGAGATTGGTTACCCTCTCATTGAAATATTAGTAACATTGAATTCTAATTGCACATATTTCTGAAAGAACTGTACGTAGTTTGTTAAAAGATACGAACCCTTTAAATATAAACTGTTCCTGTAGTACTATTAAAAGTAACATTATTATTTTAAATAATGTATTATGGCAACCTGCTTTAAACGGAGAAACAGGGACCGCATGGGCACTATTCTCATATTCTGAATCAAATGGAGAAGGAGTAGGTAAAGGATTCATATTAAACGGAGGGTTCCCAAATACAAATAAATGGGAACTCACATTTGAATTTAAACATGATAATATACGCTACACAGGAATTACATTCCTCTCATCATTAGTAAATATAACTGTGTGGGGTAATCGCTTAAACTCTTGGGGGGGTTCATGGCCTAATGGTCCAGCATATGCGTCGTATACTAGTGGAACTGTAGGGTGGTTTGATGTGAAGGTTGTTAAAATAGATGAAACTCATATAAGATGCATATCTGAAAAATTAAATAGAGATAGTATAGTAGAACTGCCATGGTTACAAGACTGCCTCCAACTATCATGTGGAGCATTACATAATGATAACTCTTCCAGTTTTGGTCCGTGTAGAATACGGAATGTTAAAGCAATACAATTATAATGCTTTAACAAGGATATTACTCCACATGTAATATCCTCCTGTATTTCTATCACATGGATTATCTCTTGAGCCTAAGCTTAAACGAGGATAATCATTAATTCTGGAGTCTTGAATAAGTAGATGGCCTGTAGGGTCGTGACTGGATAGGATTTCAATAGTGTCAGAGGCAGTTTTTTTAACAGTTATGTGAATATTAGAAAAACTACCTTTATTACTGCACATTCGTTTCGTGAATGTGTTTTCAACAGTAGTGAGAGGAGACCATAATGATCCTCCTTCCCATGATTTTGCGATTTGTAGTTTACTGTCAGTATATGGTTCTGTGCCTACAGGACATATTAATGCTCCAACATAATTTGCGTTTGATGCACTTAAATCTGCGTCTAATTGCCATAATCCTGTGTTGTCCCATCCTTCAGTTAAATAACTTCCATGACTAGTGAATACTCCGTTTTCAGTTTTATTAGTTAAACTTGACCATTTAGTGATTGCATCAGACCCATCTAGTTTTGGTTGCCATAATATAATATTTAAATTTAGGACATTACTTTCAATTTGACTTGAAATTGCTTTTATATTTAAAGGGTTCGTATCTTTTAACAAATAAGATACGCTACAAGTACCATTCGAGTCAGTAACTCCAGAATCAATTAATTCATCACGAGTATGTTTAATTGAATCCAAAGAACATGATGAACTTGAATCTAAATAAACGCTTAAATTTGCACTCCATAATGCCAACTCATGTGATTGTCCATCAACCACCACTGTGGAATATGCATCTTTTTTAATTAATGTGATTTCGGAACCTGAAACTATTCCCAAGTCTGAAAAACTATAACCTGAATCATAACCGCTTTGGAAAAATCGAGGATCCCCACTAACAGAACTTACTTTAATCGTAACTTTATCATCGGGAAAGAGGTCATGAGAAGTTAAATTATTATTCCCCTCAACATATGTAATATTGGATTGCTCTTCAACAAGAATATTATCGAGTATAATAAAGTCCACTTGTTCATCTGGACAACCATTACCCCATTTATCCAATACAGTTGCAGTTAAATTTACAGTATCCCCTTGACTTGCAACATTTTTATCCGAGGTTAAAGTAATTGATTCTGGAACCCATTTTTCCCAAATTATTGTATCTCCTATTTTTAATTGCCTGACGTCTTTACCGTTTAATGTTATATTTTTGGCTCGGGTAAAATCAATCATGATATCACCTCTTCACCATATAAATTATATGTCCCTGTTGTATTATCAGTATAACGCACACCCAGTACCAATGAGTTTAAATCTGTAATTTGCGATTTAGTATGAGTATGAACCAGAGGCGCTTTGGAAGGTAAACCAGTATTAGAATCCTGAATTGATTGTTTTACATTGGAAATATTAGAATCCACATAAGATTTAATAATTTTATTTTGAACCGGTTTAACACTATTATCAGACATACTGGTGTCAACACTATAATCAGTAATCTCTGAAATTTTATGAGTATGATTTTTATCTGCTTTTTCTAATAATAAATTAGTTAACTCTGTTTTAGTAGGATAATCATTAATATTAAACTCCAGACTATCTATTTGCACTGGAAGTAGACAATGAAGACTATCTAGAATCAAAATTAACTGGAAATTCAATTGAATATAAAATTACAAGTGAAAAATTAGGTAGCTTTCTTGCAACTGTTGATGATTTAATTTCTTCTGAAATTGTTGTGGAAAAAATCGTTGAAAAAAGCAAATAATAAAAACTTTTATATAAATAGATTAACAGATATTAGATTTAATATGACTAATTCGTTATGGGAGTGAAATTTATGGAATGTTATTATCATCCAGACAGAGAGGGCACAGATACTTGTGCTATATGTGGAAAATCAATTTGTAAAGAATGTGGTTTAGAAATTGCAGGAAAAGAATACTGTAAAGAATGTTTAGAAAAAATTGTAGGTCTTGGAATTGAAAACAAATCTAAAGAGCAACCTCAATCAGTTGTCAGTCAAGAACCTGTGAAAACTGAACCTGCAAGATTAAATAAAAAACCAGTTGAAGAAAATATATATCAACCACCGGCTGAAGAAGAAATTTATGCTCCTCAAAAAGAAGTTCAACCAACCCATGAGATTAAACAAATTCCTGAAGATTCTCCATACAATATTAAAAAGGATATTGCTTATTCAGGAGGTCTTGAATCATCTTATATACAAGAAAATGAACCTATTCCTCAGATGATAGAAGAAACTCCTAAAATAACTCAAAACGAATATATTGCACCAAATACAAATTCGCAAGAATTTATTTATCCGGATCACTCTTACGAACCTCAGCCAACTAGTGCAAGAATAGAATTAGAAGATAAATATGAAAAATATTTAGATGATTTATACTTCGATGAAAATGATGTGCCTTTAGGGGAACAATTAGCTAAGGATGAGGAAGAATACGGTTCTTTAACTAGAAGACAGTACAGGCCTAAATCTGAAGAACCAATTCTAAAAGAAAAAACAGCAAAAAAACCTAACAGACCAGAAACTCCAGAAGAAATGGAAGCAAGGATTAGAGCTGAAATTTTAGCTGAACAACAAGGCGGCAAAAAATCTAAAAGAGATAAAAAAGGTAAGGACAATATCCATAATCTAAATTATCAAGAAGAAAAAGAGCCAATGGGCATTGTTGACATTCTTTTAACAATTATATTGATTCTCGTTGTGTTAATTGTTATTTACTATTTAATTTACATATTTACATTAAGTACATATTATTCAACATTTATAGATGCAATATATGCACTTTCAAACCCTCAAAATGTAATCAATAATATTTTAAGCCCTCAATAATGGATGATATTTTCATTATTGACTTTTTCTTTAAATTTTTCTAAACTATCTTCATTTTTATAATCTAATACTCTGATATTTGCCGGATATCTGTCAATGTATGTGGATATTGTTTTTTTAGGAATCGGATTTTCCAAAATACTTAAAACTCTTTGGTGGAAATGAGATGAAAATCCTTGTAATATGGAGTTTTCCAAACTTTCTAAATTGTCATGATGCCTATTTTCAATAATCTTTCCTGCTAATTTATCATTGAATAAATTTAGATTGCTTAACTCTTCAAAGGAATAATTGTTTGCAGTATCTAGAATTTTTTCCACATCACGAATACCGTAAATTATGGAACCTTTCCTAATTTCTCTTTTAAGCACTTCAATTGTTTTTTGAGGCATCATATCAACCACCCCCTCAAAATTATCTTGAAGGATGCTTTCACGAATTAAAGTGCCACTTACCCCTTCAATTCTTTTAACAAAAATGAATTTATCAGCATAATCAAATCCTATTTTAGATAATGAATTTGAAAAAGAGGTTATTACATAATTATCTTCCTCAAGTTTACCCTCCATAAGGGTTTCTTTAGTGGTTTTATCTACAATTTTATAGGGTTTTGAAGCGATGTGATGCCCCATATTAATTCTATCTAATATTTCATCCATTCCTTCCACTGCCTTATATCCTCTTGGAATATAATCCGTGTTTAAGGCTTGAAACATTTTACAAAGACATAATGAATATTGACCTGACCCCATAATCCCCATGGGAGGACCTTCAACTACAATATCTGCACCAACTGAAATTGCAATTTCTGCCCTAATTTCCCTAGGCAATATATATGGGATTCCTCTACCACTTCTCTCAAAGAGACCTGGAACAATAGCTACAAATAATGATTTAGGAAACATGCTTTTAGCAGTTTTCATACAATGAAAATGACCATTATGTAAAGGATTATACTCTGTGAAATCTGAAACTAAAATCGTATCACAAGTGCTATCTGAAATTTTACAATCGCATTCCAAATCATTATAAAATAATTCCATATCACGTTTGAGAATACTGGAAACTTGAGACATAATAGAAAATTTATTTTTAAATTTAAAAAAAGTTATGTTTTAAAAATAAGAACAACAAATAGAAACAATAAGGTGACCAACATGGATTTAATTTTAAAGAATTGCAGATTAGTTGATGAAAATGGGGAATGTTTTATTAAAGTTGAAGATGGAAAAATAACCGGCATTTCAAAAACACCCATAAAAGGGGATGATGTACTTGATGTTAAAAACAATTATGTCCTTCCGGGATTTATAGATCCCCATATACATTTTAGAGATCCTGGATTAACTCAAAAAGAAAATTTTAAAACTGGAAGTTTAGCTGCAGCAAATGGCGGATTTACAACAGTTATTGACATGCCAAATACAATTCCTAAAACAAATACATACGCCGCATTAAAAGAAAAAATTAAGATTGCCCAAAGTAAATCTGTAGTTAATTTTGAACTTCAGATAGGTCCAAATTCATTAAAAGAAATGAAAAAGATGATGGAGTTAAATCCGATTTCGGTAAAAGTATTTATGGATTTGGAAAGCGATGAAAGCTTAGGAAAAATATTCCATGATTTATCCATATTAAAAGAAACTACCGATTATAACGGTTTAGTTGCAACACATTGTGAGAAAAAATCCATTGTTGATGTAGAAACTCGAAAATTACAAGAAAAAGGAGAAAATAAAGCTATTGATTATTCATATGGAAGACCTTCACAAGCTGAAGATGAATCTGTAAAACAAGCAATCGAACTTGCAAAGGATAATGATTTAAGATTGCATATTTGCCATCTAAGCTCAAGTAAAGCCCTAAACTTAGCAAAAAGTGTAAGCAAAACCATACCTATAAGTTGGGAATTTACTCCCCACCACCTATTACTAGACAATGCCGCATATAATCTATATGATACCTTCACAAAAACCAATCCTCCACTTAGACCAGAAAAAGATAGTGTAAACATTAATGATTTAGACGAAAATTCAATAATCGGAACTGACCATGCGCCCCACACAATTGAAGATAAAACAAAAGGAATCTGGGAATCCTCTCCAGGAATACCGAATCTTGAAACTGTAGTCCCACTTCTTTTAACGGAAGTGAACAAGGGAAATATAGATTTCAAAACAATACCGAAAATTTTTAGTGAAAATGCATCTAAAATCTATGAATTAAACACAAAAGGAAAACTAGCCATAGGTTACGATGCCGACTTTACAATAATTGATTTGAAGAGAAAAGGTAAATTTAACATCAGTGAATTTAAAACAAAAGCAGAATACTCTCCATTTGATGGATGGGAATATCAAGGATTGCCAATAATGACAATAGTCAAGGGTAAAATAGTAATGGATAAAATATAACTAATTTTTAAAAAAAATAATAAATAGGTGTGTGTTTCCACCTATTTATAACATAAAGCATTTTCTGGGCAAGCTTCCATACATTGACCACATAAAGTACAAAATCCAGCAATTGGTAATTTAGGATTTTCTGACTTATGTAACATATCATATGGACAAGTCTCTATACAGTCACCACATTGATCACATTTAGATGGGTTGAATTCTATTCTGTCTCTAGATACAGTTTCACCATTGATTTCCAATTCAATAGAACCAACAGATAATGCATCATTAGGACAAATAGAAGCACAAGCACCACATCTTATACAACTAGTAAATGATGGATCTGAATCAGTTTCGACTAAAGCTGGGCATGACATACCAGTTTTGGTAATTACACGGATAGCTTCAGTAGGACATTTATTAGCACATGCACCAATGAATTCACATTTTTCTGAATCCCAACCAAGACCTTCAGCATCGACAGGAGAACCTTCACCCCATTCAACATCAATATCTAATGCGTCAACAGGACAAAGTTTTACACATAAACTACATGCAGCACAAATTTCTGGAATCATTACAGTTAAATTTCCGCCATTAGCTTTAATGAAATCTCCAGGACATGCTTCAACACAAGTGTTACATCCAATACATTTAGCTGAATTAAAGGTAAATGATTTGATTTCTTTTGAACGTTTAACAGGTTTTTTCTCGGAAATGAAAATTGCATTCCAAGGACATGTTTGTGAACATAAACCACATCTAATACAATCATCATTTACAGTAATAGGACTTCCCACTTCCTCAAGAGTAATAGCATGTACAGGACAAGGATCTACACAAGTTCCACATCCGACACAATTGTTGATGTAAACAGGTCCTTTTCCTTTAAGATCAAGTTCATACTCTTTAGGTTCAACAACACCAGGAATTCCAATTACATCTACTGGGCAAATGTCAACACATTTTTGACACATTACACAGAATCCTTCAACTTCTTTTAATTTAGCACCAGTGACTTTAATAGTTTCTTGTGGGCAAACTTCTTCACATTTACCACAGGAATCGCATAATATTGAGTTGAATACTAATCTTGCTTGTTCAACGCCTTCAGCAATTTCGTACATTTCAACTTTTAATGCTCCGTTAGGGCAAACATCCGCACATTTAGGTTCTCCACCACAAGTGTCACAGTGAATAATAGCATTTGGTGTTACATCAATAGCTGATGTAGGGCAAGTACCTTCACATGCTCCGCATTTAATACAGCCATCTTCGTTAAATACAATCATTTATAAAACCCCCTTAAACTTAGAATTTTTTAATGAGGTTTCCTTCACTGTCTACAATATCTACTTCAGCTAATCTCATTTGACTATCCATTGAGTGGGTAGCACATGATAAACATGGGTCGTAAGCTCTGATAACCATTTCCATTAAGTTAAAGATACTATCATCAACTTCCATACCAGGTTTGATATAGTCTTTAGCAACTTGATGAATACCCATTTCCATAGCAGGGTTGTTTTGGATTGTAGCTACTACAATATTAGCATAAGAGGTTAAACCATTATCATCAGATTCGTAATGATGGATCAAAGTACCACGAGGTGCTTCTACAATACCTACACCTTTACCTTCAGTTCTTTCTAATTCATCTGGGAATTTTTGACCAGATAAGTCTTCTTCTAATGCAGCAGCAGCACATTCAGCAGATGCTAAAATTTCGATAATCCTAGCATAGTTGAATAATAATGGTGCTTGAGCATATCCAAAGTCTTTATGGAATTGTTTGAAAGCTTCTTGTGCAAGAGGTGCTTCTTTAGGCATTTGATCACAAACATTAATTCTGGATAAAGGTGCTACTCTGTAAATACCTTCTGGGTATCCCAATTCTTTAAGGTATGGGAACTTTAACCATGAGTAAGGTTTTACATGTTCAGCAACATGGTCAACATATTCTTCATTTTTGTATTCGAACATGTCACTGCCATCTTTATCTCTGAATCTAACGTTACCATTATATACGTCCCAAGTTCCATCAGGTTTTACGAGACCACAGTGTCTAGTGTCGCCAAAGTAACCTAATGAAGAAACTAAGTCAATTTTTTCTTCGAAAATTGGAATAGCTAAATCTAAAGTAGCTTGTGCTAATTCCACGTTTTGTTTTGCTCTTTCGAGTAATTCTTTTTGAGTATCAGCATCTAATTCGGTAGAAATACCACCAGGAGTGGAAGATGTAGGGTGAATAGGACGGCCTCCTATTTTTCTAACTATTTCTAAACCGTTTCTTCTGATATTAATTGCTTGAAGTGCAACTTCTGGCATGTCTTTAATTACTTGGAAAACATTTCTAGTTTTTCTAGTTCCGTCAGGAATAATTAAATCTGGTGCAGCTAAGAAGTAGAAATGAAGTGCGTGAGAGTGCATGTATGAACCCCAGTTCATAATTTCTCTCATTCTGTATGCAGCAGGTAAGATTTCATTATCATCGAAGCCGAAAATTTGGTCAACTGCTTTTGCAGCTGCTAAATGATGTTGTACATCACAGATACCACAGATTCTTGGTACGATTCTTGCTAATTCTTCAACAGGACGACCTTGTAAAAATTTTTCGAATCCTCTGAATTCCATAACATGTAATCTTGTTTCCTCAACATTTCCTGCATCGTCAAGATGCACAGTAATTTTTGCGTGTCCTTCAATACGAGTGACAGGCTCCATAGTAAGTTTAACCATTTTATTCTCCTCCTTTCTGCATTTTCATTGGTACTAAAGCAGCAGGCAATGTGTAAGTATAGAAAGTACCTACAATATCATCTAACTGATCAGCAACTGTTTCTGGATCAACAGTTTTATCTTCTTGTACACCATAGTCAGATGCAATCGCACTAATCATTTTAGCTCCTTGATCTAATACTTTAGCAGTAGGACCGTAACATCCTCTACATTGGATACCGATAGCAGGGCATTCTGCACCACATAAGGATACGGTAGCAGGACCCATACATACTAAACCTTGAGTAATTAAACATAAATCAGGTTCAGGAGCTCCTAATTCAAATTGTCTTTTAATGAAGTCCATAGCTAAACCAGCAGGTGGTTTTTCTCTAGGACATACTTCACAAAGGTTAGTTGAAGGTAATTCGATGGTTTCTCCTCTTAATAATGTTAAAATAGCTTCTGCTACAACATCAGAACGAGGTGGGCAACCTGGAATCATTAAATCAATATCCATAGATTCACTGATAGGTCTTACTCTGCTTTCGAGATGAGGTACATCTTCATTAGGAATAATGCCTTCAGGGTTTACAGTGGATACGGAATTAATGTATGCTTCTTCTTCTAATTCTTCTACAGTCCATAAGTTTCCAAGACCTGGAATACCGCCGTAACAAGAACAAGTTCCGTAAGCAATTACCATTTTAGCTTTTTCATTTAACATTTCAGCTAATTCTCTGTTTTCATCGTTTCTTACTCCACCTTCTACGATAATAATATCCAACTCTGGCACTTCATCATATTTAGTATCCATGAGTACAGGGGAAAATTCGAAATCCGCAAATTCCATAATATCAATTAAGGATTCATGGAAATCCGCAATGGATAAGTGGCAACCGGAACATCCGCCAAACCACATAGTTCCTATTTTTACTTTATCTGCCATATTCATTCCTCCAATTTATCTTTCAGCATCTAATTGTTGTTTTAATGGAGCTGGACCTAATTCCTTGATTCTGTTAACCATCATTTTAACAGCTTCAGAGAATTTTTCACCTTCAGATGCGGAAATCCAATCATGGTGAACTCTTTCTTTTCCAATTCCCATATCTTCAACTAATTTATAGATTAATCTCATCCTACGATCTAATTTGTAGTTACCTGCATCATAGTGGCAGTCACCCATGTGACACCCAGCTACAAATACACCGTCAGCACCTTCTTTAAATGCTTTTAAAACAAATTGTGGGTCAATTCTTCCAGAACACATTACACGAATAACTCTAATATTCGGTGGGTATTGCATACGTGCAGTACCTGCTGTGTCTGCTCCTCCATAGGAACACCAGTTGCAACAAAACATTACAATTTTTACATCATCAGCCATAGAGTTTCTCCTCCTCTACAAATATTTATTTCCGATTTTATGAAAACTTATGTCTTTCAAAAATCTAATTTTAAAGTTTTTTAAAATATTTTAAAATTCTTTTAAGAAATACCGTTTAGGTACACCTTAAAAACACAATTTTGCGTACGTAATGAGCTAGCTCAGCAATATATTATGTACTGGTTAATATATTATATTAATAATTAATATAAAGGTTACTTAGAAATTAAAGTCAAAAAGTTTATATACTATAAAACAAAATTTTGAAAAAAAAGAAAATTAAGATAAAAAAAGAAAATAAAAGGGAAATTACATTCCCTCAACACTCATATCAATCATTTTTTGAGTTTGCTCAGCTAATTCATCAGGAAGGCCAGTAATATCCATGTTTAAAAATCCTCGAACAATCATTGATTCAGCATCTTCTTCTGTAATACCTCTGGAAGTTAGATAGTTAATTTCATCTTCAGAAATTTTACCAACCGCAGCTTCATGAGACATTTCAAGATTTGCAGAACTGGCTTCAAGCTCAGGAACCGCATAAATGAAACTTTCATCATCTAAAACTAATCCATGGCATTCTAAGTGTCCTCTAACATCAGGAACAAAACCTGCTAGGTGACCTCTTGAATAAATATGAGATTGATCTTGGGACACGGCCCTTGAAATAACTTCAGCACGAGCTCCTTTAGCATTTAAAAGTGCTCTGGAACCTACGTCAATAATAGAATTCTTTTTGCCCCCCTGAATACTTTGGAAAATGGCTCTTGAATTTTCACCATTACAGTATGCAGTAGGATAAGACTGGATAGTTCTAACAGGACTTGTTAGAATATAGTTGTTAATATAAGTTGAATTATCTGCTAAGTTTATACCAGTTCTAGGTCTAACTTCAACATCCTCAGCCCAATCATGAACCATGGTGAAAGTAATTTTAGACCCAGGTTTTAAATAAATTTCAGAAATACCTATATGCAATGCGGAACTTACATCATGACTAGTAGCACAGCCAGTGATTAAATGCAATTCAGAATTTTCTTCAGCAATAATTACATTATGAACAGTTTGCATAACATCCTGGTCACTAATAAACATGCATGCTTGAACAGGCATGACCTCTTTGGTTCCTGGAAGTGATCTAATAAAGTATCCGCTATTAACTCCTTTTTCCTGTTCAACCAAAGCAGTTTTTGCAGTATATTTATCAGCATCAGGTTTTACAACTTGCCAGAGATAATCCTCCAACCAATTATACTTTTCTAAAGCAATTCCAATGTTCATAAGTTCGATTGATTTAGACATGGAATTATTTGTAAATACATTACTTTGATCCACCTGGAAATAAGAACCTGCCCTGTTCTCCTCCTCGGTATCTACACCAACTTTCAATAAATCATTTTTAGTGCTTTTATTAACATCGTCTAATGCATCTATCATATCAATAGCATTAACTGTTTCTTCAGTGAAATTTTCAATATTAATATCCACACCAATAGCTGCTTTTTTATCTTTTGCCCTTGCAGCATCCTCATAAACATTGCGCACACTCAACACATCCTTCAAAACCATTTTGCCTAATATCTTCGAGAATTTCTAGAGGATTACCTGAACAAGCAATAACACCATTCATTAAAACATGGGCTTTATCAGCATTTACAAAGTTTAAAATATAACCTAAATGAGTAATTAAAAGACCGCTTCTTTTTCTTGTACCTTGTGGTTTCTCTTTATCAAGTAAAGTTCTAATTTCTGAAGCTAATAATTCTACATTTTCAATATCCACACCAGAATCAGGTTCATCAAACATTGTGAAATCCGGCATTTGTGCAAGTAATTGTAATATTTCGGAACGCTTTACTTCCCCTCCTGAGAACCCATAATTAACATCCCTACTTAAAAATTCGTCACTGAATTTTAATTGTTCAGCCAATTCTTGCATTCTTGGATTTAAATCCTCTTTTATATCTTGATTAGAAATTATCTTAATTAAATCTCTAACAGACACCCCCCTAATAGAAGGTGGAGATTGGAAACTTACCCCAATACCTAGTTTTACTCTATCTGCAGTATCCAAATCAGTAATATCCTGACCTTTGAATTTAATAGAACCCTGAACAATGTCATACTGTGGAAAACCTAAAATTGTTAAAAATAAAGTACTTTTACCTGCACCATTAGGTCCTAAAAGAACATGGGTTTCCCCTTCCTCAATTGAAAGATTGATGTTCTTTAAAACTTCTTTTCCAGCTACTTCAACAGCCAAATTTTCAATTTCAAGTAACATATAATCACCTTTATGAATAAATATGAATTTGTTTTACACAATAGTAACTATTAATTTACTAAATATAAATAGTTATCACAATTTATAAAATAAAAATAAAAAAAGAAGATAACTGAAATTATTCAGTTACAATAATGAATTCGCCAACTTTTTCAACTTTAGCGAAAGGAACTAATAGCAAGTCACCGTTTCTTTTAGCACCTTTAACATGGATATTACGATCATTTTCAATCCTAATAGCAATATCGACAATTTTACCAGTTTTTTCATTAATGATTAACTCATCCAATACGCCAAGGATACGTGCATTGTTAGTAGCTACTTGGTAGTTCTTAATTTCGCTCCATAATTTTTCTTCTCTTTTAGGAATTTGTTTATTATCCATTAAATCACCTGATTAAAATAATTCTAGTTATATAAACTATTAAACTTCATTATATTTAAATATAATATTCATAATATAATTTTTCTGCAATTTTACTATCTGGAATGGTATTAATGTTTAATGCCAATTCGACTTTTCTAAGAACTAGCTGATTTTCATCCTGGAGAATATTTTCACTTCTCAAGACATTTAATCCAGACGGAACGCAACCATTAAACTCATAAGAATAATCAAGTCCCAAATCCTGAAAAACCTCAACAGGAACAACAACAGATAATGCATCTTTATCGGATTTCAGATAGTAATCTAAAACCTGATCAATGGTTTCAGTTGATATAAAAGGCAAATCAGCATTAATAAAAAGTAGAATATCATTTTTAGATTTATTTTCAAAATAATCTAAGACATAAGACAAATCTTTAAGATAGTCTTCACCAGAAGTAGGCAAAATTTCAAAATCACCATTTAATGATTTCAAATATTGGGTAGTTTCAACGGTGTTTGGACTAACTGCAATAACAACTTTGTCAACTAATCTAGAAGATTCCAAATTATCAAGTACATACTTAATTAAAGGTTTATCATGTAATTTGAAAATAGGTTTTTCCTGCGGAACTTTCAGTCTAGTTCCCATACCTCCAGCCATCAAAATTGCATAAATCATGAAAAACCCAAATGTTTAAGCGAATTTGCCGCCCATCATTTTCATACGGTCTTTAAGAATACATCTTCCACCTTGTTTACCTCCAATAGGCACTTTAGGTGTTCCCATGGAATTCATACAACGAGCCATGATTGCAGATCCAAGAGCAAGGCCATCTTCAACAAAAACAACACTCTCAAATTTATCTTGAACCGCTTCTAAAATAAGTTCAGGTTTACGTCCGGTAATACCTGCTCTTCCAGTAATGCCCAATGCAGAACCTGGAATGATAACATTTTCTTCAAATGCAACATCAAGCACCCTTTTTACAATATTTGTACTTACATAATCAAGAGTTGAAAGTAAAGTTGGAAGGCCATCCTTATCATAGAATTGTGCACCCAATTCCATTAGTTCATCTAATTTGTCCCCATTAAAACCAACATCACAACCAATTAAAGTAGTGCCTGCTTTTTCAGCAGCCACAGGATCTACAGGTACAGTACCAAATCTATCAACATCCATCGGTACTTTAGAAATATTAATTAATTTATGAGCTTCAAGTGCATTAGCTTCAGCTATTTTATGATTAGCTTTTTTCATCGCCTTTTTAGAGTATAAATCTAAAGCAGCTCCATTTTTCTTATCAATTTGGCCAGAGCCCTTTACTAAAGAGTCGCTTACAACACCTGCGAGACCTAAGAAGTTGCCTATGGTATTTGCATAAGGTTCATTATCATTAACAATACGGCCTGCCAAAGTAGAACCGAAATCAAGAGAAACACACGGATTTCTAAAATCAACATCAGTCCATTTTGCACCCAATTTAATTCCGGCCGTAACAAGCTCTCCCTCCATTTCATTTGCAACAGTTTCTTTTCCTTTAGGAGGCACAACACTTACAACAGCCCCATCAAACATTACATTTTCTAAAAGTGAATGCCTTTGCAATCTTTCTGGAAGTTGAGAAATACTCATTGCAGGAGACATTTTACGAGGAGGGATATCTGCTTCAAGACAGCCATCAGCTAAAGCAATAATAAGCTGACCTGCTTCTTCAGCAGTTGCAAAACCAGCAGTTACTCCAGTTGACCTTACAACAAAATCCAAATCCTCATCTTTATCAACTTGACATTTTTTAAGAGATTCTAAAACAGTATCCTTGATCAAATCAGTAACGGCTTCCTTAGAAAGTTCAATGCCCCAAACTGTTTTACCAAAAACTTCCTCTGAAGGTTTAGGTTTCCTGATATCACGAGTCATTTTAACAGTTTTATTTAATAAATAAGATTCACTAGTGTTTAAATTAGTAGCCATCACAATAGATTTAGTAGTAGTGTTACCCAATTCAACGGAAGCAGTTACATAAAATGTGTCTGGTTTTTTAACAGTGCCCGGATTTGCAGGACCTGCCATTTGAGCCTTTAAAGTAGCTAAATTACCCTCTTTTGAATGAGCGATAATAGGCTTAGGCCCCTTCTTAAAAATTTTACTTAAAAATGACATAATTAACCTCTCCAAATATAAAGTTAATTAATAATCTCTTTTTATAGCAATATAAATTTTATTAAAAAGTTTTAAATAGTTGAAAAGTAGTTAAAAAAATTAAAGATTAGATGAAATTAATCATCTAATCAGGACCCCATTTTATTTATAATAAATTGTTAATTGGGTGTTCTTCTACAGGTTCGGTACCGATATCTTTTGCTGCTTCAGCAATCATAATATCCGCCATACCACAGGCAGGGAAAGCAAGTCTTGCATTTTCAATTGGTCCGAAGAGAACAAAGTCTCCACCAGCCATTTGTTGAACAATGTTAGAACCAATATCACAAACAGGCCATGCTTCTTTGTGTTCTTTTTTGTATCCTCTTAACCAGTCCCATGCAGATGGAACGTTGTGAATACCAGACCCTACCGGATAACCCCATTTGGATTTAACCGCGAAAGAAGTTCTTACAGCAGGTCCTGCACCTTGACCTAATGGAGTAACTGCTACATCCATGAACGGTTTAGTAATGCCGCATTCTTCAGCCATTTCAAGGATACCTTGATCAATTACATCACCACCAGTTTCCCAAATTTGGAGTTTGCCTTCAACACCAGGGTTCATTGGGTTGAAACCTAAAAGGATAGATGCATCAATATCAGAGGTTTTAACTGCTTCAATTTCACCAGGTTCTGCAGCCATACTTAAAGAGTTGTAAACAGCCCTTTCAGATAATCCTACTTCTTGAACGTATTCTACACCTGCAATTTTTGCTGCTGCTGCAGTTGAATCTATAAGGAAAGGTTTGTCACAAATATCACCAACAAATTCTAAGTATTTTACCATCGCTTCTGGAGTAGCACCAAAAGTTTGTACAATACAAGGATTTCCAGTTACATCAGACATTTCTTCCATTGTTTTAATTCTTTCTTCCGCAGCATCTTTATCAAAGATACCTTCTTTTTCATCACTAATAATATTGTGTCCGCCGTAGAAGATTGTTCCTGCTAAAACAGTAGGGTATTCACCAGGTTGTCCCCCCATTTTCATACCAGCAATATCAACGACGAGTTGTTCTTTATCAAATCTAAACATAAGTAAACCTCCTTAAATTAAGGTAGATAACATTGAAGCTATACCGAATTTTATAGCTACAATTAAAATAATTAATCCAATTATAATACCATATAAAATACCAACATCTCTACCGTTTTGTTGACCTAAACGTTGATAATATTCCCCAACAGTGAAATCAACTTTTTCTTCAGCATCATCTAATCTTTCGACAATATCTTTAACTTCATCTGTGGAAACCATGACTTGAGGTATTGAATTTTCTTCACTCATAATAACACCCCTTAGAACCCTAATAATTTTGCAATTACAGGAATGATTACAATTAAAAGTATTGCTATGCAAGCACCTAAAGCAAATCCTTTAACTCTAGTTGCAAGTAAACCTGCAAAAAGTTTACCTTCTCTTGCAAGGAGTTTTGAACTGTATTCAGCATCATCAGCTGCAGTTTTCATCCCATTTATATTTGGTTTATTTGAAATTTGTACCATATTCATCTCCTCCTTAAATCAAGAATAAAACTCCAACCACTAAAGTAAAAGCCAATCCAATCATTATGCCCTGAACTTTACCAGCATAGTTTCCTGCCATATTTCTTTGGACAGCACCCACCATGTCGATTTTAGTGTTAATATCTCTAATTCTTGCTTCAATGAGTGCAGTTTCAGCAGAAACAACTCTAATTGCTTCACCTTCTTCTTCTTCAGCATCATCTCCTTCAACGGAAATAACCATAGCTTCTTCTTCAAAAGCACCAGGATCTTTTTCTACACATTCATTGATTTTTGATTGTATTGCTCCAATATCTTCTGTGTCAATTAAATCAACAATTTCTAATTGTTGTTGGAATCTTTCAACACCTTCAAGAGGAACATTTTCTACGAATGGAATTGCACCGGTTGCACCAATAATTTTCTTTTTATCAGGGTCAGCACCATTTGAGTGTAAAGCTTTAAAACTCTGACCAGTAATGTGACCTTGCACTTCAGCACCCGCTAATATTAAAAAACGGATATTAGGGTTTGAGATAATATTCGCAACAACTTTTTCAATTCCTAAGTTTTCTGTTTTACATGGACCTGCAATAGCCGCGCCAGAAAGTTCAGCTTCAATGTGAGAAGCTAAAGTGGTTACTGCAACTGGGCTTTCTGGATCACCAACAATGTAATCCCCACTGATAACCGGCCAACCATCTGCAGGAGCTTTTTTATCAGCCATCTATAAAACCCCCATTCTCATTAATATAGGCAATGCAGCAAAGATAATGAATGTAGCTAATAAGAATCCATATACCATATTTGTTAATAATCCTGCAGTTACATAAGAACCTTCTCTTCCAGGGAAAGATCCGACAGGACTTGTATATGGGTCTAATGAAGCCATTAATTCATCAGCAGCTAATTCAACTTTTGCTATTTGTTCATTTACATCATCCATAGATAGGAGCACAATTCCTGAACCTAAAGATGAACCAATAACCCCATTAACTGGGTCATATGCAAAATTCATTTCAGGTACAATTTGTACCATAGGTAACATTTGAGCCATATTTGATTCCTCCTAATCTAATTCTCCACTTTAGGCCATAAACCAGCCCATTTGGTTGATGCTGCATCATTACATGAAGCTAATACAAATGATCTGAATGAAATAATCCAACCAATCAATCCAACGACAAATACAACGAACCAACCGATTCCACCAGTAGTAACAGACATGAGACCAGTAAGAGTCATTGATAAAAATGCAGTAGAACATGCGCATTTAAGAGTTCTTAATTGATCTTCATTAGGTCCTAAACATGCATTGAATGGGTGTTGAATAGCCATAGTACACATAATAAATAATACAGCAATAAAACCAGTTGCAACAACGTGTTCATAAATTACCATCATTTCATAACTACCGGCAATAGCAACAGAAAATCCCAAAATAGATAAAGCTGAAGCACCTGCAATCTCAATAGTACACTGAACCATAATAGGAATTTTCATACCTACAATTTTAGTTGCAATAAGAGCAATAACAGCTCCAATAATAACTGCAATAACAAAAGCAGCAATAGGTCCCACAAGATTTATTTTTAAGATAGCTGCTAAACTAATACCGGATAAAGCAGCAATTACACCAACAGAAAGGGACATGTATCCGATAGATGGCACACCAGTACCTAAACCGTAACTAGCTACTCTACGAATAGCATCTGATCCCCAAATAATAGCTAATACTGCACCAATACCTGCAATAACCGGTCCGATTACATCTCCTAAGAATCCAGAAATGTAAATACAAAGTAATCCGCCAACGATACCTAAAATTAACAAGTGCATTGAATCTACAGCACCTGCAGCTGCACCGTCAGCACTTCCACCAGCAGACATTTATAAACCTCCAGTTAAAATAATACAAAATATTCCGACAACGACAGATGCGATAGCACATGCAAGAGCTCCAGTTCCAATCCTTTTGAATTTTGGATCGTGCATACCTTCAATAGTACCACCAATATTATAAGAAGCAATTACAGAGTTAATAAAGAACACACCGACACCTAAAATAGCAGCTAAACCAATACTTATAGTCGGATCAGTTACAAAAGAACTTTCATTTACAGCAGTGTTAATTCCGTAGTACACTAATCCACCACCGAAACCACCCAGAAGTCCTCCGATAAGGCCACTAATAAAAGAAGTTAAAGGTACACCGTGACCTTCAGTACCAGGAGTTTTATACTTTTCTTGGTTACGTTTTGTAATCCAGTCTACATTTACTTTAGACGCTGCTGGTACAATACCAATACCAAAGACATAAATTAAGTTAGCAATGAGCATGGTAATACCCATCATAATCATAGCACCAATTGCACCACCAATACCTATTATATAAAATGGTTCACCTGTCATAGTTGCAGCAGTAATTAATCCTGTTAAACCAGCACCAGCAGCTAACATAGCAGTACCAGTACCTACACCAGTAGCTGTTGCCATAGCTGCAGGAGCACCTCCTACAGGAATAAAGTGCACACCTGCACCAATCATAATACCGCCTATTGCGATGAATAAAATTAAACTAATCGGATCCATAATCGAAACCTCCTTAATCTTCCTCATATGGTCCATATTGGTTTCTTGCAAATACTTCTAATCTATCATCAATAACAATTAACAAAATGATGATTATGACACCAACAATAATACCACCATATACTCCAAATACTACTGTATTCCAGAAACTAAAGAATACAACAAGACCGAAACAAAAACCAGTTAATGGTCCTCCGAATTTAGCACAGAAGTTTACTACATCCATTGAGTTTTTAGCACCTAATGGAGCTTTAGTAACAATATCTCCTTGAATAGCTACAGGGGTACCTCCACCAAATTCAAATTTTTGATACTCACTTTCAGCACCATAGTGTACATCCCCAGTTGAAGAACCGATAGCACCTAAAGCAACACCCCAAAGCATTGCTAAGAGTGGTAGTGGGAATACATGTAATGCATTACCATTCAATGGAATGGTCATTAAGTAAGAAATTCCAACAATACAAAAACTAGTTATAAATCCGTGACCTACAATAGGTCCTAAAGATTGAGTTAATACATCCATAAATAAGGGTTGTTCAAATTGTGATTGTCCAACAATTCTTCCCATGTGGGATGTAACAGTATAAATAGCGTGAACAAAAGCAGCGACACAAGCACCCATTGCAATAGCAACTACCGGCATTAAACCTAAAGATATTACTATATATGCAATAGCACCAGCAACACCACACCAAACACCATAAGCGACTGGTTCACCAGAAGCCGCCTTGTTTATCATACGGTGCAAATGTCCCATTTGTGGAGCAAGTTGAACTTGAGAGTTAGGGTTACTTTGAGAACCAATATCAGATTCTAAGTCCTCTGCAGCCCCCCCAATAGTAGCAACTGCACCCATTAATGCAACTACACCTAATGTTACAGGGTCCATAATTTTTTTCCTCCATATTTTATTATTAAATTGATCATTTAATAAACGTGAAATAAACTTGATTTTTGTTCCATACAAAAATCATCTAAACTTGCAATAAATGTCAACTAATTATTGCTTAATACATATTTTTTTAAATTATTAATATAAAAGCTTTGCTAAACTAATTTAGGCATGCTTAAATTTTTATTAAGAGTTAGATAGGTGAAAAATCACCTATCCATGTATTTAACTAGCTATTTTGCTGGAGTAATAGCAGTTCTTTCACCAGCTGGTTCGAATTCTCTTAATGCTCCTTTAGCAAATTCAGAACGAACTTTACTGAAGTCGAATGCTAAGTTTTTGTCAGCAAATGCTATTTTAATTAATGGGTTGAAAGCCCAAGCGTCTCCACGAGCTGCGTGAGGAGCTTGTGATATACCAGCATATTCACCTTGGTGACCTACATTCATTGCGTAGTTAGGATAGTTTGGCCCTCTCATTTCAAGTGGCAATCCTTCATCGTTTCTGATGGAGAATACGTTAGCTGCACCACATTGATCTTGTAAATCGAAACCATAGAATCCTAATCTGGAATGTTGTTCTTTGTGCAAGTACATGGACAAGTACCATGCACTCAAACCAGTTTGAGCATTACCAGTAGCGAATGCAGTGGAACAGCCAGCTGCTGCTGAAATAACTGAAGATCTTTGAGATCCGCCAAAGTGAGTTTCGAGTAATGCCGGATATTCTTCATATTGTTCTAATGCGTAGAATGCTACTTCAGTACCTACATCAAGTACAGTATCCATGTTGTTAGGTGCTGCACATAACTCTCCATATTTATCTTCGACATAATCTTTACCATAATAAGTAAAGTCATCTAATACATTATCAGTATATGCTGCAGTAGCATATTGAGTGAATCCTACACCACCAGACATGTAAGAACCTAACCAAATTTGGTCGTATAAAGCAGCACCTAAAGCTACTACTTCTAAGGAAGTTCTTACTGGGTCGTCAGAGTAAACTCTGGAACCTTGACAAATATCAGCCATGAATCCGAATGGAACTCCACCAAGTTCATTTTCTGCTCTTGCTCTTCTTACAGGTAAGTAAGTACCCATGTGAACAACTTCTGCGTGTTTAGATGCGTAAGCGAAGTCACCAGTAGCTCCTTCACCAGCACATTGGTTGTATGCAGAAATCATTGACATACCGATTTGCATAGCAGACCATCTGGAAGTAGTACCTCCATCACAAACTCTTCCTACGATAGAAGGAATTCTTACAGCTTGCCATACAGCTCCACCTACTTCAGCTTTTAAAGCTTCAGCTTGTTCTTCTGGGAACTCTTTGTTAATATCTAAAACAAATGCGGAATCTATTTCATCAGCTAATTCATCATCACCAGTAAATACTTTTACATAGGAATCTTGAACTACTAATGGATCAGTTTCCACCATGTGTTCTTGAACTACTGCTGCACCAGGCATAGCATGGTTAACAATTTCTAAGTAGTTTGTAATAGTTTCAGGAGTTACTTCAATACCTAATCTTTTTTCAAGAACATTATGAGCAGTGTTTAAACCTACAATTACAGTTCTTCTAATGTCATCCCAAGCTTGTTGGATAGCTGCGTTGTTTATGAAATGTAAATCATCACCTTCAACGAAGGTATCAGTAGTGGATAATTGGTAAGACATTAAAGCTCTTTGACCTAAAGGAGTACCAATGTCTGGATTGTACATTGGAATTCCTCTTTTTTCAGCGATTTCTTTACCTTCATTTACAAATGCAGTTTTTCTTTCAGATTGAGTCCAACCACCCATATTATAGAATTGAGTAGTTTTTTCAGTTGGATCTTCACTGAATTTTTGTTTCATTGCATCTAAGAATTTTTTATCAGCCATGTTAATTACCATCCTGCGTTTGGATCAAATGCACCAAAGGATCTGGAAACGTGAATGTTTTGACAAACTTTAACAGCTTCTACATCCTCTTTGTATGCTTCACCATCTATTCTGTAAATAGTGGTTTTTCCTTTTAATGTTTCTTCATCTAATGGTTCCCCTAAGACAACAGGTTCATCCAATTCAACACCGATTTGGTCTTTAACCATTTCAACATTACCAGTTTCTTTGTTGAATACTTGTCTTCTGAGCATATCAAACATCAAACCGTTTTCATCTAATCTTAAAGAGTGACCGTGTACACCTGCACCTCTAATACCAGTTCTTGCAGTATCAAAGTATTCAGTTTCTAAGAGGTATTTGGAGATTCTTTCAATATCTCTTTCTCTTGCTTCAACTACTTGTCTTCCGGATAATGTACCTGTATCGATTCCTCTAAATCTGGATAAGTAGGATCTTGCTCTTAAGAAAGGTTGAGCTGGAGCAAAGTACATGGAGTCTACGAATTGAATGTACCTAATTCTGTCTCCTGCTTTTGCACCATCGATAGGGGTTACTAATTCTCTTACAATGTCGTCAGGCTCATCCATTTCATCTAATGGTGGGTGAACAGATTTGTATTCTTCACCTGGAGCTCTGTGACCTAATATTTTTACTACGTCTTCATCAGAGATTTCTCTTAATTTTTCTAATTCATGTTCTGGGTTACAGAAATTTCTTCTATTCTGAGCAACCTGAGAAGTACCTGGATAAATTTGTACCATAATTATGCATCTCCTAATGCTAATTTAACTTTTCTAATAATTTCATCTAATTTTTCTTGTGAAATTGTTTCACCTCGGATAACTCCAGTAACAATATCATCAATAATGCCTTCAGTTTTAATTTCACCATCTTTTGGCATGACTTTAGAAGTCTTTACTCCAATTTTAGCAAAATCTTCACAATCGACTGGTGATTCACATATAATAACACAATGTTTATTGACGTTCCTTAGGATTAATCTTGCTTTGTAAGTAATATGATTTGCAACTCCGCCTAAGTGGATAACAAGCAATTTAAAATTGTACATTTGTTCTACTTCCTTATCAGTAAGTCCGAACAAAGTTCCACCAGTTGCAGGAGCATCATGCGGAACACCAGCACCAGCATTTAAAACCATAGTGCTTGTTAAAACATTTGATTCACGCAATCCAAAAGTGATTTCACAAACAGGTTTGGTAATGTGTCTACGTCCAGGGGACATAGCAACTGCACATACATCAGTACCACATTCAGCAAAAGTACCTCTTTGAGCGAGGCTTCCACCTTTACCCATTCCGCTTGCTTCCCTACAATCCACTACGTGAGTACATCTTCCTATCATATTAATCTAAGTCATCCTTTTTTATAATATTCACATGATCTTCAAAAGTTGAATATTGATCTGTCATTCCAACTAATTCATCTGGCAACTCTGCATTACCATACTTGATTCTATCAGAAACTGTTTTTTCTTTTCTAATATAATTAATCCTATCTTGATTAATATCAAATCCATATGGGATGTGTTTTTTACAGATTTCCTCAATTTCATCTATTGTAGATTCCAATGTTAATTCAATAAATATTCTAGCTGTTTTAACTTGTAGAACTACATCCTCACCATTGACTGTGATGACCCTACGTTCCCTATATTTTTCAGGTAAAGTTGCTTCACCTTTTGGAAATCTAGGACCATGAATAACAGTTCTTTTAACATCTTCGAGGGATTCTAAGTCATTTAACAACTTTTCAGTTGTGTCACTTCCTAAAACTCTGTGAGGAAAGATTTCAATATCCATTATAAGACCTTCAAATTAGATTTATTTAAATTAATTAGATGTCACCTTTAATTTCTTCAGCTGCAATTGCAACAGCGTTAATAGGTTCTCTAAATTCATCAATTTGACTGTATACTTCTTTAATTAAACCAGAAGTTGCTTCTGGTGAAAAGAGTTGTGTTCCTGCATCTAAGGACATAGCAGCAGCTACACATGGAATTGTAAATCCTTTACTGTGTCTAGTTACAACGTGGTTACCGTTGAAGAGACCAGGGCCTCCACCACCATAAATAGAGTGACTGAAGAAGGAGAATCCTACAGCTACACCTTCTGCCCTACCATAATCGAGACCAGGTAACCCAGTAGCGAATTCAATGTTATCATTGAAGTATAATAAAGTAGATGGGATACCTTGAGCAGCACGAGCAGCACCTACATTAACCATAGTAGCTGCAACAGCACCAGCAGCAACATAAGCGTTCCATTTAGCTGCATCACCAGTGTTGTAGATATTAAAGTCAGTTAATTCAGTTTGAGGAGCAATAATGCCGTCTGCTTCGGCACGTGAGATGGTTTCATGTACAATACTACCAACAGTACCGTCAACTGCATTATCTTTAACTAAATCCATTACTAAATTGTCTGCGTTTAAACCTTGGTAAGCTAAACCTAATAAATGTAATCTTTCATAAGAACCTAAAGCATCAGCCATTTCAAACATAGCAGTTTGTTCAAAAATGGATGCTAATGCGGTAGCTTGGAAAGTGTTTTTCAAAGTAGCAGCAGCGAAATCATTTGCTTTTACACCTCTTAAAGCATAACCTGCACCTTCAAGTTTTTGTGGAATATCCAACATGGTTGCAATGTTAGATCCTTTGTAGTCTACAGATTGTGGATATCTACCTAATACTGCAGCTTTTACAAAGTTAGCATCATAAATGCTTACATCACAAACATCAATAACAGATTGTACTAAAGCGGAAGCAGTGGATAATGGAGCTACAGAGTATTCAGCAGCAACATCAATTCTTTGAGTTGGTACTTGTACTAATAACCTTTTTCCTCCGGAAATAGGTTCTACAGTAGTGTCATCGTCTTCAGAAATTTGAATAATTTCTTTAATTTTGTCTGCAATTGCTTCTGCGTTTTCTACAATAGTGAGATCTAATTCTCTTCCTAAAATTCTAGATTTGTCTCCACCAACAGATGCTGTTTTAACAGATTTTTCTAGTCCTTCTAAGTTTACTGCAACAGTTCTTTTTACACCTTTAACGATGCTTTGAATTGCAGGGTTTCTTAATGGACTGATAGCTTCGATTGGTATGTCAGATGCAATTTCATTGCCTCTATCATCGAATAAATCGATTTTATCATCAAACTTTGCCATTTTTTCCCTCCTAAATAAATAGAGTTTAACTAATATACCACTCTCAATGGTAATCTTTTTTACCAAATTGAGTTTGAGCCACAAAGCAAGTTTTTGCAATAGCCAGCCATATGGTATACAAATTTTATTTTATCAAAGATATAATATAAAGATTGCTTATAAGATATTTTAGAAAAGTTTATTAAGTATAATAAAACATTTTAGTTTTAAGATAAATTACTATAAAAGTAATAATTTTCACTAATAATTAAAGTTAGTTAAAATCAGTTGAGAGATATATTTAACTGAAAAAGTTAAAATAAATTAAAATAAACTATTTTTTAAAAATAATAAGCATATATAAACATTATTATTTAAAATAAATTAAAAATATCGATTATTACTTTCAAAATTTTTAGTAATAAATATTACTAAAAGTAATACAAAATTTAGGTTAAAAAAATCATTAATTTATAAATAAAATGAAATTACAAATAAACAAATATGCAAATCGTAGCAGATGTTGGGGGCATACCTGGAAGAGATTGTAACGGATTTTGCAAATACTGTTACTTCAGAAAGGTAAAAGAAATGAAAACTTTTGGCTGTGCACATTGTCCCCCCAATAAAATAGGTTGTGAACGTTGCACCAAAGGAGTTGCAGAATCCCAGGGAGCATTTAAAGCACCATTTGAAGTTATGAACGAAGTTCAAACAGCATTAATGATGAATATGGTTAGGGATGGAGATATAAGTGCATATATTAGCGGTGGAGGAGATATAAGTTGTTATCCCTATCTTGAAAGTTTAACCTCTAGTTTAAATCAAATTTCAATCCCCTCTGTTTTGGGATACACATGTGGAAAAGGAATAACTGACTGCGAAGTAGCTACCAGATTAATTAATAATGGTGTAAATGAAGTTTCATTTACTATCTTTTCATCTAACCCACAGCTTAGAAAACAATGGGTTAAAGATCCAAGTCCTCAAGAAGCACTTAAAGCATGCCGAATATTTTGTGAAAACATTGATTTGACTGGAGCATCAGTAATAATTCCTGGCGTTAATGATGGAGATGTTTTAAGAGAAACCTGTAATTCTTTAGAAGAATGGGGTGCAAAAGGAATGCTTTTAATGAGATTTGCAAATACATTCAATGAAGGATTAATATTAGGCAATGAACCTATTATAAAAGGAATTGAATCACAACCTGTTGAAGATTTTGCAGAACTTGTTAAACAAATTAACTCAGAATATAAATTTAGAGTTAGTGGAACACCATTGTGCGACCCTGAAACTGGAGGTCCATTTGCAATTGCAAAAGATGAAAATGAAGTCTTTTTACAATTCATAAAACCCATTACTGGAGATGCAACATTAATAACTTCAAAAATAGCCGAACCGTTTATTACTAAAATATTTGACAAACTTGAATCGGACAATGTCAATATTGTTGCGGTTGAAAAGGAAATTGCATGTTTAATTACAAAAGAAGATTTAGAAAAACTAGATTTAAGCGAAATAAAAAATGCAGTCATATTGCCCGGAAGATCATTTGTACATCAACTTGATGCTGAGAGAATTTTAAGTGCCGATGGCGTGGATAGGATTGTCGGTCGTGGTCCGGATACATTAAGTGCTGATGGAGAATTAAGTATTGATATGACTGACGAAAATGTCATTGAGAGAGAATTAGAATCTTTTAATGATTTAGTAGATGCAATTAACTTCTTTGGAATGAGAAGGATATTTTAAAAAAAGAAAAATTAGTTAGAATTCTCTACAATAGAACTCTCACTGTTGATCTTTACTAAAATATAATCATACATTTTTGATTTTTTAATCTCAGCAAATTCAGATAACTTTTTACCATCAATCACCACATTAGCAATTACATCAGCATAGGTATCATAATCTAATTTTACACGAACACCATCTAATTGTGAAGTTACCGGTGTTGGAGAAATAACATCCTCAATTTCTCTAACTTGATTTTCAATTGCATTTTTAACAACAATAGATGGCACTAATGGCGCATCAAGAGCCATTTCACGTTTTTTTTCATTTAGTATTCTTTCGATAGTCTCCACTAAATTATCAAGTGCACGTACATCTGACCCTCTTCTAAGTCTCCTTGGAATTCTACCAAGACCACCAACATATGCATCAGCACCTGGAAGTTCATTGACATCAATATCCGGCGCTCCAGTTACAATCACCGGAACATCAATATCATCATATAAAAACGATTTTTCTTTAATGCAATTTTCAAAACTGCCTAATGCGAAAACAGCAATATCATGTTCACCAATCAATTCTTTTTCCTCTTCAGTAATGCCTGATGTTCCTTTACCATCACCACGAGCAAGACCAATCATATTATCTTTAGCACCGAATTCCCGTAAATATTCAGAAATATCACATGCTGCATGAGGCAAATGATGTCTAGCTAAAGTTGGTGAAACAATAGCAATCTCGGAACCTGCCATAGGGGCGACAGATAGTTTTGCTAATAATTCATTTGATTTTTCCTCAATTTTATCAACATCACCTAAAGGAACAGCCATGTTTAAGACCAATTCCATTTGTTGAATATTGTCTTGAAGAATAAATCCTCCTAAGTCTTCGATTAATTCTTTTATTTCTTCACTTTTGTGAATTCCACCAGTGAATGTTAATGTTTCATACATCCTAACAACTCTCAAAAAATGCAATTATATGATATAATAGACTTTAATTAATATATTATATTAAATTTTCTAAAATAGCATACCGTGATTCCGCTTTTTTAAATGGATTTTTTGAAATATCATTGTGAGAGGAATTTCAACTAAATTTTCACTTTCAATTACCTTATTTTTTAAATAATCCGGATAGATTACGTAATCATAATCAACTGAAACTATACAAAACCCTACATCTAAAACAATATCTTTTAAAAATTCAGAATAAACTTTAACATTAATATCTCTTTTAAAACTAGAAAATAAATATTTATTGCACAGTTCATAGTTTTTAAAAAACTTAAGTATATCCTCATTGCTTAATTCACAATCTGTTAGTTTAGAAACTTTTTTAATGCTGTCAAAAATTTGTGAAGAGGTATTGATCTTAATCGGCAATGATTCCATATCCACTTTACTCTCAGAAAGTAAAATCGCCAAATCCCCATCTTCTTTAGATGGAAATTTATTGATAACATAATCTGAAATGCCTGCCAATCTTACAATTTCTTCACACATCGGTGTTGTGACAATTCTCATAATACATATTATTAATAACATTCAATATAAATTACTTCATGAAAGTGACATTAAGTTTTGAGGAAAGCATCAGCAGCGATATTTCAATTATGGTTGATGTTTTACGTGCCAGTACAACAATTACCCTTGCTTTAAATAATTTTAAAAGAGTGATTCCGTGTTTCAGCCCAGATGAAGCTTTTAATTTGAAAGATAAACTGGGCGGAGTCTTAGCTGGAGAACGTGACGGAGCTAAAATTGAAGGTTTCGATATTGGAAATACACCTTGGGGAATTAAAGATTTGAAAACACCGCAAGATACTCTTATTTTAACAACAAGCAATGGAACTCGAATACTTGAGAATATGACCTCAAAAGTATTAGTCGGATGTATGATTAATGCAAAAGCAGTTGCTCTGAAAAGTACTGAGCTTGCTTGTGACCATATTGATGTGGTTATGGCAGGAGTTAAAGGAGACTTTGCAATTGAAGATTTTCTTGCATCTGGTGAAATATTATGCTGGATAAGCAAAAATTTAGATGATAGTGAGCTAAGTGAATATGCAAAAGCTGCAATTTTAGCTAGTAGAGATTATGAATCTGTAAAAGAAGCATTTTTTAATTCCAGATCAGGCAAAAGATTAATTGAGTTAAATTATAAATATGATGTTGAACTTTGTTGTTTGAGAAATATAAGTAATAATGTTGCAATATATGATAATAACGAATTAATCTTATAGATGCCAAGTTAAAAATCAATGCGCTAATAGAATTGGAATTATAGCAGTAATATTTATTGAAATATGTCAAAAGATATCTGATTCAATGCAACTAATTAAGTTTATATATATAAACTTCATAATAATATTAAGATAAGATTATAAAGAAGTGTTTTTTTTGAAAAGAGAATGTTTAAAAATAATAGGTACTGCTCATGTATCTGAAGAAAGTGTCAATGAAGTGAAAGATGCTATCTATGAGCACCATCCTGATGTAGTGGCAATTGAACTTGATAAAGGTCGATACACTAGATTAAAACAAGAAATGATGGGTATTGAACATGATGATACAATTCCCGTGACTAAAATCATCAAGGAAAATAAAGTCTCATTATTTTTCACAAGTGCACTTTTAAGTTACTTCCAATCAAAAATAGGGGCAGATGTAGATGTCGCTCCAGGTTCTGAAATGATTGGTGCTATTGAAGCCGGTGAAGATTTAGGAATTCCAATAGCTTTAATTGATAGAGACGTTAACGTTACATTACAGAGAGCTTTAAACAGAATGAGTTTTGTTGAAAAAGCTAAATTCTTATTTAGCTTAATTGCTTCAGTTTTTGGACATGGCGAAGAGGAAGACATTGATATTGAAGAGTTGAAAAATCCGGACAATTTAGATGAATTAATGGAGGTATTCAAAGATGAAGCTCCTAGTGTTCACGAAGTTCTTGTTCATGAAAGAGACGCATATCTTGCAGGTAGCATAATGAGAATACCTCAGGACCATGTTATTGCAGTTGTTGGAGCAGGGCATAAACCTGGAATTGAAAGATATTTAGATAATCCTGAAACATTACCTAATCTAAAAGACCTAGAGGTTATTGAAAACAAAAAAGGAATTCCATGGGGAAAAATACTATTAGCAATGATTCCTTTACTATTTGTTGTGATATTTTTTCTGGCATATTTTAGCGGGATAAATATCACTTGGAATATATATGACTTTATAATTATCAGTATGATTATGGGATTTATAGGATCAATCCTTTCAGGTTCAAAAATTCAATCTGCAATTGTTGGAGGGCTTGTAGCGCCATTAACAATTATCCACCCGTTACTTGCAGCAGGTTGGTTTTCAGGACTATGTGAAGCAAAATTTAGAAAAGTCAGACAAAGGGACGTGAAGAATTTAGCCCGCGTGGAAAGTTTCAGAGATTTATGGGATAACAATATATTTAGAATATTGCTTGTTGTTGTTGGAACTAACTTAGGAGTCAGTATTGCTACATTAGTGATTTTACCATCAAAGGTTTTCATACCACTATTTATGAAAATCTTCGGACTCTAGGTGAAAATATATATAACATATATTTAAAGATATTTATAATTACTATTACTTTTTAAGGAAAAAATCATGTATTTTATATTTCGTTGCGACTGTGGAAGAGCATTATATGCTAAAGAAGGAGTGGCTACACGCAAATGTATTTGTGGAAAAACCCTAAATATTAAATCCAGACGTATTTTTCAAAAAGTAGCTACAAGAGAAGAAGCTTCACTTGCAGTTCAGGAAATGCAAGATAAAATATATGGAAACACTGGTTTTAAACGTGCCAGTGATTTATAAATTAGTTTTAATGGTTTGTTAAAAATGATTGGGACGACACTCGAAATAATTGTCATATTAATTTTAATAATAATTAACGGATACTTATCAATGGCGGAACTTGCTGTTGTATCAGTTAGAAAAGCAAAATTACAAAAATATATCGATGAAGGAAATAAAAATGCAAAAATTGTTGCAGAATTAGGTGAAGATGCCAACGAATTTTTATCCACTGTTCAAATAGGAATATCCCTTACTGCTGTTTTAACAGGAGCATTTGGTGGAGCAACTTTATCAGAACCACTTGCAGCTGCAATTTCATTTATACCATATAGCGAAGCCATAAGTGTAATTGTAGTGGTAATAGTGAGCACATATTTAACATTAGTTATTGGGGAAATTGTACCAAAGGTTATAGCATTAAATGATCCCGAAAAGGTTTCTCTAAAAGTTGCTAAATCTATGTTAGTTCTTACAGAAGTTTCAAGACCAATAAGTTTTATTCTTGCAAAGTCAAGTAGTTTTCTATTATGGTTAATGAGAATTGAAAATAGAAATGATGACATTGTTACTGAAGAAGAAATCGAATTAATGATTAAAGAAGGAAGAGAAGATGGTACAATTGAAGAGGCGGAAGAGGACATCATCAAAAGAGTTTTCAAACTTGATGACCAGAAAGTTGAAAGTATAATGACCCCACGTAATGAGATTATTTGGATTGATCTTGAAGATGACCATGACGTGAATAAAGTCAAAATTATTGAAAGTAAAAGATCAATTTTTCCAATTGCCAAAGGGGAATTAGACGATTTCATTGGAGTTGTTCAGGCAAAGGATATTCTCTCAGTAATGTTTAGTGAAGAAGAATTTGATGTGGAAAAAATCGTTAAAGAACCATTAGTAGTTTCTGAGCATTTGCAAACATTAGAATTATTAAAGGAATTTAAAGAAAACCAAGAATATGTTCATATGTCCCTTGTTATTGATGAATTCGGCAGTGTAGAAGGTTTAATTACTTTAAACGATTTACTTGAAGGCATTGTTGGAGACATTCCAAGTATTGATGAAGAAGATGAACCTGAAGCAATCCAAAGGGAGGATGGAACTTGGTTAATCGATGGAAGATACCCTATTGATAAATTTAAAGAATTATTTGAATTTAAAGATAAATTGCCTGATGAAGAAGAAGACAACTATACCACTTTAGCAGGTTTTATTTTAAGTATTAGCGGTACCGTTCCTAATGAAGAGGACAAATATGAATGTGAAAGGTTTATCTTTGAAATTATAGACATTGATGGACACCAAATTGATAAAGTTCTTGTAACCGATCTTGGATCCAAAGAAGTAACTGAAACTGAGGAGTGAAAAAATGGATGCATTTATTATTGTCAATATCCTACTGTTACTTGCGGGATTCATATTTTTAATTAAAGGTTCCGATATTTTCGTTGATGGAGCAAGCAGCATTGCTTCTATTTTAAAAATCCCTGCCATCATTGTTGGTTTGACCATCGTGGCATTTGGAACCAGTACTCCTGAAGCTGCAGTTTCCATTACTTCCTCCCTAACTGGAAATAATGCAATGGCTGTGAGCAACATTGTTGGAAGCAATATATTTAATATTTTAATCGTCATTGGAATATGTGCATTACTTGGCGACTTGTTAATGGAAAGAAGTGTTTTAAATAAAGATTTGCCTTTCCTTATAGGCATAACATTATTACTTGAAGCATTAATATTTATCGGCGGAAATCTTACACATCTTGAAGGAATTGTATTGCTCATTATCTTAATTGTTTATCTTACCCACACCGTTCATGTAGCAAGACAGTCAGCGGAAGCCAATGTTGTGGAAAAACCTAAATTAACACTTCAAAAAAGTATAATTTTTATAATTATTGGACTTGTAGGTATTGTTCTTGGTGGAGATTTGGTTGTAGATAATGCTTCAACCATAGCAATGGCATTTGGAATGAGTGAAACACTAGTAGGTTTAACTATTGTAGCTATCGGTACATCTTTACCTGAACTTGTCACATCAGTTACTGCTTTAAAGAAAGGGGAAAACCAATTAGTAATCGGCAATGTTATAGGTTCAAACACATTTAATATCCTATTCATACTTGGTGCAAGTAGTGCTATAACCAACATACCCGTAGATCAGAGCATGTTAACAGATATCGGGTTTATGATTGCAGTAACCATATTATGTTTCATATTTGGTAAAACTCAGGAAAAATACGACAAAAAAGAAGGTATTATTTTAGTTGCATTATTTGTTATATACATGGCATTTTCTATAATAAGAAATTGAATTTTAATATGTGGAAAAAGGACTCGAAAGTTACTTAAAAAAAGTAACTTAAAACCACCGCATTCTATTTATTCATAAAACTATGTGCATTTAATCATTAGTAGAATATGCATTATTTATTAAATCTTTTAGTTCACAAGCTTTACAAACATTAGAAGAAGTAGGCTCCCCACAAACTTCGCATTCATTGAGCTTTGTGCTGATATCATTTTCAAATGTTAAAATCTGTTTAAATGACTCCATCACATTATTCTTAATGCCTGGGCATTTATCTTCACTTTCGTTTAAAAATGCCTTAATTTTAGCTCTTAGAGATAAATGCGAATAAGGACATTCATCAAGATGAATATCAATGTTGTTCATTACCGCCCACATCCCAACTTCTTTTTCAGGAGTATTCCACAAAGGTTTAATTCTTGGAATAAGCTTTGGATGAATTACATCAAGTTCAGGACCGAATTTTGAGAATTTAATTGTATCACCACGAGCAAAGCTCATTAAAAAAGATTGAATTTCATCATCTAAATTATGTCCAGTTGCTATTTTACAAGCACCTATTTCATAAGCGGTTTTATTTAAAATATTTCTTCTAAACACTCCACAGGGAATACATGCGCTTTTAAAATCAGCATAAATATCATCAAGCGCAAACCCCTCCTCATCCTTAAATGATTTTTGAACAAGCTTAACATCCAACTCCCTGGCATTTTGAATAGCTGAATTGATGCCGTGTTGGCGATAACCTTTAATACCCTCATCGACACTAATAGCCACTAAATCAAAATCTAAAAAGTTTTGATAATTTTTAAGTGCGTGTAATGTTAATACACTATCTTTACCACCAGATAATGCCACAGCGATTAACTCGTCCTCTTTAATTAATTCATGATCACGGATTAAATTATTAATTCTTGTGAAAATATATTCATTAAATTCATCTTTGTCTAATTTCACCATTACTAAATTAATTTATACAAAGATAAATAAATAATTTTACTAGGTGAAAAAAATGATTACATGCGATTTTGCAATATTGCCTGTAGGCACTGAAACTACTGAATGTAAAGATTATGTAACTGCAGCTGTTCAATCAATAAAAGATTCCGGTTTAAGTTATCAATTAACTGGAATGGGAACACAAATAGAAGCAGAAAATTTAACCCAATTATATGAAGCAATAGCTAATGCTCAAGAAGCCATCTTTGAATTAGACATTGGCAGAGTATATACCGTTATAAAAGTAGACGATAGAAGAGACTTAGAAAATAGAACTTTAGATGCTAAAGTTGATACCGTTAATGAAATGTTAAAATAAAAAAATAAAGTTAGAATTCAATCTAACTCCTTAGAAGCTGTTTTAACAGCTCCAATTACAAGATCCAAATCTTCCTTTGTTAATGATGGATGTACTGGAAGTGAAATTACATTGTCTGCTGCAAGTTCTGTATTTGGACAATGCCCAGTATAACCTAATGCTTTGTAAATTGGCTGATTGTATAATGGAATTGGATAATGAATACCCGTTCCGACACCACAATCATTGATTATATCAACCCAATCATCACGGTCTCCTTTTTCAACCCTAATTGTGTATTGATGATATACATGTTTAGAATCATAAGCACAGTATGGAGTAACTATTCCATCAACATCTTTTAAACCTTCATTTAAATATGCCGCATTGGCAATTCTTTTATCATTAAAATCATCTATTTTTTCCAATTGTGCAAGACCTATCGCTGCGGAAATATCAGTCATTCTAAAATTGTATCCTATTGCATCATGATGATATCTAACACTAGCTCCGTGTGCCCTGTATATTCTTGCATTTTCTGCTAAATCTTCATCATCTGTTGTAATTATTCCGCCTTCGGAAGTGGTCATGTTTTTTGTTGGGTAAAAACTAAAGCAAGACATATCCCCCAGACTGCCTATTTTTTTACCGTTGCAAGTTGCTCCATGAGCTTGGGCAGCATCTTCAATAACAATTAATCCATATTTTTCAGCTATTTCATTAATTCTATCCATGTTTGCAGATTGACCATATAATTGAACTGGCAAAATAGCTTTAGTATTCTCTGTTATTGATTTTTCAATTTCATCAGGATTTATTGTATAATTTTTTAAATCAATATCGGCAAATACCGGTTTTGCCCCAGTATACACTATGGAATTACCACTTGCAATAAATGTAAATGGTGTTGTAATAACCTCATCGCCTTCTCCAATATCGCATGCTAGTAATGCAGTGTGTAAAGCAGCAGTTCCTGAGTTAACAGCAATTCCATACTCTGCACCTACCCAATCAGCAAATTTTTGCTCAAATTCTTCAACTTTTGGACCTTGAGCAATCATACCTGATTTTAAAACTTCAACTACATTTTCTATTTCTTCTTCTCCGATTATTGGTTTAGCAATAGGAACTCTAATATCTGACAATTTTATCACCAATAGATTTACTATACTAATGTTTAAATTTAATAATATTTAAAATATTACTTAATAAAAAAATTATGAGTGAGAAGTAATGGACGAATATAAAACAAGACGCATTGAAGAAGGATTTACCACAATTGAATTTCCAGAATTTGATAAAGTTTCATCAGCTGCACCAGTTTTTTATAATCCTCATATGGAATTAAATAGAGATTTATCTATCCTTGCACTCCAAGTATTTCAAAAAGAGCAACAAAGGGAAATAAATATATGTGATTTATTTGGAGGAAGCGGAATTAGAGGCATTAGATATAAAAATGAAATTGATGGCGTCGGCGAGGTTTCTATAAATGACATAAGTGAAACCGCAAATCATTATGAAAGGCATAACATCGAATTGAATAATTTAGAGGATGTTAAAATTTATCAGCACGATGCTAGCATGTTTTTAAGAATGAAACGCGGCGAATTCGATGTTATAGATATTGATCCTTTTGGAACTCCTTCTCCTTTTCTAGACTCAGCAGGGTACTGTGCCCGTAGAAATTCATTGTTATGTATCACCGCAACTGACACCTCTGCATTATGCGGAACATATGAAGAACCTTGCATTCGTAAATATAATTCAAAGCCTTACAAAAGTGAATATTGTCATGAAACTGGAATTAGAATCTTAGCAGGGTTTGTGGCTTTAACCCTTTCAAAATACGCCAAATTTATTGAAGTTAAAATGTCCCATAGTACCGAACATTATATGAGACTATACATTGAAGTTAAAAAAGGTTCTAAAAAAACTGATGAATCTCTTAAAAATATCGGATACATTGTCCATTGTAAACATTGCCTTTACAGACAAACCAGCAATGGATTGGCCAGCCCTATTGATGATGTTTGTCCAATTTGTGGTGAAAAATTAACTCAAGCAGGCCCATTATGGCTAGGGGACATTCAAAATCTAAAATTTATTCAAGAAATGATTGATGAAGTTGAAAATAAAAAGATCAATACTGAAAAAGAAACATTGAAATTATTAAATAAATGCATTGGTGAAGCCGGTGCTCCTGTGACTTTTTATGATGTGCACAAAATATGTAAAAATTTAAAAGTTAGCGCGCCCAAATTTGATTTGATTTTAGAAGAACTTGAAAAACATGGGTTTAAAGCTATAAAAACTCATTATAACCCATTAGGAATTAAAAGTGAATGTAGCATTGAAGATATAAAAAATATTTTAATTAAATTAAATAATATATAACAGTATTATAAAAATCAAATAGAAAAAGCTAAAAAAATAAACCTAAACTACATATTACTCAAATATTATAAAAACAAAAGATATAACCCCATTTATAATTAGATTTATTAAAAAATTAATTAAAAAAATAAATAAAATACAAAAACTTTTAAATATAATAAAAAAGTTAGTATTATAATATAGGTTAAAATTAACCAATCATTTTAAAAATAATATAAGGAGATATCGAATGGTGAAAACTAAAGATAATATTGTAAAACTTGACAAAACTGATGTTAACATATTAAAAATCATTAATGAAGATGTAAGAACTTCCTATAGACAAATATCTCGCAGTTTAGATGTTTCTGTAGGCACTGTCCACAATCGTATTGATAAAATGGTTAAATCTGGAGTAATTAAAAAGTTCTCACCAGTTATTGACCATGAGAAATTAGGTTTTGTTTTAACCACCATTATCGGAGTTAGAGTTAAAGGTGGAAAACTTAAAAACTGGGAAGAAAAAACTTTCTTTAATAAAAATGTGGTTGGAATTTATGATGTTACTGGAGAATATGATGCATTTTTAATTGCAAAATTCAGAAACACAAATGAATTAAATTCATTTATTAAGGAGTTATTAAAAGATCCGATTATAGAAAGAACCTACACTCAAACTGTTCTTGATGTAATCAAAGAAGATATGGGATCTTCCAATATTTTATAAATTCTTAAAAAATTAGTTAACTAATTTTACTTTTTTTATTATTTTTATTTTCAAATTTCTAAAAGAATACTACTTAAAATATATTACAATATTATATTAATTGTTACAATGCATATACCAAATCATGCAACTATATAAATAAAAAGAACTAAATTTATTAATACTTAATTAAGAAATGAGGTTATTAAATTGGCAGTTTGCTTACCCGATACTCAAGACGACACTCCTAACATACCTATAAAATTAACCAGAGTAGGTGTAACTGGAGTTAAAAAATTGTTACAACTAAAAAGAACAAATAAAAGACCTATAATTTTATTACCTACCTTTGATGCTTTTGTAGACTTACCAAGTAATCAAAAAGGAGTACATATGTCTAGAAACCCGGAAGCCATTAGTGAAGTTCTAGAAACTGTATCTAAAGACTCCTCAGTTGATGTTGAATCATTATGTGCAAAAATAGTAGGTAAAATGATGTCAAAACACGAATATGCAAAACGTGTTGAAATTTCAATGACAACCGATTTCATGTTCATGAAAGAATCACCAGTTACCAAAAATAAAACCCAGGAAATGGCTCAATTAAAAGCAAAAGCTGTAGGATATAGGGACAATAAAGGCAACATAGAGATTAGAAAAAGTGTTGGTGCCGAACTTATTGGAATGACCGTTTGTCCATGTGCACAAGAATCTGTGAAAGAATCAGACAAAAATAAATTATTAGAATTTTTAGATGAAGAAACTACTCAAAAAGTATTAGACACAGTTACTTTCGCTTCTCACAATCAAAGAGGAATAGGCACCTTATTAATTGAAGTTCCTGAAGATAAAACTGTTAAAGCAGAAGATTTAATTGAAATTATTGAAAATTCAATGAGTTCCCAAGTATGTGAATTACTTAAAAGACCTGACGAAAACGCAACTGTAATCAATGCACATAAAAAACCTGTTTTTGTTGAAGACTGTGTTAGAAACATGATGGAAAAAATTGTTAAAAAATATGATGACTTCCCAGATGATACATTAATTACTGCACGTCAAGAAAATCAAGAAAGTATTCACAGACATAATGCATTTGCAGAAAAGGTAACAACCCTTGGAGAACTAAAAGAAGAATTGAACATCTAAGGATTTGATTTAATGAAAAAAACTTATGAAATTGCAGGAGAAGTGATGGGATTTTTTGATTCATTTAAAGGATCAAGACCGGCAATTGATAATGAAAGGATATTGATTGTTAGAGGGAAATCTAGAAAAGTCATACCTCTTGATAAATTTGAATCAAAACTCAGTGAAATCGGTAAAATCATTGGTGGAACTGAATTAGATGCAAATTCAGAAGAAATATCGGAAATTCTTAAAGTTAGTGATAAAAACATTACTTCAAACGAGGCAACCACAAATGATATAGACAACAAGGGATTCATTAAAATGAAAGAGCAGTTTGAATCAATGGGCCTTGTTGTTGAATATAAAGTATTTGAACTTCCAAATTTTGATGTAGTCATTGCAATTTGGGAAGATAAAAATGAGATACCTCCGCTTTATGTGGAAGTAACTGTTTCCGAACGTGAAGACTAATGAAATCAAATTTAACTAAAGAAGATATTCTCCAAGTATTGACCGCAACAGACAGTGATATTATAAGATATATGGCTGAAACTGTGAAATATAGGGAGAATAATCTCATTACTTATTCTAAAAATATTTTTATACCATTAACTGAAATCTGCAGAAATGATTGCGGATATTGTAATTTTAAAAAGAATCCTGCTGATTCAAATGCCATTATCCTTAAAAGCAAAGAAGAAGTGTTGAAAAGTTTAAAAGAAGCTGAACAATATGGTTGTAAAGAGGCAATGTTTGCTTTTGGTGAAGATGCAGATGAAGAAGAAATTGTTAAAATCAAATTAACTGAATATGGCTATGAGAACATGGTTGATTATGTTGTTGACATCTGTCAAATGACTTTAGATGAAACAACATTACTCCCCCATACCAATGGCGGAAATTACAGTTATGAAGATTTGAAAAAGCTTAAAGATGTTAATGCTTCCATGGGTTTGATGCTTGAAAATGCATCTTCTAGATTATTGGAATTGCCTGCACATAATAAAAGTCCTGGAAAAAATCCGAAAATTAGATTAAAAACCATTGAAAATGCAGGAAAACTTAAAATTCCATATACCACAGGGATTTTAATTGGAATTGGAGAAACCGCTGAAGAAATAGCTGACTCTTTAATTGCAATTAGAGAGTTATATGACAAATATGGCCATATTCAAGAGGTCATTATTCAAAATTTCACACCGATATCAGGCATTGAAATGGAAAATTGGCCAGAACCAAGCTTTTTAGATATGATTAGAACTGTGATTGCAGGAACATTAGTATTTAGCAATACCAATGTCAGCATACAAGTTCCTCCCAATTTAAACAATTATACTGCACAAATCTTCCTATTATGCGGTGCTGATGATTGGGGAGGGATTTCACCTGTAAGTCCTGACTTTGTAAATATCACATCCCCATGGCCAGGAATTGATGAACTTCAAAACTTAACTGAAGATGCAGGATTTAAATTAACCGAAAGATTATGCGTTTATGAAAAATACATCAATTCCGAATGGTTAAACAATTTTATCTTGGAAAAGATCGTCAATATATCCGAGCATCAATAACCACATGTTCCACTCCAGGAGCATACTTTTTAATTTTGTTTATTTTTAATAACTCTACTTCCCGACCATTAGCCTTTGAAATTATCCTTTCAATCGGCCTTGTTTTAATTAATTTTTCAGGAACAGTTTCATGATAATGCAGGATTCCACCTTCATTCAAACTATCAATAGCCACTTTTAAGTAATGATGAGTTGTTTTTACATAACCCATGATAATTCGATCCGCCTTAAATTCTGGAGCAATATCCTTACAATCCCCAAGAACAGGAATTATATTATTTAGTTTATTAAACTTAATGTTTTCACATAAAAACTGATAGGAATTAGGGTTTATTTCAATTGCAATTACACTAGATGCATTTGAATGAACACCAATTGGAATAGTAAAGTATCCAATACCAGCAAACATGTCAATTACTTTTTCATTATCCTCCACTAATTTAGCAATTCTTAAACGTTCATTATTATTTCCTTTTGACCACATTACTTCTGACAAATCCAGTTTGAAAAGACATCCATTTTCTTTATTAATTGTTTCAGTGCTACTACCATAAAGAATTTGATGAACTGGTTCTCTTTTAGTTCCTTGAATATGATTAATCTTCATTATAGTTTTAACGTTATATTTTTTTGATAATTCATCAAAATTATTATCCGAATAATTATTATCCAAAATTAAGATATCTCCAATTTTTTTATACTTCATTAACTCCACCTAAAAAGAAAACTTTATATATTGAAATAACTAATATAATATTGTTAGTTTATACTAATTATTGATTCTGATTTTAAATAAAATTAATTTAGAAAAATTAATTTATATTTTGTTATATTAACCTATGAGTAGTTGAAATAAAATATTTTAAATACTTATACGAGGTGTATTTAAATGGATGATAAAATACTGGAAGGTACAACAACCGTTGGAATTACTTGTAACGATGGGGTTGTATTTGCAAGTGAAAGAAGAGCTAGTATGGGAAACCTTGTAGCTCACAAAGTAGCAGAAAAAATATTTAAAATTGATGATCACATTGTAACAACCATAGCTGGTTCTGTTGGAGATGCACAAAGTTTAATGAAAGTTATTGAAGCAGAAGTATCATTATATCAAATGAGAAACAATGACACTATCAGTGTTAAAGCAGCTGCATCATTAACTGCAAATATCTTACGTTCAGGACCAATGTATGTTCAAACATTACTTGGTGGAATGGATGAGGAAGAACCATCTCTTTACTCACTTGACCCAGCAGGCGGTATGATTAAAGATGATTATATCTCAACTGGATCAGGTTCTATCGTAGCTTACGGAGTTCTTGAAGACAGATTTAGAGATGACTTAACAACTGATGAAGGAATAGAAATAGCCATAAGAGCTATTAGAGCTGCTGCTGAACGTGACACTTATTCTGGAAACGGATATCTAGTCGCTAAAGTGGATAAAAACGGCTTTGAAATGTTAGATAATGAAAAAATTAATGAAATTCTTGAAAAAATATAAGTAAACTAATTTTTCATAACTAACTATTTTTTATATAATAGTGTAGATAGTTTATGGAATTTAACTGATTATGACTTAAATGCTTCCATAAACTATTTTTCTACACAAACTTTTTTTTGAAGGGATTATATGACTTCAGATATTTTAGATGATATTAAAAAAGAGATTTTATCAAAACTACCCGATGAAATTCAGGTCTCGAAAGTGGAATTTGAAGGACCTGAAGTAGTAGTTTACACTAAGAATCCAGAAATTATTACTGAAAATGGTGATCTTATAAGATCACTTGCAAAAGAACTAAGAAAAAGAATTATTATTAGATCTGACAAAAGTGCTTTACTTGAACCAGAACCAACTATAAATAAAATTCATGAAATAGTTCCAGATGGAGCTGAAATTACTGATGTTTACTTTGATACAGTAACTGGTGAGGTTGTTATTACTGCTAAAAAACCAGGGCTTGTCATTGGAAAATACGGAGCTACTTCAAGAAATATCGTTAAAAATACTGGATGGGCACCTAAAATATTAAGAACCCCACCAATTAGTTCAGACATTATTGGAAAAATTAGAACTATTAAAAAGAATAGCAGTAAAGAAAGAAAAAAATTATTACAAAAATTAGGACGTCAAATCCACCAAGGAAGTAAGTTCCCTAATGATTGGGCAAGAGTAACTTCCATGGGAGGATTTAAAGAAGTAGGACGTTCTTCAATGTTATTACAAACACCCAACAGTCGAGTTTTACTTGATTGTGGTGTTAATGTTGCCGCATCAGATAATAAAAATGCATTCCCCTATTTGAATGCTCCTGAATTTTCAATTGAAGAATTGGATGCGGTTATTATATCTCACGCTCACTTAGATCACTGTGGTTTTGTACCATATCTTTTCCATTATGGATATGATGGACCGGTTTACTGTACAACACCAACAAGAGACTTGACTACACTTTTACAATTTGATCACTTGGATATTGCCCACAGAGAAGGTAATCCACTTCCATTTACATCAAAACATGTAAAACAACAAATTAAAAATACAATTACCTTAGATTATGGTGAAGTAACCGACATTTCACCAGACATAAGATTAACATTGCATAATGCAGGACACATCTTAGGTTCAGCAATGTCCCATATGCACATTGGAGATGGAGCTCACAATTTAGTATATACTGGAGATTTCAAATATGAACCATCAAGATTACTTGAACCTGCAAATATCCGTTTCCCACGTGCTGAAACTGTCATTATGGAAAGTACATATGGTGGAAAAGAAGATGTGCAACCTTCCAGAAACAATGCTGAAAAAGAAATGATGAAAACCATCTACAAAACCCTTAAACGTGGCGGAAAAATATTAGTTCCAGTATTTGCTGTGGGAAGAGCACAGGAATTAATGGTCGTGCTTGAAGAGTACATGAGACATGGAATGATTGATGAAGTACCAATTTACATTGATGGAATGATTTGGGAAGCTACAGCAATCCATACTGCAAGACCAGAATACTTAAGCAAAGATTTAAGAGACCAAATTTTCCACATGGGAAGAAATCCATTTGTCTCAGACATGTTTGAAAAAGTTCAAAATCATAATCAAAGAAAAGAAATTGTTGAATCAAAACAGCCTGCGATTATCCTATCAACTTCAGGTATGTTAACTGGAGGAAACTCAGTAGAATACTTCAAGTGGTTATGTGAAGATGAAAAAAATTCAATAATCTTCGTAGGATACCAGTCTGAAGGATCAATGGGTAGAAGAGTTCAAAAAGGTTGGAAGGAAATTCCTCTTGAAGATGATGATGGAAGAACTAGGCAATTCTGTGTTAAAATGGAAGTTAAAACTATTAATGGATTCAGTGGTCACTCCAACAGAAGACAATTAATGGAATATGTTAAAAGACTCAATCCAAGACCTGAAAAAGTCATTACTTGTCATGGAGACCCCTATAAAGCAGTGGACTTGGCATCTTCAATCCATAGAAGTTATAAGATTGAAACTAAAACCCCAATTAATTTAGATTGTGTAAGAATTCATTAAAAATTATTAAATACTAAATAAAACAAAGTATTATTATTAACATTAATGTGTTGTAATAACATTGCAACATTTAATTTTATTTTTAAATTGGTGTAATCATGGTTACTTATTCAGAATCTGGTGTTGATATTGATTTGGAAGCAGTTACTGTTTCAAAATTAGCAGACAAACTTAAATCAACATTAGAATGCAGAGATATTATTACTGACAGTGGTCATTATGCAGCTTTAGTAAAATTAGGAGATAAAGCTATCGCTATGAGTACTGATGGTGTTGGAAGTAAAATTTTAATTGCTGAAATGATGAACAAATATGATACAGTAGGTATTGATTGTATTGCTATGGTTGTTAACGATATTTTATGTGTTGGAGCTGAACCTATAGCTTTAGTAGATTACCTTGCTGTTGAAAAACCAGACCCTGAAAGAGCCGCTGAAATCGCTGAAGGTTTAGTAACAGGCGCTAAGGAATCTAAAATCGCAATTATTGGTGGTGAAACAGCTTCACTTCCAGAAATAATCAAAGATTTCGACCTTGCAGGAACTGGTATCGGATTTGTTGATATCGATAAAATCATTACCGGTGAAAATATTGAACCAGGAAATGTTTTAATTGGCATTGAAAGTAATGGAATTCATTCTAATGGATATAGTCTTGCAAGAAAAGCATTATTTGATGATGCTAAATTTAGCATAGACGATGAAATGCCAAATGGCGAAACTACAATTGGTGAAGAATTAATAAGGCCAACTGAATTATATGTTAAACCTATTGTTGCATTATTTGAAAAAGAATATAATATTAATGGGCTTGCCCATATTACCGGAGGAGGTTTCACCAACCTTAGACGTTTGAAAAAAGGTGTGGGATATGAAATTACCAACCTTCCAGAAGTTCCGGAAATATTTAAACTTATTTATGAACAAAACGTGGACATCAAAGAAATGTACAAAGTTTTCAACATGGGTGTGGGTTTTGTTGTAATTAGTGATGAGACAGAAGCTGATAAAATTATGGAAACTTTAAGAGAACACTGTAAATGTCAAATTATCGGTAAAGTAACTGATGATGAAAAAATTACAGTTAAAGCTTTTGAGAAATCTGTTATTGAGTACTGAAGGTGTGTAAATGAAGATAATGAAAGATAATGAAATGGCTCTTGTAAAAGAAATATTAGCTAAGCTTGGAGCTAGCAAGGAAGATCAAGAATTAGTGGCAGAAGCAACATTGGATGCTGATTTAAAAGGATTTACCTCACATGGACTTGGAAGATTTCCACAATATCTTACCAGCATTAAAGCAAACACAATTAACTTGAAAGACAATATTACTATTGAAAAAGAAACTCCTGCCATGGCATTAATTAATGGAAATTGTGGATTTGGACAAGCAGTATCTTATAAAGCAATGCAAATAGCTATTAAAAAAGCTAAAGAAGTAGGTATTGCTTGTGTTGGAGTTCACAATTCTAACCACTTTGGAGTTACTGGATTTTACTCAGATTTAGCATTACGTGAAAACTGTATTGGAATAGTTATTGCAAATACTGATCCTGCTATTGCACCATTAGGAGGTAAGGAAGCATTAATTGGAACCAATCCGATTGCATTAGGCATTCCATCTGATTCCTACATCACTGTAGATATGGCAACTTCAATTACTGCCCGTGGAAAAATAATTGAATCAAAAAGAAAAGGCCTTGATTTGCCTGATGGCTGGGCATTGGATAAAGATGGAAACCCAACAAATGACCCTGAAGCTGCACTTGAAGGATCTATCTTACCATTTGGCGGATTCAAAGGATATGCATTATCACTATTAATTGAAATTTTAACTGGGCCATTAGTACAGGCAGGTTATGGCCGTGGAGTTACAGGTACTGCTTCACCGGATAAAGACTGTACTAAAGGAGATTTATATATTGTAATTGATCCTTCTAAATTTGGTGACTTTGATGAATTTAAAGCAAACACCGAAGACTTTATATCACAAGTTAGAGAAACTGGGGAAAGTGTAGCTATTCCAGGAGATTTAGAAGTTAAAAGAATTGCTGAAGCTGAAGCTAATGGCGTTGCAATTGATGAAAATTTATACAATCAATTAAAAGGAATCTGTGACAAGTTAGATATTGACATAGATTCATATGTTGAAGAATAAGATTATTCTTCAAAAATTCTTTTTTTAAAACAAATAAATACTTATTATACACTTCATCCTAACTATTTTAAATCTTCAAAAATTCTTTTTTTAAAACAGTTAAATACTTGTTATACCCTTTATCTTAACTATTTTAAAACTAAAATTAAATTTAAAAATATTAAAAAAATGATGAAAAAGCCAAAAGTATAAATGTAAAAAAATAATAATAATTTAATATTGAAAATCGTAAACTTTTTTTCAAATAATATGATTTTCATTAAAAGGAGGATAATAAATTTATGAAATTTAAAAACTCTTATCTGTTATTAATAGCGATGGTAATCTTCCTATTAATAAGTATCGGATCTGTTTGTGCTAGTGAAAATGTCACTGCAGATAGCGACAGTCAACTAGCTAGTGCAGACGATAGTGTTGTCCTTGCCGATAATGGCAATGGATCCACGCAAGAAAAAATAAATACTGAAGTTGTTTGTGAAAATCAAGAATATAAAGACAACGAGAGTGTAGTGATTCCTGTAGAAGTAAAATATAATGAATCTAATACCTTGAATATTTCTGCAAGTAACTTAACTGTTCTTAAAAACGGAAAATCAATAAAATTCACATATAATAATACAACAGGAATAACCCTTATTGACAAATTAGCTATTGGAAATCATACTTTAGATATATGGTATTTAGGTAATGCTGTATATAACAATTCTACAAGTAAAATAATTCTTTCCATATTTGGAAATAATACTTTAATTATGCCTTCAGGCATCAATAGTGATGGAAATAGTGTAGATGTTCCAATTAACCTAACTGATGGAGTTCATGACAACACCCATCTTTTAAATGACTCAAATACTATAGTTATCTTAAAATATAATGATATTAATGCCACAGTTCCAATTGATTGGAACGAGGTAGCAACAAATCATATAATCAGTATTAGCAACCTTGAAAATAAGATTCCTTCTACCTTAATCGTTAATTATACTGAAGGAAATAAAAGCATTATTAAAGAAGTTGCAATAAAATACACCACTTTAATTAATGCTTCAGATGTTGATGCTAATGAAAATGAAGTAATAAACATTAGTGTTGTTGTTTTAGATGTGAATAATGCTCCTATTAGCAACATTACTAAAAATAATTTTACAATAACTGGTGTGAAAAATTATAGTTATAATAGTACAACAAATATTTTAACAATTACTAAATTGACTAAAGGAATTTATCCTGTAACAATTATTTATACTGGTAATGAAAACTATAACGCATCTACAAAAACTATTAATATTAATGTTCGTGGCAGTGTTGTAATAAATACAAAAGATAAAACTGTTAAAGTCAACTCCACCAAAAATGGTACAATTGTGCTTAATATTACCAATGGTGTAGATATTTTTGAAATTAATAAAACAAATATTAATTTAACAATTACCTATAAAGACGGCAATTTAACAAAAACTGTCAACGCAACAATTTTAAGTGTTGAAAATGGAACTATCACATTTACATACGATGGAGACAATATTACTAGTGGAAACCTAACCATTATTTATAATAATGGAGACGTGAATGCAACTAAAAAAATTACTATGAAAAGAATCTACAATGTTAAAATTGAAATAATCAAAGCTGAAAACCAGTACTTATCCGGTAATTTCACTTTCAAATTAGTAGACCTTGACAATAGTACCATATCCCTTAAAGGAAAAAAATTAAGTTTAACCACAACTGGAAGGATTAAAGCCGGATTCAGTGCAACTATTGATGAAAACAATATTGCTTCCTTTAAAAATAGCAACTTATATGAGTTTGATCAAAATAATAACAATTTAGCTATGAATAGATTAAATGTTGGAAATCATATTGTTGAGTTAACTACATCCGACAGTTTAGTATCAACAAAAGTAACAACTAATTTAACTATTACTAAAGCTAAGGTTACCATAAAAATGGATAACTATAATGAGTATTATGGAAGTAATAAAAACTTAACCTTTACTGTAACTAATTCAGAAAGTGGAGAAGCAATGAACGGAATAATCCTCAAATTACACTTCCCTAAAATTAGTAAAAACTACTTCTATGTTTCAACTAATGTAAATGGAAAGGCACATATTTCTGTTAAAGGAGTTGTTGGAGGAACTTATAATTTAACTGCATCTACAAATGACACTAAAAATGTTGTAAATGCTTCTATAAAATCCACCATGACCATTAAAAAGATTCCGGTTGTAATTAGTGGCAAAAATGTTAAAATTTACTATAACAGTGGTCCTACTTATACAATTAAAGTTACTAAAAACGGCAAAGGCATAAGTGGAGCTTACGTATTTGTTAGATTATACTCAACTTCTAAAAACTACACGGATTATCTTTTCAAAACTAATAGTAATGGTCAAATTTTATTTAGTGCATCTTTAGGTGTTGGAAACCATAAAATTATTGTAACATCAGCAGATGCTAGATACCAAAGTAATCAAATTACTAAAACTATTACAGTTAAAAAAGCTAGTGCAAAAATCAAAGCACCAAAAGTAACAGATTACTATAAAGGTGGCAAATACTTTAACATTAAATTAAGTAACACTAAAAATAAAAAAGGAATCTATAATGCAAAGGTTAACATTAAAGTCTTTATTACTTCATCTAGATATTACAACTATAACGGTTACACCGGAGCCAATGGTAAAATTAAATTATCCCTTGATAATTTAAGACCTGGAACCTATTATGTTGTTATAAGTGGCGCTGATAACAAAAATTATAAAGCTAAAAAAATTATTTCCAAAATAGTAATTAAAAAGGCACCAACTAAATTAGTTGTTAAAAAAATAAGCGCTAAAAAGGGTAGTGAAAAATACTTTAAAGTAAAAGTTATCAATAAAAAGACTAAAAAAGTAATTTCCAAGGTTGCAATTAAAGTTAAAGTTTATACTGGTAAAAAATATAAAACTTACACTCTAAAAACTAACGCAAAAGGAATTGCTAACCTTAATGTTGGAAAATTAAAAGTTGGTAAACATAAAGTTGTAGTTAATTCCGCTAACAAGTATTGTGTTGCCAAAACAGCAAAATCAACCATTAAAATCAAAAAATAAGAGAATTAAATTTCTCTTAAACTTTTTTTATTTTTTATATTTCGCATAAAAACCATCAGTATCCGCATATATTGCATAAAAACCATAATCTTCTGCTTTTTTTATTGATGATTTAATATATTGCCTTCCCCAGGAAGTAATAGCTTTTGCACAATCAAATGAATACCATCTAAATCTTGGAAACCCATAAATACCATACATAGTATTTGCCAATCTTTTAATAGCTTGTTGTTGTACATTTAACGCTTTTCTTTCAGTTTCATCATCAGATGCCTTCATTTCACGTTTAATACGGAATCTTTCTTGCAGGATTTTATCAATGACTGATGGAATAAATCCCTGTGGTGATTTTTTAAATTTAACTCCATGTTCGGGAGAAATATTATAATCTTCTTCGTTTTCAACTTCCCCTAAAGTCATAACATCGGGAGAAATATTTTTTGAAATAATAATACTTGGATATAGGCTTCTAAAATCAAATTGAACAAGATTTTCATGCAATCCCTTTTCAGGTTCCCTTACATATCCCCCTTCATTATCCTCAGCTGAAGCACGGTCTGCAAAGTTAGATCCTTGTTTGTTTGGAACCACCTCATCATCAAAATAAGCCTGTTTTACTAAAAACCATTCTGCCTGCTGACCTGTTGCCATACGAGATACGTCAAATAAAGGTTGTCCAATAATACGAGTAAGTTCTAAATTAAGAGGCAATGTCTGTTCCGCTATTTTTAAAGTTGATACAACATCATCTAAAGAGTAATCAAACAGCGTGTCTAGTTTTTCACCACCATTGTCCCAGAACTCCCAAATACGGTCGCCTGGAACATCAATTTTCTCCACACCAAATAACTCATAATAAACTCTTTCTAAAGTGTATCTATCAAGAGTCATGTACCTTCTCATTACAAGATATAAATCTACATGAATCAATCCTTTAAATGAAGCTGCATTTGCATATCCTCTTCTAATAAATTTAACTTCAGAATCATTCATTCCGATGTCCAAATCAACATTTAATATCTTTGCACGATCGTTTAAGTAAGGAAAATCAAAATTATCTGAGTTATACCCCACAATAATATCAACATTATTCTCTTTAATTATTTTAACAAACTCTTCAATCATTTCCTTTTCAGAATTTTTTTGGTTTACAAAGTCCCCCCTATCTTTAGAGTTTGTTTTAGTGGATATAACTTGATTTATACCAAAATTGCTAGCCACACCAATCATGATGATTTCATCTTTGGCTGAATCAGGCATGCCGTGAGGGTTTCTAACTTCCAAATCAAAACTCAATATTCTGAAATTTTGAGGATAATCCGGCATGCGTTCCAATTTTTCAGTCAATATGATTATTTCAAAATCTTGTTTTGTAGAATCAAGGTCGAGGAAAGTATCAATTTTATCTCCAATGGCAATTACCTCTGTCATTGGTATTACATCTCTGTCCATAAGATATCTTCTATAAAATGGAATATCAAATTCTCTAATTTGGATTACATTATTCAAATCTCTTAAGGCATCCCTGTTTTTAGCTAATTCCTGAGGATGTTTGAATATGACTTTTACAAATTCAGATTCGACTTGAAAATCTTTTTTAACAACTTTCTCAACATTGACAACATCTAAATTTTCTTTAATTTCAGATATGCAATCTTCAATATTATCTGATACAACATACAAATATGGTTCAAACGTATCATCAATCAAAATTATGTTTTTATCCCCTTCTTTTGAAAATAATCGTATTACAGGTTTGCCTTCATAAGTAACATAATCAATATCTAAAATTACAACATTTCTCTGCATTTATTCATCCTCCATGAGATATTCATGCCTATAATTATCTAAAACAGCATATGTAATTCCTAAAACTAAAGGCCCGACAATAAATCCGACAATTCCATATACTAACGGACCTGATAAAAATCCAATAAGTAGAATTAATGGGTGAATATCCGCATAACGACTTGATAGAGCAGGTCTGATATACATATCTACGGTACTTAAGAAAAATCCGAACAATAAGACAGTTAGTGCTCTTGGATAATTTCCGCCAAGGATATCTGTAAAAAACAATCCCCAATAAATCGGCCATGGTCCAAAAACTGGAATGAGTTGTAAAATACCAGTAATCACTCCTAAAAATATCCCATATGGATATCCAAGAATTGAATAACCAATAGCTCCAAATATTCCTATAATTACAGAAGTTAAAAAGTGTCCATAGAATATACTTCTTAAAACACCTTTAATAGCATCTACAGTTCTGTCGAAAAAGTGAATTGAATCTGCTGGAACAAAGGATCGGATGAATTTTAAGCATTTATCCCCATCACGAGCAAAGTAAAATACTGAACATACCAATATGAACAAATTCAATGTAATGTTCATTAAACTACTTAAGAAATTAACAAGATGATTTAAAATATAACTTCCAATTTCGTGTAATGAGGAGTTGATTGAGGCAGACATTGAATTAACATCAAATTCTAAAGGTATATATGAAGCAATAGAAGTTAAAGACGAATTAATATCTGAATATGAGTTAGATGCTAAAAATCCAGAGATTATGCCAGACAATTCCATAGAAATATATATGATTAACAGTATCAGCGGTATTAAAATAAGAATCATTGAAAGTAAAATTGAAACAGATTCAAATCTTATCTTCGATTGAATTTTACGAGCTACAGGGCGCACCCCATAAGCAAGAATCATACCCAATACAATCATGTTTAAAACAGGAAATATAAATATCAGCGAAATAGTCAACAGAAATATTATCAAAAGTATTGGTAGAGTTAGGTTATCTTTAATATTTATTCCCATTTTATCAAATCCAAAATTAGTATTTTACACCAGAGGCATCTCTTCTATATTTTCCAAATTCAGTGATTTGTTTTAGTTGATTTTGATTGAAAACAGGCCCTTCTACGCAAATTCTCCAACCTTCACTATCCACACAGCATTGACCACAAACACCTAGTGCACATTTCATATATCTTTCAAGAGAATATTGTCCAGGTATGTTAGATGCTTCAAGGATATCAAATATTCCTTTCATCATGACCTCTGGTCCACAAACAAATGCAAAATCATAAGTTGCATCTTCAAGTAAATCACTAAGGCAATTAGTTGCAAATCCTTTAAATCCGAAACTTCCATCATCAGTACATGGATGAACATTAACGCCTAATTCAGCTAATGAATCAACGAATAATAATTCCTCTTTGGTTTGAGCAGCTGAAATTACATCAACATTATTATTTTGAGCCAAATTACGAACAATAGCATTGATTGGAGCCATTCCAACACCTCCCCCAATAGCTATTATTTTTTTTCCTATAAGTGAATTGTTAAAACCGCTACCGTAGCTGCCCCTAACACCTATTTTATCACCTACATCAAGGTCATACAATTGGGATGTGAATTTTCCAATGTTTTTTACAGTTATAAACAGTTCATCATCATTAATTTGTGAGATAGACATTGGTTTTTCATTATTAAAATTCCAAATCATTAAGAATTCACCAGGATCTGGGCGGCCAAGTGTTTCAAAGTCCCAGTTAAATTTAAAAGTTTTAATTGTAGGAGTTTCAGTGATAATCTCAGTTATTTCAACTATCTTTGGTTCATTAATCATGTGCAATCCCCACCATTTCATCAATAGAAGCGTAACCCCCATCTTCCATGAATTTCTCCAAACCAATATTTATTTTGCTAAATACATCTACACCTTCATCCATAATTGCAGTACCGATTTGAACTGCACGTGCACCTGCGAATATAAATTCTACAACATCTTCAAAAGTATATGCACCACCAACACCAATCAGCGGTATGTCAACTGATTCATAGACCGAATAAACATTTCTAATAGCTATAGGTTTTATTGCTTTGCCGCTCATTCCCCCGAATTTATTAGACAATACAGGTTTTGCAACATCAATATTGATTTTCATTCCAGGACCTAATGTATTGATTAATGACAGGCAATCTGCACCTGCATCTTCACAAGTCTTTGCAATTTCTGTTATATCCGTTACATTAGGAGTTAATTTTGCAATGATTGGCACTTCAGCCACATCTTTTGCTGCTGCAACAATAGTATGAGACAAATCACAACTTTGACCAATAGAAGCTCCATAACCTTCCATTGCATGAGGACATGAAATATTTAACTCGATCATGTCAACAAGACCTTGAACTTCACATACAAGTTGGGAAAATTCATCAGGAGTTGCACCATAAATTGATGCAATCAAAACATTGCCTTCCCTTTCGATTTTGAGCAATTCCTCTTTAAAATTTTCAACTCCCGGATTTGAAAGTCCGATAGCATTTATTATTCCTCCTTCAACTGCAACAGTAGTAGGATTGACATAACCTGGATGAGGATTTAGGGAAAATGATTTAGATACTACTCCTCCAGCACCGGATTTTAAAATCCAATTCATTGATGAGGCATTACTGCCCATAATTCCTGCTGCCAACATCAACGGATTTTGAAATTCCACTCCACAAATATTTGTTTTTAACATACTATCAACTTTGTAATTAATTACTTAACTATTTTGTTAATCTATCAATGATTTCTTGATATTTCTCATTTTGTAACTTCAAACCAACAGCATTAGTTTTATTGGATTTAAATAATCCATCATTTGTTTTTGAAAGGTTATTGATTATTTTGTCTTGTTTTTCAACAATTAAGTCTTTTTGAGCCAGTAGGACTTCATAATGTTTAGAGATTTTTCTAAGTTGCATTTCAAACTCTTCGGAATTTGATTTGATTTGGGATTTATAATCATCAATTAAAGATCTGAGATATCTAACCTGTTCCTGTTTTTCTTCAATGTTAGCTTCCTTTTCCAGGATTTTTTCATTTAAATCATCAAGTTCTTTGAATCTTGCTTTATCATAGTCAATTTTTGAATCAAGTTTATCCTCCAAGTTTTTGTTCTCATATTTCAATTTAGTAGAATATAATTTTAATTTGTTGATTTCCTCATTTTTGCTTTCTAGCTCCATTGACATCTCATCAATTTCTGCATTTTGAAGTTCAATTTCATTTTTTAAATCTCTAAAACTTTCTTTTGACATAATTATAACCTAATTAATACTTTACAATTCATTATAAAAATACTTATTAAAAATAAAATGAATAAATTACCTTATGGAATGCTATATAACTTACTGTGTTAAAGGATATTTTGCTTTTAATAGCGAAAATGAATTGATTTCTGAGAAATTATTTCAAGAAGATGAAATAATTAATAAATTAGCTGAAATTAATGACAAACAAATTGTAACTGAGGAATTGGAGATTATTGACGAAGTCAAAAGTGATTATGATGAAATAATCATCGAGTCAAATAAAAGGTCATCTGATTATAACAATGATAAAGTTACTATTAAAACACCAAATAAGGCTGGAAATTATCTAAGAAGCAATTATGATAAATTTGGATTAGATAGTGATGATATAAGCAAGATTTACCGAAAATTTGCGATTTATAAAATTAAAAAAGAATCCGCAGGGGAAGACAAACATTTAATTCAAGCGGTTAACTCTATTGAAGAAATTGATGATGCCATCTCCAAGTTAACTGAAACAATAAGAGAATGGTATGCACTATACTTCCCTGAAATGGACGTTGTTAAAAATAATGAAACTTACATTAAATTAATTTCACAAAATAAAACAAAAGAAGAAATCATAAAAACAAAACCTGATGCATTCCCACAAGACATTATTGATTTAGAAGAGGACATTAATCCAATTGATTTGGATATAATGAACAATTATGCCAACTCCATTTTTGAACTTCAAAAATCAAGGAAAAATATTGAAAATTATATTGACAGCAAAATGGAGTCAATTGCACCGAATTTAAGATTGTTAGTTGGATCCACACTAGGTGCAAAGTTAATTTCACATGCAGGAGGGATAAAACGTCTTGCAATTTATCCATCAAGTACTGTTCAAATAATGGGTGCTGAAAAAGCACTATTCAGACACTTAAAGAGTGGGGACAATCCTCCAAAATATGGTTTAATCTATCAGCACCCCCAAGTTCGTGGAGCCAAATGGTGGAATCGTGGGAAAATCGCAAGAACACTTGCAGGCATGATATCCCTAGCTGTCAGACGTGATGTTTTCACTAAAACATTTGATAAAAATGCTGCAGAAGAATTTAAAAACAAAAGTGAACAAATAGAAAAAGATAATCCATTTCCAACTAAAACTACTAAAAAAAGAAAAGAAGAAAAGTCAAAATCTAAAAATAAGAATAGAAAAGGTAAAAAGAAAAGGAATAGGAGGTAGAGCATGCAAGTTTATTTTAAAGATGGAAATGTTGCAACTAAAAATTTAACTCCAGGAATATCCGTTTATGGAGAAGAATTGATTAAAGAAGATGAAGAATATAGAATTTGGAATCCTAGACGTTCCAAATTGGCAGCGGCACTTCTAAATGGATTATCAAATTTAGAGCTTGAGGATACTTCAAAAGTCTTATACCTTGGTGCTTCAACTGGAACAACCGTATCGCATATTTCAGATCTTGCAATTAATGGAAAAATCTATGCAGTTGAATTTTCACCTAATACAGCTAAAAAATTAGTTCGGCTTTCACGTCAACGACCTAATATTGCTCCAATTTTAGGAGATGCAACAAAACCTAAAGGATATCTGAACTATGTGGAAAATGTTGATTTAGTGTATTGTGATGTTGCTCAACCTACACAAACTGACTTGTTTATGAAAAACATGAATTTATTTTTAAAAGATAATGGAATGGGTCTTATTACCATTAAAGCTAGAAGTATTGATGTAGTGCAAAAGCCTAAAAAGATCTTTAAAGAAGAAGAAAAGAAATTAAAAGAGAAAGGTTTTAAAATTATTGAAAAAGTAAAATTGGAACCTTATGAAAAAGACCATATCGCATTATTGGTAGAAAAAAATTTTTAATAAAAACTACTTAATTTTCAAGTGAATTAGACCCTGACAGAAATCAGACAGGACACTTGAGCATAAGTGAAAGGCCAATATTGGTTTGGCATTAATGATTTCAATGAAATATATTTCAGGAGAATGGAAACACATAAAAACACTTCTCCCAACTTGAATAACGCGTTTTACCATGTATCAAATTTAACTTCGGCGAAAAACAATGAAAGACTATCAGCGCTGAATTTTGATCCTGTTAAACCCCATGTCTTTTAAAATATCATTATACTTTTCACGAGAGGTAAAATAATGTTCTCCATCATTACCCGTGAAACCTACCTTCCCTACATCACCTAATTTACGAAGCATATGGATTTTATAGTCATTACCTTCAACTTTACCTAAATTTAATACCTTATTTACCCTATGAATCTTAATTGAATATAGTCCTTACTGTACTTAAATAAGCTTAATTCATTAATAAAATCTCCATATATTAATATTAAGTAAGAATTAATTGTTGTTACTAATTTGGGACTTAAATAAGTTGTATAATATTTATTAGTCTTTTTTTTTCAGATATTCCAAGTTGGAACAATATCAGTTTCTTTTAATAATATCGTTTATTGCTTCAGATACGTTTGTCTTATCAGTGAAATCTCGAATACTATTAATATAATCGCCTATGATTAAATTGGCAGTCCTCTGAATGGCGTAACCATTAGAAGCTATAAAAAGAATTACAGTCCTAATTAAAGGACATTAAATGTTTATTAATTCTCTGATAATTTTTTTATCCGGCAAATCACGAAAATTCAATTATTTGAATTTTTTAATAGATTTGTGGTTTAATTTAGGAATATTGTAAAATTTCACATTTATATTTTTGATTTTATAATAGGTTTGTGATAGAGTTTTTGGCAAGAATTTTGTTAAAAATACTTTACAATCAAGGAGTTATATAAACTAATAATTATTACTCCAATAGCTTTTTATACTATAAAATTAAACATAATAAATGCTAATGCAAATAACATGAAAGTTCATTGAAAAGTCCTTTAGGTTAATTCACTCTATTAATCACTCCATTTAACTAATACCTAAAGGAATGAACTTATTTTAAAAAAATACTTATTTTAAAAAATTTTTTTCAAAGACTGATTTTATGTTTTCAATCTAAAAAGTATTACTTTAACATGCTTATTATTGCCTACATATTTGCTGAATTTATCAAAAGATTAAACTGTTAGAAAATAGTTGACAGCCATACTTTTAAACAAAATATAAAATTACATTTTAAAAATCAAATTGATATAAAAATATAATCAAAAAATAAACCTTTCACAAATCAATTTAGTTATACCAAAATTATCTCATATAATCTCAAAACGATTTAAATTTGCATCAATAATATAAAAATAATGATGCATAATTTTAATAGAAACATTGTTAATTATAAAATAATGAGTTGAAAAATACTAATTATAAAATTATCGATTATAAAAAATAAGTTTTAACCATGACATGCATGTAAACTTAGATCTTTTGCGAGATTACATCAAAAATACTTTTTGCAATCTCCATTTTAGAAGCCAAAGGTATTATTAAAACCTCATCATCAACAATTAAAACCTCATTATTATCTGATCCGAACTGACAATTATCTTTTGAAATGTCATTAGCTATTACTAAGTCAGTTCCAGCATTAACCATTTGCCTTCTAGCGCACTCAATAATTTCCTCCCGTGAGATATTAAACTCCGCCTTAAATCCAACTAAAAATATATCAGGATTAATCTTTTTAATTTGGCGGATAATTTTAGTTGTTGGCTTTAAATTTAAAAATAACGAACTTGAAGAATCAATTTTTTTATCAGACTCTTGTCTAAATTCAAAATCGGAAACTGCAGCAGCAGATATGAAAATATCATGAGAAGGTATCAATTTCAAAATCTCATCATTCATTTCACTGCTGGTTTCAACTTGAATAACATTAAAAACAGAAGGAATGTCGACGCTAACATGAGCTACAACCAAGGTTAAATCCGCTCCACGAATATACGCTTCACGAGCAAGAGCCAAACCCATTTTGCCAGAGGATTTATTTGTAATGCCCCTCACAGAATCAATAGGTTCATAAGTCCCTCCAAAACTTATTAAAATCTTTTTACCTTTAATAATATCAATCCTTTTTGTTTAAATTAATAGTTCTTAATGATTCAAGAACAATATCATCTTTTAATGGGAATTTAGCTTTTCCTTCATCCATTCTGGGATTTATAAAAGATGCAGAACCCTCTTGTTTGATTTTATCAATATTTTCTTTAATTGCCTCATACATTGAATCATGCATTGATGGTACAAATAGAATTGGGGTGTCGTGTCCCTGAGCAGTGATTAAAAGAGTAGATATGGGATTGTCAGCAATTTTGTGAGCAAATTTAGAAATAGTGTTTGCTGTAGCTGGAGCAACTAATATTAAATCTTCCTGAGAATATTTAACATGCTCAATTTTGCCAGTTAATTTAGTAACTACACCATGCCCTGTTGCAAATTCCATTGCATTGGGATGGATGATTTCACATGCAGATTCACTCATGAAACATTTAACATCAATATCATTTCTTCTAAACTCGCGTGCCAATTTAATTGATTCGGTAGCTGCAATACTGCCAGTAACACATAAAATAATCATTAAACCACCTTAAGTTATTTTAATATCTGATAAAATATAATCAAATACATATAAACTAGCTTCAAATTGATCTGTTGGTGCACTGTATAAGATGGCATAAGCTTGGCCCCCTTTTTCAAACCAGACCGCTTTATGTTCTCTTTCAACACCATTCTCATTGGAAATGTAAACATATTCATAAGATTGCCTATCTCCAATAACAGAGCTTCCAGATGAAACTAAAGTAAACGATGAATCAGACTCCATAGATTTATAAGTTGAGTTAATAAATTGATTAAAATCCTCATCAAGTGGTTTTTTCTCAAAATTAATATTGACTTGGCCAACACCTGCAGAGTCAATTGAGTTTAATTTTGAAATAGACATGATAGTATAATTTGAATTTGCTTGAGAATAACCCCAATCTGAAGGATAATTTATAGTTAAACCTCCTTTAGATAATGTTTGAATAGTAGTTTTACTATTAGAATTATTACCAGCACTAACACTAGCAATTAAAAACAATATAAGGATTACTGCTATGATACTTCCTTTTAAAATTTTATCATTCATAAAAATCACCTGTTACATTGAGAATTATTCCCCATTACCTCCTTCAGACTCAGAACCTCCACCATTAGAGGAACTACCTCCAGACTCAGAACCTCCACCATTAGAGGAACTACCTCCAGACTCAGAACTTCCACTGCCATCTGTTCCTTGAGTATTATCAGTAGTTTTTTCGGTTGGTTGTTCTGTCGTGGTTTCAACATCTCCATTAGTATTCTCATCATTCGTATCGTCTACATAAGAATAATTTGAAGTATCAGTGACATTTGTAGTATTTACAACAGATACAATTTCAGGGAATGCTGTATCTTCAACAACAGCAACAACACTAGTATTAGACACTGATTCAGTATCTAAATTAAAAATACCATAAGCAACGCCTGCAGTAAATGCAACAACAAGTACAATTACCGCTATTAATTTAAAAGTGCTACTATTTCTTGATGATTTCTTCTTATTATATTTAACATCATCTTTTTTAGGATTTATAATATATTTTTGAACTAAATCTTGCTCTTGCTTTTTTTTATCTGTGGTAGGTTTTTTATTTCTTCTTTTATTAGTTTTAGGAGCAGATTTTCCTTGCATAGACCTTATTCTTTTAGTAGCTTCGACTGCATCAATAGAATTAAGTTTATCTTCATATTTAGAACGGAAATATCTATATTTTTCACCAGAAAGCTTACCAGATTTATAATCTGCATCCAAACTGCTCATTATTTGAAGAAGTTTATCTCTATCATCTGACATGCCTACCCCCTGAATTATTATACTGTAAGTTATATTTAAACATCAATTTAAATGTTACTTAAAATTCAGGATATGAACCTAAAACTTTTAAAAAATAAGTATTATCCTCAATTTCTTCAAGAATACCTTTAATCAAATCCTCATTCTTATGGCCTATAAAGTCAACAAAAAATAAATATTTGCCTAAACCTTTTCTAGATGGCCTAGATTCAATTTTTGTTAAGTTAATATTATTTTTTTGGAAAATTCCTAAAATATTATATAATCCGCCAGGACGGTCTTCATATATGGAAAAGATTATTGATGTCTTATCTCTGCCTGTAGGCTCATGATCCTCATTTGAAACAACAATGAATCTTGTTTCATTATTATCTGTATCTTGAATATTTGTTTTAAGAATTTCTAAATCATACAACTCTGCAGCTTTTACATTCCCAATGGCCGCTTTAGATATATCTCCAATAATACTTTTTGCAGCATTTGCCGTGCTGACTGCATAATGAGGTCGTATTTTACTTTCCCGGATAAATTCCCTGCATTGGGCTATTGCTTGTGCATGAGAATAAATATTTTCAATATCTTCCATACTGCAACCAGGATTAACAATTAAGTTTTGATTAATGGGAATAATAAGTTCCCCACATATTTTTAAATCAAATTTATGAGCCAATGAATCTAAAGTTTCTCCAACTGGACCTTCAATAGAGTTTTCAATAGGAACAACACCATATTTAGTTTCATTATTTGAAACACTTTCCATCACCGCAGAAATAGTGCAATAGGGAATTAAATCATCGCTTAGCATATTAGCCGCTTGATGGGTAAATGTTCCTTTGGGACCTAGAAATGAAATTAATGTAATAATCACTCCCCCCCCCCATTTTAAAAAAAAAAAGATAGTTTAAGATTCTAATTTTTCAATCAGTCTTAAAATATCAGTCTGTGTTATAATACCAACGATTTCGTCATCATCAACAACCGGTAAACCATTGAAACCAGTTTCAATCATGATTTTAGCCACTTCAGAAATTGTAGCTTCTTTTGAAGTGAATTTTGGATTAGATGACATGACATCGCCTACCAAAACCTCTTTAATTTGAGATTTTTGATATTTTTCAGGTACTTTCTTTCTAAAGTCAATGAATGCTCTCATTAAATCTTTAGATGTGACAATACCTACAAGCCCTCCATCATCGACAACTGGGAGTCTGCCTACATGGGATTCAATCATTTGTCTTCTGGCATGAACAAGTCTTTCAGTTGATGAAACCTCAACCAAATCTTTAGTCATGATTTCTTTAACAACAATTTTATCAAAAGCGATTCCCACTGCAAGAGTAACAAAATCCGCCTTGGATACGATTCCAACCATTTTGTCATCTTCATCAATGACTGGAACAGAACCAATACCATTATCTAACATTAATCTTGCTACTTCGTCTAATTTCATTGTTTGAGGAACTGTAAATACTTCTTTAACCATTATGGATGAAATATGAAGTCTTGATGCAGGCATACTTTCATATTTTGAGGAACCAAGACTATTAGCAATATCCCTTTCAGAAATAATACCTACTAATTCTTTATTATTGGTTACCGGCAAACGTGAAATATTATGTTTACGTAATAACTTCAAAGCATCAGAAAGATTTTGATCTTTGTCTATGGTAATAATATCCTCAGACATCAAATTCTTAATTTGCATATTATCATCTCCTATTATAAGTTTAATATCTTTTAACTGCGTTTAATATATCTCTTTCAGTAATAATTCCCATGATTTGGTCATTTTTAACAACAGGAACTCCACCTATATTTTTTTCAGCAAAAAGTTCACATAACTCGCCAATACTCATAGTAGGTTCTACAGTAATTGGATCTTTAACCATGATGTCTGAAATTACGGTTTCTAATACATCAGTTGCTAAATTGGAATTCAAATGATCAAATAATTCTTTTGCATTTAAGAATTTTATAACATCGGTAGAAGTCAAGATTCCTAATAATTTTTTAGCTGCTTTAGAAATATCTGCTTCACCACCAACAACAGGAATTCTTCTTAAACCATTTCTTACCATGATTTTACATGCACCTTCCAAAGGTGTTCCTGGAGTTGTTGTGAAAACTTTAGGACTCATATAGTCCTGTACAGTTTCTTTACCTGCAACACCTGCCAAGGATAATGCAATATCTCTTTCGGTTACAATACCTGCAAGTTTTTCCTCATGGTCTAAAATAGGAATGGCTCCTAATTGATTATCTAACATTACATCTAAAGTTTCACCAAGTGAAGCTTTACTAGATACTGTTATTAAATCACGAGTCATAATTTCTTTAACAGGTTCATTAATTGCTGCCAAGAAGTTATCTTCGTATTTTTTCTCAATAATGTTAAATTTTTTCCCTCCACCAAAGAAATCTAATATATCCATTACAGTCACAATACCTAATAATTTGCCAGAACCTGGGTCAGTGATTGGCAATCTTCTAAATTCATGTTCCATCATTACTTTAGCAGTATCTTTGATACTTTTTGAAGGAGGAATGGAAATTACCTCCCTAGTTGCAATAGCCATGATGTCCCCTTCCCTATCATGAACTTTAGTTTCACGTTCAACTGCGCCTGTGTTTGATTTTCTATTAATAGATGTTTTATCTTTCATTTGCACACCTCTATTATTTACAATTACACATCAATAAAATAAAATCTCAATAATATTAAAAACAAAATTACTCAATATTCAAAATTTTATGAATTTGAGGAATGGTGGAAACTTCAAAATATTGCCCAACAACTTCGGAAAAAACAAATAATTTAGAATTAATGTCTTTCCATTCCCCTATAGGACTAGAAGGTTGGATAATTATTTTAAGATTGTTTTTGTTTGAAATATTTTGCGATAATTTTTCAACTACCTCTTCAAATGACTTTATTTTTGTTGATGGCAATATAACTACTTTACAATATACACTTATAGATTTTGATATTAATAAATTTAGTGATTTAATTTCATTTAAAAAAATACTTTCATCAAAATCCCCATCAAAATGCTCAGGTAGCTTAATATCTAATGAAACTACGTCCAATTTTTCAATAGAGTCAATTTTATCTGACATTGTTCCATTAGTTTCAAGCATAATATTCAAATCAGTCCTATGTGATACGGCATTTATAAATTCTGCATAAAGTGCAGGTTCCCCTCCTGTAAATGAAATAGTCTTACAGTCAGGAGTTAAAATCTTATTAATTTGTGAAACCACTTCATCAGGAGTCATTAATTTACCAACAGACTCCGATTTACTATCTTCAGTATCACAGTAGTTGCAGTTCAAATTACATCCTGCAAATCTAACAAAAATTTGCCTTTCACCTATTAAAAGACCTTCACCTTGAAAGGATGAAAATATTTCAATGATTGGAGCTTTCATTATAACTCTTTCCTATATTCAGCACCTTGTCCAATTCCTTCATTTACACAGATTGCTATATATTCAAGATTATCATGGCTTTCAACTAGTTTTTTAGCTAAGGATTCAGCGAAAAACTTAGATAATTCTTCAGCAGAAGAATATGGAAGAGGTAAAAATACACAATCCTCACAAGGAATAGTATATCCCTTACCATCAATTTTAAAAGAAACAGAGTTCTGCTTTTTCAAATTAAAAATTGAATCTTTTTTCTTATCAAAATCTTTGAATTCTATTAAATCATTGTAAACTGGAATTAGTAATCTGTGATCTAGTTCATCACAAATAGCTTTTGTATAACTTTTAACATCTTTAAAATCAACTACAAATTCGAATTTTCCTGTTCTTTCACCTTCTATTTCAACATCAACAAAATAAGAGTGTCCATGAATAAATCCGCAGGATTCATGCCCTGGAATTACATGAGCTGAGGAAAATCTTAAATTTGACTGAACACCATTGACTAAAATTTTCATACTAACACCTTTGTTTTACTTATATCATTTTCAATTGTTTCCAATTCATCAATGAATCTATTTACTGTAGTATCGATTAATTCTTTAACATTTTCTTTTGTGAATATTTGTTTGCCATTAACTTTAATATCATAAAGCCCGATTGTATCTACATCATCTGGAGTTCCTTTATCTTCTAGGTTTAAGGCAAAATGGATTTTGGCGGAGCTTAGAGAAACACTGGCTATTGAAATAGACAGCTTTCTGTTGTCCACGAAAATATCATCACCTTCTCTTTTGGTTGGAACACCATATTCAGTTAATATCTCTCTGAAAATCAATACAAGAAGCCTTTGTCTTAAATAAGCAACCCTCATGTTAGTTGGTTGCTGGTCAAAGAATTCGCAAATGAAATTGACCATGTAATTTGATTTGATTTCAAGACCTACATCAGCAAAGTCCTTTAAATTATCAGGGGCAATATTAACCGGACCAATCCAGGTTATGATTGAAGATCCATATATTCCAAACTCCTGAAATGCCCAGGACGGATCAATTTGGCTTCCATCATATTCAAATATTTCATCAATATGTTTATGGTTAATAGTCATAATAATACCTTTATGATTTTTAATTTACTTAATTACTTATTAATATTTATTTAAAGATATTAAAAAATTATGTATGTAACTTGTACCTTTGAAATAAAAAATCCCTTTATCCCCAAATCAAAAACTAAATTTAATAGATATTATAAATTATACACATAGGAGATATTATGCAACAAGTAAGAACAAGAGATTTTATCCATACTGCCGACGATTTATATTTCGCATCAACTAACTACCTTCACCCAGAAGACAGAATAATATCCTTTCTAAGATATATTCCAGACCCTGAAGGGGATCGTGAAAAAAACGGTAAAAGATATAGAAAAGTAGGCTCAGCTGAAGCTTACACTTATCTTAGAGAAAATCATCCTGATTATTTATACTTCAGTGATGTAACTAATGTTGAAATGATGGGAGTGCCATTGGATAAAGTTGAAAGAATCATTAAACCTGAAATGAGATTATTGGGTCTTAAGGATACTTTTGAAAAAGGAGGAGAAATTAAGAATCCTGAATTAATTGCCAAATTAATGGATGTTGCTGACTTTTTCCATTTTATGGCTGATATTCCATATGACCATTTAGGAATTTCAGGTTCCATTTTGCCAGGCCTTCAAAAAAGTGATGTGAGTGACCTGGACTTTGTTGTATACGGTCTAGATAACCACAGACGTGCAATAACTGCTTTTAAAGAACATAGAGGAAAAGAAGTTTATATCAAAGAAATTGACAAGTACATTACTGTACAAGGCATCACTGATGATTACTGGGATTTTGTATATAACAAAAGAATGAGCGATGAAAGTCTTACAAAAGAAGAATTTAGATGGTATGAAAATAGAAAAGCAAATCGTGGAACCATAAACGGAACATTGTTTGACATTTTAGCCACTAGAGATTATGATGAAATTGAAGGTGCTTGGGGAGATACTGTATATGAACCTCAAGGGACATCTCAAATTGAATGTGATATTGTAAGTGCTCTTGGAGCATTCGACAATCCTTCACTTTACACGATTGACAATGTAGAAATCCTTGATGGTGTAGATGTACCTTTAACTGAAGTAGTATCATTTACACACACTTATGCAGGCGAAGTAATAGATGGGGAGCATGTAATAGCTGAAGGCAAAATAGAAAAAGTAATTGTCAATGGTGAATTTGACCATTACAGATTAGTTGTTGGAACTACTAGAGAAGCTATTGATGAATATTTGAAACTCAAGGAAATTCCAAAGTGAACCATGCAATATTTGACTGAGTTTTAATGCTATTATTCAAATAAGCAAATCAAGAGCATACGAACAAACTAAAAAAAAACCAAACTCCTACTCAAAATTGGTTAGGCTTAGAAATACTAGGGATAGTGAAATAGAAGTTATATTTATCTTAAAGATTTCATCTGATGTGAATAATAATTATAACTAATTATTTTATTATTAAAGGCACTTAATCGATTAATTTAACGGCATATTTCATCATCAACAATATTC